>DASYAX010000161.1:0-4298 GCA_036501045.1 Bryobacteraceae bacterium
GCCGAGCGTGTCCGCAATTTCGTCGTAACTCATTTCCGAGTAGTAGCGCAGCACCAGCGCCATGCGCGCGCGGTCCGGGAGCTTGGCGAGTCCGGCGCGCACATGCTTGCTATCGTGATCGAGCTGCAATTTTTCGAGCTGGCTGGGATCGGGATGTTCGAGCGGAAGCGTTTCCAGGTCGCCGGTTTCCAGGTCCTGGCGAATCCGGCGGCGCCGCAGCAAATCCCAGCAGTGATTGCTCGCGACTTTATAGAGCCACGCGGTGAACGGCCGCGTGGAATCGTACGTCCCGAGTTTTTGTTGGACCTTCATGAAGATTTCGGTGGTCGCGTCTTCCGCGTCCTCGCGCGTATGGAGCGCCCGGCGGCAGAACCGGAAAATCGCCGGGGCGTACATGCCGTACAATTCTCCCCAGGCCTCCGAGTCCCCCGCCCGGACCTGCGTAAGCACATCCGCTAATTCCGCGGCGCTCATCTCTCCGGTGGTCTTCCGTCGCTCCATAAGTGAATACGTATCCGCTCAGGGGAATATTTCAAATCAGTGACAATGAATGCTTTACCGATAACCGCACGGAGGCGCTGCCGAAGGCTTCGCGAGCGCTTCGCTTTTTCTTCGTGTACGCCGAGACGAGATTCGCTAGACGTTTCCTCGCGCGCCGCCTGTGCGCACACCTCAGCCTAACAAACCGCTGCGAGCTTTAGGAAACTGCCGCTCAGTGGAACGCGCTCCGGTAGCGCCCGGGATTGCGCTTAGCGACCGAGCCGCAAGATGTCCAGCGGGCCTAGCCTACGGCGGGGCCGGGCTGAGGGAGAAGCCTCCAGCCGCTGCGCGAGCCGTGAAACGCCGCGCTCTAGAAAGTGAACTTCGCCGCCAACTGTATCCCGCGTGGCGCGCCGCCACCCAGGAACGGATTGCCGATGCCGACATCACCCGTCGCGGCGAGCGCGTAACCTCCGGAACCCGTTTCGCGAGTGCCGTTGGCCACCAGTCCCGATCCTGTAGGATCCGCAATGAAATTGGGAAGGAATGGGTTGGCGAAGTTCGGGTGGTTGAGAACGTTGAAAATGTCGGCGCGCAATTGCACTCCTAGCCGTTCCGTGATTTGCGTATTCTTATAAATCGCGATGTCCCACTGCTTGAAGGTGGGTCCGTGAAGCGAGTCGCGACCTTCGTTGCCGAAGTGCCGTGTTCCCGGTTCGCAATCTTGCGCGCTTCCGGTGACGCCATTCGCCTGGGCGTATGCCGATAAGGTGCACGGTATCGCGAAGGAGCTGAGGTCAACGAAGTCGGACGGATTGTGTGAGTGATATGTGATCGGCCCAACTACATCCGGGCGATCGTCCCCTTCGCCGCTGCCGCTGAAGTCATCTTCGAAGTTGTAATTCATCTGAAATGGCTGGCCGCTTTGCAACGTCGCTGTGCTATCAAATCCCCAGCCGTTTTTCAGCTTTTCCCAGCTTCCATCCATATGCGGAAGCTGGTAACCGAGAATCCATGTGAAGCGCTGCGGGATATTGAAGTTGGACGGCCCGTATTCGAGATTTGGCCGCGTGCTATCGTTCGGTTGCGCCGCGTTGGGCTCGAAATCCTCACCGTCGCTGGCGTTGTCCATGGACCGTGACCATACATAATTCACGATGGACGTAAGGCCGTGCCACCCGTTCACCCGCAAACTGGCCTGCAGCGAATTGTAATTGGACTTCGCCGTGGACTGTTCTTGCATGACGTAAAAGGAATCGTAGGGATTCAACTGATATGGACGCGGAACACTATATGACGAGGTGATGCAGCCCGTCGGCGCCGTGTTAGTCGAACAGCCCGGCGTGGCTGCGGCGGTAGCCAGGTCCGACGCCGTTATTGCCGCTTGGTTCGGCTGATTCAAATCCACAAACCGGAACAGGCGGTGCCCCTGAGAGCCTACATAGCCGACCTGCAGCACTACCTTTCTGGAGATCTGCTGCTCGATATTCAGATTGTAATTCTCCATGTATGGCGTCTTGATGTTCCGGTCGAAGGCGAACGAATCGCACTCCACGCTGCTGCAGCTCGGTGCACCGTACACCGGCACTCCGCCCGCGATCGTGCCGGTGACTCCGGCCGGAATAATCGGGTCGGGCCCGATGTTGTTGTAGGCAGGCCCCGGATCGAAAAACGGCGGGTAGGGCAAATGGCCAAGAAAGAAATCCTGGGAGAAGGCGTCAAAGAACAAGCCATATCCGCTGCGAACCACGGTCCGTCCGGTGCCGAAGACATCCCAGGCCACGCTTAAACGAGGCGCGAAATTCTTGTAGTCCGGGCGGTACAACTGGCCCAATCCGGGTTGCCCTACTTGCGTGAGAGTGAAAGTTTGATCCACGGGATCGAGGTTAGTGATGTTGCTAAAAAGATTGTCCTTCTCCGCGTCCACGCCGTAATAATCCCAGCGCAGCCCGTAATTGACGGTGACTCGCGAGTTCACGTGGAAACTGTCCTGAGCGTACAATCCGAAGTTATTTTGATGCGTGTGGCGTATTGAATCTCCGTTGTAATTGAAGCCGCCGTCTACTGTCCCGGAGAGGAAGTCCTCCGTGTCGTTGAATTCAAGTTTGCCGCGAAAATATTTGTCAAAATACTGCTGGATACTCGTACGCCGGAATTCAAAACCGAACTTCAGATCATGCTTGCTCAGCTTCCACGAAAAATCGTCAATGAATTGGTTATTACTGTCCACGCGATGCCGTGGAGTGGAGGAAGAAGCGCCGAGTTGCGAGAAGCTTCCTACCGTAATAATGGGCAGGCCCGAGCTCGAACACGAGGCGGTCGTCGCCGCTACGTTGCAAAGTCCAATCGAGCTAGGATCGAACGCAAAATCCTGTGGCAGGAAACCTTCCGCAAACCGATTCCAGCCGTAACGGACCTCGTTTATTTTGCTCGGCGAGAATATATGCACATAAGAGATTGACACCAGCTGCACCCGGGTCGGCGTGTACGTATTGAACCCCGGCAGTTGGCCACCGCTCGCGGTCAGTGCCAGAGGAAACGACTGAACGCTATCGCCGAAGAAATACCGGCCGGTAAGGGTATTGTTCTGGTTGAAGGTGTGATCCACCTTGGCGATGAAGCTGGTCAGGTTGTTGTAAGAAGGCGAAGTAATCGAAGCGTCTGGACCGTTGGGACACCCGCTGTCGGTCGGAACTGAACTTGCAATATTCGGAGCCGGCCACGGATTGCGCGCGAGAAGCGCGGCAATCACGGGATTGCTCGCGTTGGCTTGGGTGATGCTGGGAACGCAAGCCAGGGTCACCACACCTACACCCTCGCGTTGGCCTTCGTAATCGGCGAAGAAGAACGTCTTGTCCTTGATGATTGGCCCGCCTACCGACGCGCCGAACTGGTTATTCTTGAACGTCGCCTGCGGCTGGCCCACGAAATTGAAATAGTTGCGCGCGTCGAGCGCGTTGTTGCGGAAATAATCAAAGAAGTCGCCGTGAAAATCGTTCGACCCGCTCTTGGTGACAATGTTCACCACCGCGCCGCCGTTGCGCCCGAATTCCGGCTGATAATTCGAGAGCACGTTGAGCTCACTGATCGAGTCAATCGGCAAAATGGCCGAGGGCGTGCCGAAAACGCCGGCCTGGTTGATGGCCGGATCGTTGCGGTAGCCGTCATTCATGTCCGTGCCGTCGAGCAAATAATTGTTGGAGCGGCCGCGCGCGCCGTTCATCGAAAATTCGCCGTAAGATCCAGGTGAGTCGGAAATCTGATCCGGCGAGCCGGCCACGCCGGGATTCAAGAAAATCAATTTCGTATAGTCACGGCCGTTTACCGGCAGATCCTTCACGGTATTCTGAGTCAGCACGCCGCCTAGAGTGTTCGTCGTTGTATCCACCTGGGGCAGGTCTTCGCCCTCTACTACGATTTGCTGGTTCACCTGGCCGGGTTTGAGGATGGCGTCTATACGCTTTTCGGAGGCGACATCCACTACCACGCTTTTGGTTACCGTCTTCTGAAATCCGTTCATCTCCACGGTCACGTCGTAGGTGCCGATTTGCAGCTCGGGCACCAGGTAACTGCCATCGACGTTCGTTTGGGTGATGCGGTCAATGCCGGTCGCGACGTTGTGAATCGTCACGGTGGCCCCGACCACCGCCGCGCCGCTGGTGTCCGTCACGGTGCCGAGAATCGAACCGCGAAACGTCTGCGCGTAGGACGGCGCCGCTCCAAGCAGCGCCAGCACGAAGGCACTCGCGACCGCAATGGCTACACCCCATCTACGAAGGCTATTCATGGTCTTCCCCCTGGTGAACACTTATACGACG
>DASYAX010000162.1:0-7649 GCA_036501045.1 Bryobacteraceae bacterium
GATGCCTGGGGCAACCGGCGAAACGCGAGCGGCACCGATTATCCGACCGGCTGTCTCACCTTTCATCCCGGCTCCCTCACGCTGCGCGGCTTCACCGGCCAGGAGGAGATGGACAATCTCTGCCTCGTCAACCTCAACGCGGACAGTTTAGGGTCAGAGTTGTATCTCCCTGCGATCCGGGTTATCCAGTTGGCCTGGCGGAGCGGGTGGAGACTGCGGATTGGCGCGGCGCAAACGATATTTCCTCAAGGACCAGCCGCTGCAGCTCATCCGGAGGGGCAACAACCGGCAGGCGATCTTTTTCGCGCCCGATGATTATGCGCGCTACCGCGGATGGCTGGGCGAGGCCGCGGTGGAGCACGGCCTCTCAATTCACGCCTATGTGCTGATGACCAATCACGTCCATCTTCTGGTCACGCCGACGGAGGAGGAAAGCGTTCCGCGCACCCTGCAATCGCTCGGCCGGCGGTACGTCCGCCACGTCAATGGTGCCTATGGCCGGACCGGCACGCTGTGGGAAGGCCGCTATCGCGCCGCTCCCATCGACAGCGACGCCTGTTTTCTCGACTGCTGCCGCTACATCGAACTCAATCCGGTACGCGCCCATATGGTGGCGCGTCCGCGCGACTATCGCTGGTCGAGCTACCGCGCCCATGCGCTTGGCGCGGCGGACGGGCTTTTGAGCGATCACCGCCTCTATCGCGCCCTCGGCCGCAATGCGCGGGAGCGTCAGACGGAATATCGGCTGCGGTTTCGCGCGGCTCTGCAGGACGATTTTGTGGAGGCTTTGCGCAACGCCACCAACGGCGGCTGGGCCATGGGAGGCGAGCGATTCCGCTCCGGGATTGCCCGAGCGCTCAAGCGTCGCGTCGTGCCTTTGCCGCCCGGACCGCGTCCGAAACCCGGCGGCAACAGGCGTCGGTTGAAGTTGCTGTGAACCTCCGTTGCGACTCCGACCCCGAACTTCTCCCGAACTTCTCCAACAAACAGGAATACGTATCATGTCGCCGTATTCTGTATTCTTCTATGCTGGTATTTTGATGGGCGCGTTGGTTTACATCGGCTCCGTGTGGTACTTGCATTGGTAGGCGATCAGGCTCTCGCCGTCGATACCCGTGCCGGAACAGGTGAGAAACGCGGACTGGTTGCTAACTTTATGCAGAAGCAACGGTATTGCTTTTTTTCCCTCATTTCGGCCCTTGCTGTCCGCGCGGCTATGTGGTCAGCGTAATGTAGCCGTTCGGGAACGTCTGTGGGATCGGTATGATAGTTTACCTTAGCTACGACGAAGGAAGGGGGCAATCAATTCACTATTCCGCGGCTTGGGGTGGCGCAGCCGATCCAGTCACGGCTGTGGCTTCGAGCCGCTCGCGCGCTGTTGCGGCCTCCCTCTGCTTGTTCCACATCACTGCGTAGCGCCCATTGCGCGCAAGTAGCTCGGCGTGGGTACCACGCTCCACGATCGAGCCATGATCGAGGACCACGATCAAATCTGCTTCGGTTACGGTCGAGAGCCGGTGCGCGATGACAATCACCGTTTGTTGTGCGTTGACGGCACAAAGCGCCGCGTGGACATGGCGCTCCGTCTGAACGTCGAGGGCCGAAGTCGCCTCATCGAGCAGGAGAATGCGGGGTTTTTTTAAGATCGCTCGCGCGATGCAAAGCCGTTGCTTCTCTCCGCCTGAAAGCTTCAGGCCTCGTTCACCCACGATGGTGTCGTAACCGTCGGGCAGACTCTGGATAAATGAATCGAGTCCGGCAACGCAAGCGGCATGCTGGATGTCCCGCTGATCCGCCGCCAGATTCCCATAGCCGATGTTGTAGCCTATCGTATCGTTAAAGAGCACCGTCTCCTGCGGCACTATCCCGATTGCCCCGCGCAGCGAACTTTGCGTCACACGCAAAATATCCTGGCCGTCGATCAGTACCTTGCCCCCGGTGAGGTCGTAGGCGCGGCACAGTACACGAGCAATCGACGATTTACCGGACCCTGATGCACCTACGATCCCGATAATACTGCCAGCCGGCACAAGTAAACTGATATCGTTGAGCACATCGCGCCCGGTTTCGTAGGCCAGCCGGACATGGTCGAAGCAGATCTCGCCGCCGTCAACGATAAGGTCTTTGGCTTCTGGGGTATCCTCGACCTCCCGGCGATTCCCGAGAAGGTCGGCCATCGACCGCGTATCAACGATCGCCTGCATGATTTCCCGATAGACCATGGCCAACGAACTCAGAGGCTGATACAGCTGAACCATGATAGCGTTGGCCATCACGAATCCTCCCACCCCAAAGCCGCCGCTCCTCACCTGGAAAGCGCATAGCGCCATCACGACGCCCGCTCCAATCGCCGTGATTATTGCCTGTCCGGTGGTGAGAAATGCGACCGAGACTTTTGCCTGCATCGCAAAGTGGGCGTACTTCCCCATTGAGCGGTCGTATTGGAATTTCTCATGCGCCTCCGAGTTCAGATATTTGACGGTCTCATAGTTAAACAGCGACTCGGCGAGCTTGGCGGCAACTTCCGTATCAGCAAGATTGATTGCATTGCGCAGAGCCATCTGGCGGCGCGCCAAAAGGAATGTGAACGCCGCATAGGCAGCGACGGTCGTCACCATCACGAATGCAATTGGGATGCTGAGTTTGTATATTGCTTCTAGAGTAAACAGCGTGAGCTGTATGAGAACGGGTACTATGTTGAAAATCGCATAGTATATGAAAATGCCCAATGCTTCAGTACCGCGCGCGATGGTGCGCGAAGTGCCGCCCGCATTGAACTCCAAAAAGAACCTGGGTGAAAGCGAGAGTACGTGAGAAAGTGCCCGAACTCCAAATTTGCGCATTGCGTCGTAAAGTATGCTCGCAAACAGGGTATCGCGAAGCTCCGCGAGGGCCTGCGCGAGAAACCGTGAGATCACATATGCTGCGACGATCGCAAAACTGGCAGCAACTGCGGCAGAGGTGGTGTGCCCAAACCGATCCGTAAGGTCGGCAAGTAGCAGAGGTGAAACGGCTGTTGCGGCGAGCGCCAACAGGAGGCAAATCGCGGAGCCGGCAAAGCGCAGCTTTAGTCCGGTCTCTCCACTAGGCCACGTGTAGGAAACGAGCAGGCGCAGTGCGGTCAAGTGTGAGCTCTGCCCGCCAGGTTCGTCGCGTCGGTACGATGGAACCATACGACATGAATATCACACCGTTCCTCGATGATCAGTAACGTCGTGTGGGGGCGGCTGCGTGGCCGATGACTGCGCTGGGAACCCGCCTTTCAGGTCACTGAGTACCAGAGTTAGGCAGGAGGCATAGCCAATTGTGGCGAGGTTCACGTCAAGCGCCAGAGTTTGACTGATGTTATGTTGCTGTGAGCGCTTCGACGCAATACCCGACTGGGGGAATTCGGTTGACTCGCCGCCTTGCGATGATAGCATCGACCATGGTGCTGGAAGGTTCCCTTGCGGCAACCCGCTGGCGAGTTCTTCCTTCCGGTGCCTCGTGGCAACCAAAGGAGGACACCATGTCCGAAATGGATCGAGTTGTCAGTACGGCCGCGCGCTGGAGAGAAGATGCAGGCTTCGATAATCCGGCTGGCCCGCTTTTCGCGACAGGGGACTTCGCGGCGGCGGACATTATAGCGGCTGCGGAAGTCAGCAGCATTCGTCCACCGCCCTGTTCGCTTTGCAGCGGCTCCAACGGACATCCTTGCTGCTGATTTGAAGTGACGGCCGGCGCTGACAAGTTGGAATTCAGCGCATCGCTGGGTTGCCTGATGTCGCCCCATCTGAGCGATCTGGCAACCCAGCTCACTGATATCTTTGTTCTCGATGCTCGCGAACGCGCCGCAATCCTGCAGGGGACGGAAGAGGCTGTTGCGGCTGCGGTAGCGGCAAAGCTTACCCGCGTTCTGCTGGTTGAACTCAATGCCGCACGGGTCGAGGGACGGCTGTCAGGGCAGACAGCCGAGCAGCGGTGGAACAATTTCATAGCGCTTTCTTCGAAACTTGAGTTTTGGGAAAGCATCTCTGAACACTATCCAACCCTGTTGACGCGAACGTCCCATGTCATAAACAACCGCTGTATCGCCTCACTGAGATTCGCCAACGAATGGGCGGGGGATAAAGCGAGACTTTCTCCGTTGCTTGGCAGTCATGCCGGCGAGCTCAGCGCCGTGGTATTCGGAGCCGGCGACAGCCATCGGGGCGGACGCACAGTAGCGATGGTTACCTGCGACGGCGGAACTGTCGTCTACAAGCCGCGGTCGCTAGTTGTTGATGCGCTGCTCCGGAATTTGATTGCCGAACTGGCCGGGGGGTCAGAGTTGGAGCTCTTTTTGCGCGTACCCGCGAGTATCTGTTCTGATGGCCACGGGTGGGCCGAGTTCATTGCCCATCGGCACGCTGCAAGCCGCGATGAACTTCGAGCGTTTTACCGGGGGATTGGCCATTGGCTGGCACTCATGCGCCTGTTGGGTGCCACTGATCTGCATTCGGAGAACCTGATCGCGCATGGCAAGTGGCCGGTCATGGTCGATTGTGAAACGCTATTCACACCGAAAATACCACCGTCCCCTTCCGGGCTCGGCGATGCCGCGCACCGGGCGGGGCTGCTGGTATCGGGAACGGTTCTGGCGAGTGGCTTATTGCCGAGCCGGCGAACAAGCCTCGGTTTTCGCGGCGTCGATAGCTCAGGTGTGGGTTCTTTGCCAGGCCAGCAGCCTGCAATCCTGCTGCCCGATATCGTGAATCCCGGCACCGATGAAGCGAGAATTGGCTCTAGGCCGATGGAAATCCCGATGGCTCAGAACCATCCCGCGGCAGAACCCAGTCTCGCCGATTTCTGGCCCGACGTGCTGAATGGGTTCGATGAGCTCTCACATCACCTGCGAAAACTTGATGCGCAGGGCTTTCTGAGGGATCGACTCGAAGTATTTGAGCCATGCTGCGTGCGGGTTGTGGTGCGGCCCACGGAATCGTACGCAGAGCTTGCGCGAATGCTTTGGCACCCCGTGTCGCTTCACAACGAGGAAAAAGCGCGGCATCAGGCAAGCGATCTGCTGACCAAAATGGCAGAAAACGTGTCGCTCGCGCCGAGCGAGCCGTCGGTCATACAGGCGGAAATCGACGAGCTGCTGATCGGCGACATTCCTTTTTTTGCGACCATTGCGGGTCACGGAGTACTCGAAGGCCCATCCGGCACCAGATGGTTATCGCAAGACAATCTGGTCGAGGCGGCATGGAAAGATTGGCGGAAGTCGGATCTGTCAGTCGAGCGCAACTACGTGCAGGCGGCATTGACAAGTGCGTATGTCAGCCAAGGATGGATGCCTAAGGTAGCTTCGCTTTGGCCGGCAGTAACCCGGGAAGACAATGTCGAATCGCGCCGGCGGGCCCAAGCTGCTTCGCTCATCAGAAAATTGATTGAAACGGCCATCCGCGGCCGTGATGGGACCATCACGTGGATTGCACCAATCCTGGCCGCTACGGGCTGGACAGTCCAGCCGCTCACAGCAGACCTTTATAACGGAATATCGGGATTGGCTCTTCTTGCAGGTGCCTACGTTCGCGAGCATAGGGCCGGTCGGGCAGATCCCGTCGACGGCGTCGAATCGCTACTGGCCGATCTCCTGCGGACACTTGATGCGTTTGAAGACAAACTTGGCGACAACAAGAAAAAGGGCTTGCCCGTCCGTCCGGCTCCGGTTGGCGGCTATTTGGGCCTCGGCTCCCTGATTTTTTGTCGTTTGCGATTGTCGGAATGGGATTTGGACGGAGGGGACGGCCTGGAAAGGGCAATGATGCTCGGGCGCGAGATTCGGCCCGCAGCCGCGTCGGACGAGTTGCTGGATGTCCTTTCGGGACGGGCTGGGGCAATCGTGCCGCTGCTTTTGCTTTGGAAGAAAACGGCCAACATCGAATTTCTCGAAGCTGCGCGTGCCATGGGCGACCAGCTTTGTGATTGTGCCCAATGGCGGGGCGAATGTGCTTATTGGATACATGCGCTGTGCCCGAACGGCATGGGAGGTTTCGCTCACGGGGTGTCGGGAATCGGCTGGGCGCTCCAGACGCTGGCGGATGCTTCGGCAGAGGACAGGTACTCCCGCATTGCCGAAGCGGCGTTTGCCTTCGAGGATTCGCTATTCGACGAAAGCGAGCAGAACTGGACAGACCTGCGAAAACTGGAGGGCTCAAAAACCGCGGCCGGCTGGTGCCACGGTTCGGTGGGCATCGGATTGGCGAGGCTGGACCACGATCCGACGCTCGCCAACGAAATCACGCGCAAAACGCTTCGGCGGGCGGTGGCCGCAACGTGGCGACTGGGATT
Organism: Bryobacteraceae bacterium; assembly: GCA_036501045.1. GTDB lineage: Bacteria > Acidobacteriota > Terriglobia > Bryobacterales > Bryobacteraceae > Bog-105. Next base: position 6,313 of record DASYAX010000162.1, read on the forward strand.
TGGCTGGAATCACAGCACTTGCCACGGCGACACCGGGGCATGGGAATTCATTGATAGGGCCATTGCTGCCGGCGAGGGACCAGAGGGCGTCTCGCGTGAACACCTGCTCGCCAGTATTATAACCAGCATTGAAGACCACGGACCGATTGCCGGCCTGCTCAGGAATACGTTTATGCCCGGAGTTTTTACCGGCTTGGGTGGTGTTGCCTATCAACTGCTGCGCGCGCACCCGGAGAGTGCTTTGCCCTCCATTCTTGTCATGGGCTCATGATTTCAAAAGTCTGTGGTTCAGGATTTTCACCGAAAAAATCGGAACTGTGGATAGCTATGTTTCCGTACGGCGATATCGCTGTGCGCTCGCGCGAGCTTGCCGGGTCGCAACGCGAGTAACACGGCTCCCGAACGTGTTCATGCGCGTCTGCGGTTGTTGCCGAATACGTTCGTGCCAGTGTGTTGATCGCGACTGCGGGCCGGTGCTGAATCGGGCTCAGTGCAAAAGCCACCAACTACCCTATTGGCACAATTAGAGCAGCGTGGCCACGGTTTTGTCTCATGCGTATCAAAACCTCCGGTCGGTGGCTTCGTGGCGTTTGAGTTGTCGTGACGCAGCCGAAGAGTTCATGCCCGATCGACCCGTTTTCATGTGGGCCCGATAGGGCTGACCTGATCGCTCCAACACCGCGCGGTTGGGCGTTCGGTGCAGCGGCCAGTGCCGGCCCGCAAATTTTACGTACGAAAGTTCGGGGTCAGAGTTGAATCTTCCTGCGATCCGGGTTATCCAGGCTGCCCGGAAGCCGGTGGAGGAACCGAATGGCGCGGCACAAACGGTATTTCCTCAAGAACCAGCCGCTGCACCTCATCCAGAGAGGCAACAACCGGCAGGCGATCTTCTTCGCGCCCGATGATTATGCGCGCTACCGCGAATGGCTCGGCGAGGCCGCGGCGGAGTACGGTCTCTCTGTTCATGCCTATGTGCCGATGACCAATCACGTCCATCTTCTGGTCACGCCGGCGGAGGAGGAAAGCGTTCCGCGCACCCTGCAATCGCTCGGCCGGCGCTATGTGCGCCATATCAATCGTGTCCAGGGCCGCACCGTTACGCTGTGGGAGGCCGCTACCGCGCCGCTCCCATCGACAGCGACGCCTGTTTTCTGGACTGCTGCCGCTACATCGAGCTCAATCCGGTACGCGCGCGTATGGTGGCGCGACCGCGCGATTATCGCTGGTCGAGCTACCGCGCCCATGCGCTGGGCGCGGCGGACGGGCTTTTGAGCGATCACCGCCTCTATCGCGCGCTCGGGCGCAATGCGCGGGAGCGCCAGACGGAATATCGGCTG
>DASYAX010000163.1:0-5547 GCA_036501045.1 Bryobacteraceae bacterium
CGCGTTCGCCAAACCGCGGCCGGTGCCGAACCATACCCTGTGACGGTCGTCTTCAAGAATGCTATAGACCTCGGGCGCGGGCAGGTTCGCATACAGAAAACGGCGTCGAACGCTTCCACTGTAAATCTGTATCTGGCCTCCGGCCGCAGCCACCCAGACGCGGCCGCGCGAATCCTGGTAGATTGCCGTTACACGCCGCAGCGTCGAATTCACTTGTTCCGTATCGCGGCTGGGATCGTTGCGGGCGACCCAAAGTCCTTGTGCAGCGCCAATCCATATGTCTCCGCTTCTGTCCTCTAACAGCGTCGTCACGTTCTGATTCGGCAATAGCCGAACCGGTTTGGATGTTCGCGGATCACCCGAAGGAAATATCGCGATTCCCTCTCCTTCTTGCGCAATCCAGAGCTCATTCTTGCGAGTGACCAGCAGGCTCGAGACGACGGCGTCGGGGCTGGGCAGCGAAATCTCTTCGGCTTTGGCTCCGAAGCGCGGAAGCGCCCAAAGACCTTGCATGCTGCCAATCCAGAGCCGGTGCATGCCATCTAGTGCGAGAGAAGTAATCAACACGCTAAGCGCCGGCTTGGTCAAAGGCTGCGGCTGGAGATGGCCGCTGCGCCAGTGGAACAATCCGCTGCGCCAGGTGCCCAGCCAAACGCCATCGCGCCCGTCGCCGATGGCCGCCGAGGCGCAGTTGCCGCCCAGACCCTCCGGCATACCCACTGGCTTTAAGATGGTGGCGCGAAAGCGCGTCAATCCTCCTCCTCGCGTTCCTACCCAAACGTTGTGTTCCGTGTCTTCTTTGATCGTTCGAACAAAATCGTCCGCGAGCCCTTCCTTCGTAGAGAGCGATTCGACGCGATCTCCGCTCACACGGAATAGTCCGCGACCCCAGCTTGCCACCCAAAGCGATCCATCGCTCACGCCGGTGAGTCCAACAATCGGCGCCTCGATTCCGTGCACGGGACTCGCCTGACATTGATCGCCGGCGCATTTCAAAATAAATAGACCTTTTACCGTGCCCAGGTAGAGCCGCCCCATGGCCCGCCAAAAGTAGAGTGTTACCGGCATGCTACGGACTCCGCTCACACGCACCGGGCGTAGGGCGTCCGGCGCACTATGAAAGACGCCTGTTTCGCCTGCAAACCAGACCGCTCCCGTTTCATCCACAGCGAGCGGCTGCCACGCGTATCCATTGGTGTTGCGGTCTCTTACCACCGCACGTACATGGTTGCCTTCGATGCGATACAAACCCCCTTCCGAGGCCAGCCAGACACGATGCCAATGATCCTCGACGATCGAATATACGGAACGATCGGTGAAACCCGTGCTCGTGCCCCACTGCTGAGCGCGCCCGTTTTTTATCCGATACAGGCCGTTCTGATACGTGCCAGCCCACAGCGTTCCATCGCTCGCACGCAGCAGCGAGTAAATCCACCGGTCGCTCAGCGCCGGAAAGGGAGTGAAGCGCATACCATCAAAACGAGCAGTGCCTTTCTGGGTCCCCACCAGCAGATAGCGGTCGGAATCGTATGCCAAGGCCGTGACATAGTTGTGCGGGAGCCCGTCCTCGATCTGCCAGACGCGGCGATGCCATTGCGAAAGCAGCCATCGGCCTGCTAAATTCGAATCCGTCGGGGCCGCGGCCGAAGATATGGCGCAGCAGCCGGCGAGGCAAGCCAGCGCGGTGATTCGAGTTACCAGGGGCATGCCAATTTTAAATCGGATCTTACCTGATTCTCTCAACGCCATGATTCTCTCAACGCGCAGCGAACACCGCGGCTCAAGAACATTGACACGCCGCGAGATCGCGCGGCTTGCCGGGGGCGCCGTTCTTTACCCGGCAGCACGTCTATGGTCGCGTCCCGGCGGCGCGGCGCCTGGCCGTGTAAAGATCACCGGCTTCCGGATTCATAAGGCCACGGTCCGTTGGCGCGATCTGTTGTTTCTCGAAATTCAAACGGACGCCGGTCTATCGGGTCTAGGCGAGGCAACGTTAGAGGGGCGCTCCGGTCAAGCTGAGGCGGCCCTGCGCTGGCTCGAGGACGACTTTATCGGCCGCGATCCCGCCGGTGCCGAAGAGCATTGGAATCGAGCCTATTATCAACTCTCCCGGTGGCGCAATGGTCCCGACACCTTCACGGCTCTCTCTGCCGTTGACATTGCGCTGTGGGATATCGAAGCGAAGCGTCTGAATATCCCGCTGTGGCGGCTGTTGGGCGGCCGGCTTAGGGAGAGGTCACGCGTCTACTACACCCACTGGGGCGCATCCCTTGAAAGTCATCGTGTTCCCGAAGCCTTTCACGACTGGGCCCTCGAAACGAAGAAGATGGGTTGGACCGCCGTGAAGTGGACGCTCGCCGCAGCGGGCTCGGAACCCGAACGCATCGAGGCCGCAACGCGCGAATTCGCCGCTTTTCGCGAAGCCGCCGGAAACTCGCTCGATTTTGCCATCGAAGCTGCCGAAACATTCTCGGTTCGTTCGGCTATCGAATTCGCGCGCGCTGTCGAGCGCTTCCGGCCTCTTTTTCTCGAAGAGCCAACGCTTCGAGAAAGTCCGCGCAGCTTGGCTGAAATTGCCGCCCGGAGTGCTATTCCGATCGCTTCAGGCGAGGGACTGTTCTCGCGGTGGGAATTTCTTCCCCTACTCGAGGCCAAGGGTGCGGCCATTATCCAACCGGACGTGCTGCATGCGGGCGGTATTACGGAAATTCGCAAGATTGCGAACCTGGCGGAAATCTACGGCGTGGAAATTGCTCCGCATCAGTGCAGTGGGCCCGTTGGCCATGTGGCCTCCCTGAACGCTATGTCGTCTTGCCGCAATTTCCTCATCCAGGAATGGGAGGGGGCCGACGACGCCACCTTTCAGGAACTCACGAGCGGTACTTATCCGGTGCAACAGCAAGGTTTCGTCACGCTATCCGACCGCTCGGGGTTAGGTCTCACCATCGATTTCGACGAGTTTGAGCGACGGTTCCCCTTCCGGCCAGCCAAACGCCACTCGTTAATCAAGTAGGGCGATCAAATAAAGGAAAACTTTCTTCAAACCTAGGGCTTTTGTCCTACATGCGCGCCGTCGGCCTCGCCTACGATCAGTGGAAGCAATGCCTCTTTCACGCCGCGTCTTATTGGCCGGATTGGCCGGCTCCACGTTTGCCGCCGCCCAAAGTTTCCTTCCAGGCCTTCCTAATGTCGGCTTTCGCGCGGACAACGTGCCGGAACGGACGGAATGCGGTATCGGCGCTTTGATGCCCTGGGCCGATGGCCTTTATGCCATCACCTACAACTCACACAAGAAAGCCACTGGAACGGGGCTCGGACTGTATCGCTTGAATGATTCGCTCAAGCCGGAACTGGTGCGCCTTCACAACGGCACCCACGCCAACCGGCTGATCCATCACGAATCGAATCAATGTATCATCGGCCCGTATATCATCGATAGCGGCGGGAAAGTACGCTTCATCGAGGCCTTCGAAAACCACCGGCTTACGTCCACCATGCGCCATTTGGTGGATCCCCACAATCGCGTGTATTTCCTCACCATGGAGGGCTTGGTCTTCGAAATGGACGTTGCCACCCTGAAAACGCGCCAACTGTTCGATTTGGTGAAGGACATGGGGATCTCCCAGCCGCCTCATTTCAAAGGAGCGTACACGGCGCAACAGCGCGTGGTAGCGGCAAACAACGGCTTTTACGCTTACGGCGACACAAACGCAGGTCTTTTCGAATGGGACGGCGGCGGATCGTGGCGCCGTATTTCGAACAAGCCTCACATGGACGTCGCTGCCCGGCAAAATATGGGCAATGTGATGTTCACGTCCGGCTGGGATGAGTCCTCGGCGCTTCTTTCGGCGCTCGTTGAAGGCAAGTGGCAGAAGTACCGGTTGCCGAAGGCCTCGCACGCCACCGAGCAGGCCTGGCAGACGGAATGGATGCGCATTCGGGAGGTGGAGACCGAGCACTTCATGCTGGATATCCAAGGCATGTTCTATGAACTGCAACCGGTGGCATTCGAAGGACGCATCTGGGGTGTGAAGCCGGTTTGCCAACATCTGCGTATTATTCCCGATTACTGCGCCTTTCGCGGCCTGCTTGCTTTGGGCGGCAACCAGACGACGCCGAACAACGACAACAACGCGGTGGTCGGACAGCCGCAAAGCGGTTTATGGCTAGGTAAGACGGATGATTTGTGGGGTTGGGGCAAGCCGCAGGGTTGGGGTGGTCCGTGGCGCGCCGCGCGTGTTCAGGCTGGTGATCCGTCCGACCCTTTTCTCTTCACCGGCTTCGAGCGGAAAGCGTTGCACCTGGTGGCGGGCGATGCCACCGATGTTGCTATCGAAGTCGATTTTTTAGGTAATGGAACGTGGGAACCATTCGAAAAGGTAAAGCTTGGCAGCGGCGAATACAAGTTCTTCCCTTTCCCGGACGCTTTCAGCGCTCATTGGGTTCGCTTAATACCAAGCGCGACCTCCACCATTACCGCGGAATTCATGTTCACGTGAGCGGGACGCCGCATAAGTTACTAAGTCCGGTTCAGTTTGTTATAGGGGGTTTCTATGTCGAAAGTCATTCGTGGGCTGTACCTGAGTGTTTTAATTCTTTCCGGCGCGACCGGCGCCTTTTCCCAACAGGGGAGGGGAGTCATATTCGGAACCGTTTCGGATCCTTCCGGGGCGAAGATAGCGGGCGCCACGGTGAAAGTGACCAATGTGGACACGGGTGTCACGCTGACGGCTGTCTCCAATGAGACCGGCGATTACACCACGCCCGGAATTGTGCCGGGCAATTACGGCCTCGTTGTCGATCAGCCCGGCTTTAAAACCCTGGAACGCAAGGGCATCGTAGTACAGGTGGACCAAAGGGCAGAAATCAATTTGGAACTTACGGTCGGCAGTCCGCAGGAAAAGGTGCAGGTGACCGCGGATGCACCTCTGGTCGATACCGCCAGCGGCACCATTGGAGATGTAATCGAAAACAAGCGCGTTAGCGAGTTGCCGCTGAACGGGCGCAACGCCCTGGCTCTCATGTTCCTTGCTCCGAATGTAAAATCCGGAGCTGGCGCAACGAATAGCGGCTTTGCCGATCGCGGCATCGCGCTGTCCGAGGTGAGTATAAACGGCGGTCCACTCTCGGTCAATAACTTCCTGCTTGACGGAGGAAACAACAATCAGGCCTTTGTGCAGGATTTGAATGTCAATCCAACCGTCGATGCCATCCAGGAGTTCAAGGTACAAAGCGGCGTCATGCCTGCCGAGTTCGGCTTCACGCTCGGCGGTGTAGTGAACATCGTTTCGAAGTCGGGGACAAACGACTTTCACGGCACAGCCTATGAATTTGTCCGAAACAACGATTTCGACGCTCGCAACGCATTCGCCACGTCCGTGACGCCTTACCATTACAACCAATATGGCGGCGCGATCGGGGGACCGCTCGGCATTCCGAAGATCTACAACGGCAAGAACCGTACTTTCTTCTTCTTCAATATCGAGCAGTGGCAGTATCGCTACGTCAACAGCCTGATCTCAACCGTTCCGATTGCCGCTCAGCGTG
>DASYAX010000164.1:0-10238 GCA_036501045.1 Bryobacteraceae bacterium
GCCGGCCTTTGCGAAATCCCGAGCCGCCACGGAGGGAGCGGTTCGCGGCTATAAAGAAATCAACCTGCGCGCGCTGCGGCTGCTCGAGCGCGGCGGAATTCTGGTGAGCTGTTCCTGCTCGCATCACATGAGCGAAGCGCATCTGCTCGAGGTGATCGCGGCCGCAGCGCTCGATTGCGGGAAGCAACTACGAGTGTTGGAGCGGCGGACGCAATCGCAGGATCACCCGATTCTGCTGACGGTGCCCGAAACCCACTACTTGAAGTGCCTGATCTTCGAAGTGCTTTAAAGCACGACGCGGGCGTCGCCGTCGCGGCGCGTGATGCGCTGGTGATCGAGATATTCGAGTAAGGGTATGGCGTGTTTGCGCGAAATATTGGTCCAGGACTTGAATTCGGAAACGGAGAAGCGGCGGCCTTTGTGCGCGGCGAGCGATTTCCGTAAATGCGAGATTGCTTCGATATGAAAAACCATGTCGTCTGAGACGCGCACCAGCTTTTGCTGTTTGATGAGGACCTCCAGGAGGCTGCGCGCCTGCTTCGAATCCGCGCCCAAACCGGAGAGAACCTGCTGGATGGGCGGCGGCTGGAAACCGGCTTGCCGGAAGGCTTCTTCGATTTTGAGCAAGTCTTGATTTTCCCGGTCGCTGAAGGTTGGCTTATGATTGGCGAGCGCCACGACATCGCCTTGCACGCGGATCGCAGGGAAATTTTCGAGGACTGCGACCCCGAGCGCTGGCTCGAGCCCTAAACGCGTCTGCGTCACCGGCGCGCCTGCCGCCGCCGGATTGCTCCGGTGGAACACTGTGAGCCATTCGATCAGTTTCTCCCGCTCGCGGTCGAGCCACTTCTTGCCGATGACCAGTTGCGACCCGCCGATCAAAATCAATTGCGGGTTTTGCCGAATGCCGGCGGCAAGCAATTCGGCGGGAAATCCGGTGAGGCGGCGCAGGTCCTCTAACGATTGGCCGTTCGCGCTCTCCTCCACCAAGATTTCGATCCGGCTGGCCAGCTTGGCTTCGGCCAGAGAAGCCAGGCGCGCGATCGTCTTGGTGCGATTGAGCCGCTTGGGTGGGAAAGCGTCGACGACCGTTCCGCCCGCCACGGTTTGCGCGGGCGACGGCTGGCGCAACACGAAACGATCTCCGGGCAGCGCGACAACCGGCTCCGCCAGCGTGAGACGCGCAAAATTCACCTGCGCACCGAGCGGTTTCAAGCTCGCCAGCACTTCCGCCGCGCCCAGGTGAAAGAAGAATTGGCGGGGCTTGGCGGGGCGCTCGGAGGACGCCAGCCAATCGACGGTGATATCGATAGTTGTGCTTTCGGCAAGCGTTTGCGGATGGGTGAGGACGGAGCCGCGTTTGATTTCCAGATGATCGACGCCCGCCAGATTCGCGGCGGTGCGCTCGCCGGCAATAGCGGCCTCGACTGCGCTGCCATGGACCTGCAAGCCGCGGATTCGCGCTTCGCGATTCATTGGATGGAGCTCGACCGTGTCGCCGACGCGCAATATTCCGCTCCACAGCGTTCCGGTGACGATTGTGCCGAATCCCTTTAGCGTGAAACTGCGATCGATGGGCAGGCGCGCGACTCCGGTGCGATCGCGCTGCGTTTTTTGCGCGGCCAGAAGGGCAAGCTGCGTTTTGAGTGCTGGAAGGCCAAGGCCGGTAACGGCACTGACAGGCAAGATGGGCGCGTTCGAGAGAAACGAGCCGCCACATAAGGCGCGAACGTCCTGAGCAGTCTTGGCGATTTGCTCATTGCTGGCGAGGTCGGCTTTGGTGAGGACGATCAATCCGCGCTTGATGCCGAGAAGCCGACAGATTTCGAAATGCTCGCGCGTCTGCGGCTTCACGGATTCATCGGCGGCGACAACAAACAAGACTGCTTCGATGCCTCCCGCGCCAGCGAGCATGTTTCGAATGAAGCGCTCATGGCCGGGCACGTCAATAAAGCTGATGCTCACGCCATTCCCCACGGCTAGATGGGCGAAGCCCAAATCGATCGAGATGCCACGCCTCTTTTCCTCGGCAAGGCGATCGGTATCGATGCCGGTCAGGGCGCGAACCAGGGATGTTTTCCCGTGATCGATGTGGCCCGCGGTTCCGACGAGCAGGGCGCTGGGCCGGTGCATATTACTATCTGACATGCAGACAATTCATCCCATGGTCTCATCGCGGTGAGCCTGGTTCGAGATATGATGACGAACCGTTTAGAAGAAGTGCGCCGGCGTCACGCGCGCGCCGAAGAGGGAGGCGGAAGCGAACGCAGAGGGCGGCAACATGACGAAGGTAAGCTTTCGGCTCGCGAACGCATGGAACTTCTGTTGGATGAAGGAACGTTTGAGGAACTCGATAAGCTGGTTCGGCATCGGAGCCAGAACTTCGGCATGCAGAACAGCGTGATCGACGGCGATGGGTTCGTTACGGGTCATGGGCTGATCCATGGACGGCAGGCCTTTGTATTCGCGCAGGATTTTACGGTGTTCGGAGGCTCGCTTTCGGAAGCGAATGCGCAAAAGATCGTCAAGGTGATGGATCTGGCGCTGAAAACGGGTGCTCCGATCATTGGATTGAACGATTCGGGCGGCGCGCGCATTCAGGATGGCGTGGTTTCGCTGGCCGGTTATGCCGATATTTTTTTGCGCAACACGCTGGCAAGCGGCGTGATTCCACAGATCTCGGCCATCATGGGCCCGTGCGCAGGCGGCGCGGTTTACTCGCCCGCTCTGACGGACTTCATTTTCATGGTGGATGGAACGAGTCATATGTTCGTCACAGGGCCGGACGTGATCAAGACCGTCACGCATGAGGACGTCACGAAGGAAAACCTGGGCGGCGCGATGACCCATAACTCGGTCAGCGGCGTGGCGCAATTTCTGGCGGCTAACGACGAAGAGTGCCTGCGCAGCGTGCGCGAGTTGATGACGTTTCTGCCGCAGAACAATTTGGATGGCGTCCCGCGCCTTGTCACGAAGGACCCGGAAGACCGCGCGGATAGGGAAATCGATACGCTGATCCCGGTGGAATCCAACAAACCCTACGACATTAAGGACGTAATTTCGCGGGTCGTGGACGAACGGCATTTCTTTGAAGTGGCCGAGCATTTTGCGCGCAATATCGTGGTCGGCTTCGCCCGGATGGCGGGCGAGACGGTGGGCGTGGTGGCGAATCAACCCGCCCATCTGGCCGGCTGCCTGGATATCAATTCGTCGACGAAAGGCGCGCGGTTCGTACGGTTCTGCGATGCGTTTCAGATCCCGATTTTGACGTTCGAAGACGTGCCCGGATTCCTGCCTGGCACCGAACAGGAGTTCGGCGGCATCATCCGGCATGGCGCAAAGCTGCTGTACGCGTACGCCGAAGCGACGGTTCCGAAGATCACGGTGATTACGCGCAAAGCGTATGGGGGAGCCTATTGCGTGATGGGCTCAAAGCATCTGCGGACGGACATTAATTTTGCCTACCCGACGGCGGAGATCGCGGTGATGGGTCCGGAAGGCGCGGTCAATATTTTATACCGGCGCGAGCTGCAGTCCTCAAGCAATCCAGAGGAGGCTCGGCAAGCGAAGATCGATGAGTATCGCGAGCATTTTGCGAATCCCTTCGTCGCGGCCGAGCGCGGGTATGTGGATGACGTCATCGAACCGCATGAGACGCGGCCGAAGGTGATTCGGGCGCTGCGGATGCTGGCGAATAAGACGGACAGCATGCCGCGGAAGAAGCATGGGAATATGCCGTTGTAGGGACTACTCGCCTGATTCGCTGCCGACCTTTAATACTGCCAGAAACGCTTCCTGGGGAATATCCACGCGGCCTACGCGCTTCATGCGGCGTTTGCCCTCTTTTTGTTTTTCGAGCAGCTTACGTTTGCGCGTGATGTCGCCGCCGTAGCACTTGGCCAGCACATTCTTTCGCATGGCGGAGATGGTTTCGCGGGCGATGATCTTGGTGCCGATGGCGGCTTGGAGAGCGACTTCGAACATTTGGCGGGGGATCAGTTTGCGCAGGCGCTCGATCAGGACCTTGCCGCGCTCGTGGGCGAAATCGCGATGGACAATCATGGAGAGAGCGTCCACGGGCTCGCCGGCCACCAGCACGTCGAGCTTCACCATGGGCGAGACACGGTGACCCGACAAATGATAATCGAGCGAGGCATAGCCGCGCGATGCCGATTTGAGGCGATCGTAAAAATCGAGCACAATTTCGTTCAGCGGCAGCTCGTACAGCAACAGAACGCGGCCGCTGCCGATGTACTCAAACTTCTTTTGAATACCGCGCTTTTCTTCGAGCAGCTTTAGAATCTCGCCAATGTACTCTTCGCGAGTAATGACGGTTGCGTCGATGATCGGCTCGTCGGTCTTTTCGATGGCGGAGGGATCGGGGAACTTCTGCGGATTGTTGACCTCAATCACGTTGCCGTCGGTAGTGGTCACACGATAGCGGACGCCGGGCGCGGTGGTGATCAAGTCGATTTGAAACTCGCGCTCGAGCCGCTCCTGCACGATCTCCAGATGCAATAAGCCGAGAAAGCCACAGCGAAAGCCAAAGCCTAGCGCGGCCGAACTCTCCGGCTCGAAGTTAAATGCGCTGTCGTTGAGGCGCAATTTCTCGAGCGCGTCGCGCAGCACGCCGTGCTCGTGTGATTCGACCGGGTACAAGCCCGCGAAGACCATTGGCTTGATCTCCTGAAAGCCCGGCAGCGGCTCGGTAGCGGGATTGGCGTTATCGGTGATGGTGTCGCCGATTTTCGCATCGGATACGGTCTTGATATTCGCGAACAGGAAGCCGACTTCTCCCGCGGTGAGCTCGTCACACGGAACCGCCTTCGGCGATTGAAAGCCCACGCCATCCACTTCGTAAATGGTGCCGTTCGACCACAGACGAATTTTCTGGCCTTTGCGCAATGTGCCATCCACTATGCGGGTGAGGATGATCACGCCGCGGTAGGGATCGAACCAGGAATCGAAGATCAAGGCGCGCAAGGGGCCTTGTGGATCGCCTTTGGGCGGCGGAATGCGGTGGACCACAGCTTCCAGGATTTCCGTGATGCCGACGCCGTTCTTGGCGCTGGCGAGGACGGCTTCGCTCGCGTCGAGGCCGATGACCTGCTCGATCTGTTCGCGGACGCGCTCCGGTTCGGCCGACGGCAGATCGATTTTGTTGATGACGGGAATGATCTCCAGATTGTGATTGAGCGCCAAATAGGTGTTGGCGAGGGTCTGCGCCTCTACGCCCTGCGATGCGTCTACGACCAACAGCGTTCCTTCGCACGCCTGCAGGCTGCGCGACACCTCATACGTGAAGTCAACATGACCCGGAGTATCGATCAGGTTCAGCTCGTACAGGTTTCCGTCGGCGGCCTGATAATTCAAGCGGACGGCGTGCGCTTTGATGGTGATGCCGCGCTCGCGCTCGAGATCCATGCTATCGAGGACCTGATCCATCATTTCGCGTTGGGAAAGAGCGCCGGTATGCTCGAGCAAGCGGTCGGCGAGCGTGGATTTTCCGTGATCGATGTGCGCAATGATCGAGAAATTGCGGATAAAGCGGGGATCCATGTTGCGCTAGACTGAGGAATTACACCCAAGTATCCCATAGCGAGCGCCCGCAGCCTCTCCGTCCACCCGATCTTTCCATGCCGCATCGAACGTTTCAAGGCTCGCTCAACGCAGGAAATTTACGGATCGGCATTGTGGTCAGCCGATTCAATGAATTTATTACGGAACAGTTGGTAAAGGGCGCTTTGGCGACGCTCGAAACGCACGGGTGCCTGCCCGAAAATATCCGACTGGTAAAAGTGCCTGGCGCGTGGGAATTGCCGATTGCGGCGAAATATCTGGCTCCGCACTGCGATGCGATCATCGCGCTTGGCGCGGTGGTGCGGGGCGACACGCCGCATTTCGATTATGTTGCCGGCGGCGCGGCCGATGGTCTCAACCGTGTGAGCTTGGACACCGGCGTACCGGTCGCTCTGGGCGTGCTGACTACGGATAACATGCAGCAGGCGATGGACCGCGCCGGCGGGAAGAGCGGCAACAAGGGAGCGGAAGCAGCCGAGGTGGCGCTAGAGTTGGCGAATCTGATCCCGCAACTGCGGGTTAGCAAGTGAAAGAGCACTACTGATCATGGCGGCACGCCATAGGTCGCGGACGCGCGCGCTGCAAGTCTTGTTCGAGTGGGACATCCGCCGCGAGTCGATTGATAGCGCCATTGCCCACTACTACCAGACGCTTCATTCCGAAGAGGGCGAGGGCGAAAAAACGCTTAATCCCGACCAGTTCATGGAAGAGCTAGCGCGGGGCACGGTAGCGAATGCCGAGGAAATCGATAAGAAGATCGAGGTGAAAGCGGCGAACTGGCGGCTGGAACGGATGGCGGTGGTGGACCGCAATATCCTGCGGCTCGCGATCTATGAACTGAGCTTGCAGGTCATACCGGCGCCGGTGATCATCGACGAGGCGCTCGAATTGGCCAGGCAGTTTTCGGGCGACGAATCGCTGCCGTTCATCAACGGGATATTAGATGCCGTGCACCGGCAGGTCTTGGGCGCCGGGGGCACTTAGCGTACGGCGGCTTTCTGCTTATCGAAATCGGCGAATGTCTGCCCTTGTTCGGCCAAGCGCTTCAGCAGCGGCGCGGGCGTCCATAAATCCGAGCCGTGCTTGCGTTCGAATTCTTCGATGCGCATCACCACGTTTGGCAAGCCCACGGTATCGGCATGGAACATTGGGCCGCCGCGCCAAGCCGGGAAGCCGTAGCCGTAAACGTAGGTGATATCGATATCGACGGAGCGCAGCGCGATTCCATCTTCGAGAATGCGCGCGCCTTCGTTCACCAGAGCGAAGATGCAGCGGTCGACGATCTCTTCCAGCAGGATTTGCCGACGCTCGATGCCGGCCTCGCGGGCCGTTTTCTCGATCAGCGCGGCGGTTTCGGGATCTGGCGAAGGCTTGCGGTCGGCTCCATACCGCGACCAGCCGCTGCCGGTTTTCTGCCCGAAACGGCCCATCTCGCAAAGCAGATCAGGGACTAGCGGCGTTCGCACGCCCGGTTTGGCAAAACGCGCAAATTCTTTGCGAATGGCCCAGCCGACGTCCAAACCAGCGAGATCGTCCATGGCGAGCGGCCCCATGGCCATTCCGAAATCATAAAGCGCGGCGTTCACTTCTTCCACAGAAGCGCCTTCCTCAACCAGGAATTGCGCTTCGCGCAGATAAGGCGCGATCATGCGATTGCCGATGAAGCCGCGGCAATTGCCCGCGAGCACCGCCACTTTGCCGAGTTTTTTGCCGAGCGCCATGGCGGCGGAGATGACATCGGCTCCGGTCGCTTTGCCGCGCACGACTTCGAGCAGTTTCATCACATTCGCCGGACTGAAAAAGTGTGTACCGATGACCATTTCCGGACGACTGGTGGCGGACGCGATCTCGTCAATATCGAGACTGGAAGTGTTCGAAGCCAGAATGCAGGTTGGTTTTGCGATCTTGTCGATCTCGGCGAAGATCTGCTGCTTGACGAGCATGTTTTCGAAGGCAGCTTCCACGATGATGTCGGCCTGTTCGAAGCCGTCATAAACTAACTGTGGCGTGATGAGCGCCAGGCGCTGATCCATAGCCGCTTGCGAAAGCCTGCCCTTCGCGACCGTCTTGGCATAGTTATCGCGGATGGTGCTTATGCCGCGGTTGAGAGCATTGAGCGCCGCCTCTTTGACAATGACCGGAATTCCTGCATTGGCATAAGTCATGGCGATGCCGCCGCCCATGGTGCCGGCACCGATTACGGCGGCCCGCTTGATCTCGTAATTCTTGAGACCTTTAGGCAAATCCGGAACCTTTGCCACTGTGCGTTCGCCGAAGAAGGCGTGAATCAGGGCTTTCGATTGCGGCGAGTAAAGACACTTATCAAAGAGTTCGGCTTCGTGTTTGCAGCCCTCAAAGAAATCCAGCCTGGTGGCTGCTTCGACCGCATCGATAGCTGCCAACGGAGCAGGCATGCCGCGTCCCGCTTTGCGTGCCTGGTCGCGGGCATAGGAGAAGATGGCGGGATTTGCTCCGCGCAGCTTCTCATTGCGCTCGCGCGTCCTCGGAGCTGGCTTATCGGCAACTTCGCGCGCGAAGGCAATGGCTCCCGCAAGCAAATCCCCCTCGATCAGCCGGTCCGCGATGCCGAGCGCGACGGCTTCCTGCGCTTTGATCGCTTCGCCTGTAGCGCACATTTCGACGGCTTTCGCGACACCGGCCAGACGCGGCAAACGCTGCGTGCCGCCCGCGCCGGGAATGAGCCCCAATTTGACCTCGGGCTGGCCTACCTGCGCGGTGGGCGCGATCACGCGATAATGGCCTGCCATCGCTGTTTCCAGGCCGCCACCAAAGGCGGCGCCGTGGATCGCCATGATTACGGGTTTGGGCGAGTTCTCAATCTGTTCAAGGAACGGCAACAGAGTAAGGCGCGGCCGCTCGCCCGAGACGATTTTCGCGAACTCGCGAATGTCTGCGCCCGCGATAAACGTTTGCCCTGCGCCGATGACGATTACGGCCCGCACTTGCGGGTCTTGCGCGGCCTCGTTCAACAGCGCTTCGATGCCTTCCGGCACTCCCGGACCGAGCGCGTTCACGGGCGGATTGTCGATGGTGATGATAGCGATTTCGTTTTGGTGCGTGAGACGCACGAGTTCGGCCATAGAACCTCCTATACCGGTATATACTGAGGCTGCCGGAAAATCGAACCGTGAGTGAAGAATGAGAGAAGCCGTTGTAGTTGCGAGTTCACGAACCGGGCTTGCGAAATCATATCGCGGCTCGTTCAATGTGACACGCCCGGAAGATTTAGCGGCGCATTGTCTCCGCGATGTGTTGCGAAAGGTTCCGCTGCTTGATCCGGCTGAAATTGAAGACGTGATTCTGGGATGCGCGCAACCGTACGGCCCGCAAGGGTTGAACGTGGCGCGGCGGACGGCGGTGCTGGCCGGATTGCCGGTCTCGGTGCCGGGTGTGACGGTGAACCGTTTCTGCTCTTCGGGCCTGCAGGCCATTGCCATGGCGGCATACGAAGTGATCCATGAAGGCGCGGACGTGGCGATCGGCGGCGGGGTCGAGAGCATCAGTATGGTGGAGCGCAATGTGGATCCGCACCCGGTGCTGGTGAAACAAAAGCCCGGCCTCTACATGGAAATGGGAGTTACGGCGGAGGTGGTGGCGCAGCGCTACGGCATCAGCCGGCAGGCGCAAGACGAGTATTCGCTGATCAGCCAACAACGCACCGCGCGCGCCCAGCAGGAGGGCTTCTTTCGCGAAGAGATCGCGCCGATGCAGGTGACGGCGGCGATACTAGATAAAAAAACGGGAGAGAAGACCGGTACGCAGGAAGTGACCTGCGACCGCGACGAATGCAACCGGCCCGACACCACGCTCGAAGGATTGCTTGCGCTTAAGCCGGTCTTCGACCCGCACAGCGGGAAAGGATCGGTGACAGCCGGGAACGCCTCGCAGCTTTCCGATGGCGCTTCCGTGACGCTCGTGATGTCGCGCCAGCGGGCCGACGAGCTGCATATTCCCTACAAGCTGATTTTTCGCGGCTTTGCGGTGGCGGGCTGTGAACCCGATGAAATGGGCATCGGCCCGGTCTTTGCCGTGCCGAAACTGCTGCGCCGGCACCAATTATCGGTCGCGGATATCGATCTGTGGGAGTTGAACGAGGCGTTCGCGGTGCAGGTGATTTATTGCCGCGACCGGCTCGGCATTCCGATGGAAAAGCTGAACGTGAACGGCGGATCAATATCGATCGGGCATCCGTTCGGCATGACCGGATCGCGCATGAGCGGGACGTTAGCGAACGAAATGGCGCGCAGGCCGAAAGCGCGCTATGGCGTGGTCACGATGTGCGTGGGCGGCGGACAAGGCGCGGCCGGTTTGTTTGAGGCGGTGGGCTAATCGCCTCGCGCGGTGATCGGAGACTGCGGAAAGTGTTCTTCTTCGAGGCCGTAGCGTGACCGGCCGCGGCGGTCGCGATTGCCGCCCGGCCACTCGAGGCGCAAATCCTGGCTCACTTCATCGAGCATTTCGAGTGTGGCCGTTTTTTGCTCCATCGCGAAGGCGGTGACCAGCAGGTTGTCGCAGATCAGATTGATTACGCGAGGGATGCCGCGGGAGCGCTTGTAGACTTCTTCCAAAATCTCTGGCGATAATATCTTTTGATCGGGCATCCCGGCGCGCGCCAGACGAGTTTCGATATAGGCCGT
>DASYAX010000165.1:0-16237 GCA_036501045.1 Bryobacteraceae bacterium
AGTGATCTGCAAGCTGCCTTGAGCGGGTAACAACGCAGACCAGCCCAACAGGATCAATATCGTCTGACAAAAGGGGAAACCTAGACTTTTCCGCCCAAACGATTGGCTCATACCCTCCACCCCGATAATTCCTGAGTTCAGTGCGCCATTTACTTTACTTTTCTACGGGCTTGGTGACAACGACACGCAACACGATCTTCTTATCGCCGATACTAATGCGAAGTTCTGTCGAACCTTCGCCGACGGCCTTTACAAATCCGTCATCTGTCACAGTCACAACGTGCAGATCTGCCGAACGGTACTTGGTGCGTTTGGATTTATAAAGAAATCGGCCATGGCCGTCAGGAAACGTTCCCATTACCGTTACGCCAGTGCCCCCACCCAGCTTCAACTCAAGTGGCTCATCCTGAGCGTCCACCCAGATACGAACCGGATCATCCGGCTCTTCGACGTCGATCCTGACCCTATCCTCCGACCCACCGTCCCCTTTTGTAGTGGCGCCCACGGCTGTGAGCATATAGAGGCCAGGGGTAATGTTGCGTGGGACATGAACCGTGAAGCGATACGGCGGAGAAGTTCTGTTATCAGAGCCTGGGATCGGCGAATAAGCTGAAATCCCTATTACCGAAAACTCGTTTGCGGGAGCGGATACGACGACCTCGACAGTGTCGCCGGGATGAACGACCGTCTCGTCTTTCGGCGAAGTTATCTTAAGCTCGGCAGCCGCGAAACAGAAAGCAAAGGCGCAAAGGCCGGTGAGAAGTTTTATAGCGATGTACATTGTATAGGCGCTTTCAGTTCTTCAACAGCGAGTGCCAATGTGTCAGGAAGTGGCAGTAAGCCCATAAGGCCCTGGGGTGATCTCGCGAGGGATGTGAACTGTGAAACGATATGGGGGGAGATCCGCATCTCGTGCGAGTCAATCGGATCAACGGCAATGACTGCTATTGCAGCAAACATACCTGCAGGAGCCGATACGGTGGCATGGACGGTATCGCCCGGATGGACTACGGTCCCGCTGGCAGGCGAAGTGATCTGCAAGCTGCCTTGAGCGGGTAACAACGCAGACCAGCCCAACAGGATCAATATCGTCTGACAAAAGGGGGAACCTAGACTTTTCCGCCCAAACGATTGGCTCATACCCTCCACCCCGATAATTCCTGAGTTCAGCGCGCCATTTAGTTTACTTTTCTACAGGCTTGGTGACAACAACAGGCATCACTATCCTTTTGTCGCCAATACTAATACGAAGTTCCGTAGAACCTTCACCGACAGCCTTTACAAACCCGTCGTCTGTCACAGTTATAATGTGCAGATCTGCCGAACGGTATTTTGTACGTTTTGACTTATCAAGAAATCGGCGATGGCCGTCAGGAAAGTCTCCTACTACAGTCACGCCGGCACTGCCACCCACTTTCAGATTGAGTGAATCCGAAAGGGACAGCCAGATACGAACCGGATCATCCGGCTCTTCGACGTCGATCCTGACACTATCCTCTGACCCACCTTCCCCTTTTGTAGCTGCGCCGACGGCTGTGAGCGTATAAAGGCCAGGGGTAATGTTGCGCGGGACATGAATCGTGAAGCGATACGGCGGGGAAGTTCTGTTATCAGAGTCTGGGATCGGCGAATACGCCGAAATCCCGATTACCGAAAACTCGTTTGCGGCCGCCGACACGACGACCTCGACAGCGTCGCCGGGATGAACGACCGTCTCATCTTTCGGCGAGGTGATCTTAAGCTCGGCAGCCGCGAAACAGAAAGCAAAGGCGCAAAGGCCGGTGAGAAGTTTTATAGCGATGTACATTTGTATAGGCCGCTTTCGGTTCTTCAACAGCGAGTGCTAATGTGTCAGGAAGTGGAAGTCTTTACGGCTGGCCGGAGTATTTAATAAACGAATCACTTGCGTCGGAATACCGGTATTTCTGTTGGGATCGAGTTCACCGGGACCCTTAAATCCGAGCCACTCGAGACCGGCGGAGTAAATGAATCCTGGGATCGGAACACCGGACGTACCGTCTACTTCGCTGTTGTAGGGCACTGCCGGAATGATGAAGAAGATTCTAGCGCGACGGCAAGAATCTCATCGGAGGTAGTAGTTGAAACTGTGCTTCTCGATGATGCCAGACCTTGAAATTACATGTCAAGAGACAATTTGATGACATGGTATTTGCAAATCGTTGTGCCTCTGATCGGAGTTTTCTGAGAGTAAGCCGCACCAACTAAAGGCGGACGCCGACTTCGAAAGGCGGTATTAATGTAACAACGGCATGCGACGCCCATAGCGCAAATAGGAGCGCGCTTACGGAACCGATCAGCGAGAGAACCAAGCTTCGGCCGGTAACCCGCGAAGAATCCGTCACCGCGATAGTTCAGAAAACTGTTTCCCGGATCGCCCATCCGTCTATCTCCAATCGCCCAAAGGTCACTAGCCGAGCGGCGGTGACCCCAGAGGCGGCCTTCGTGAGAAATGCATGGTAGCCACGCGCGTGGATTCGCGGACGGTACTCGACAGCATGGGCGCGGAACACCTGCCGGGCAAAGGCGACATGCTTTATCTGGCGCATTCTGGATGTAATGCAGCGCGATAGCATCATCGGGCCGCCCGATGGCAGCACGCCGCGCGAAGTGTTGAAGCGGCCGGATTGGCTCAAAGAAGTCGAAAGCCAGTTGCGCCAACGCTACAGTGTTCGAACCGT
Source organism: Bryobacteraceae bacterium (assembly GCA_036501045.1). Lineage (GTDB taxonomy): Bacteria > Acidobacteriota > Terriglobia > Bryobacterales > Bryobacteraceae > Bog-105. Next base: position 2,700 of record DASYAX010000165.1, read on the forward strand.
ATGTGTCTTCAGATCGACGGCGAAACTCTCGACAACCTTAGCGGCAGGCGAACCGCCGACCGAATAAGGCGCCGACAGATAGGTTCCCACGATTTCGGCCTTGCTGATCTCAAGGCGAAGAAATCCGAAATTGACTTGATCGTATTGTTCTAGAGTGAGGCCGCTCCCGAGCTGCAAAGGGGCTTTCGGGTACGCGCCGTCGATCTTGTGGAGCTTGCCCGGATTCGTATAGCCGCCGGCGCCCGCCACCACGCAGGCAATTTCGAGCGAACCGTGCGGACCCTTCACCGTCGTCGTGAACCGCTGATAGTTGTGAACATGCCCCGACAGAACCAAGTGCGCGTAGCGGCCGGTAGCTTCGAAGCTGTCAGAGAGCACCTTGTAAACTGCACTGCTCCCGGAGTGCTCCGTGTCCCCGGAAAATGGCGGATGATGTACCGTGACGATCAGGGCAAGCTTCGGATCGGCGGCGGTCAGTTCGCCCTCAAACCAGTCGATTTGGTCCTGATGAATCTCTCCTTGCGTTTCGCCGACGTTGGAGAAAAGACCGATGATCGTCGCGAACGGTGTGGTAAAGGTCCAATAAACATTCGGCAAATTCATCTGCGTCCGGGCGGAGTTGGTTTTGAGCGAGCCGCGCTGGCTGGGATTTTTCGACATGAAGTTCTGGACCCAGCCATCGAGAGGGTGCTTTGCCGGATCTACCGGACCATCCTGCGGGTCGTCCGGTTGGCAGTCATGGTTGCCTGGGATTGAGACGATGAATGCCGGGTAGTTGGTATATGTTTCGTAAAAATTGTCGCCATACTTATTGATGTCGCCGGCGAAGTAAATCACGTCGCCCAGATGATAGAAGAAGGCGGGCTTCTTATCGTCAGCTAAATTTTCAGCATCCTGCGTCATCATCTCCGCGACAAAGTCCTGCTGGCGGCCTCGGTAGTCCCCCGTATCTCCCACTGTTTGACAGACCATTACGCCGGCGGTCTTGATTTTCTCGACGTCTTCGGCAGACAGCAAATGCGACAGGTCAAAGCGGTAAGGCGCGGGCCCGTTGGGCGGCGGAAGCGGCTGGAACGGAAAATGCGGGTCCTGAAAAGTGGTCGCTTGGGTGGGAAAGACTCCACCGCTGACCGGTGGGACGTGACTTCTCCGCTTGCCGGTACCTGTTCCGATGCTGAAGGAATGCAACAAACTCATGACAATCTCTAATGAAAAATAGGCCGTTCCGATCTGCGAGTATAACTCAGAAATCGTTCGATTCCACAGCAGATTTTTTACTCAACGAAGAGCGAATCTTAGTTAACAACGAGCATGTCGAAAATTCGGCTCAGGATGGCAATCACCTGCTCTGCCGAGATGCGCTTCGGATCGTAGGCGTGCTCGATGGTGAGCCCGCTCAGGGCCGCTTCCAAGGTGGCTTTGTACATTTCGGGGAATTCGCCGCCGCCGCAATGTTCGTCAAGCCATCGCTTGGTGATCGACCCGGAGTTGAGTGAAGAGCGGATGCGGCGATGCGCCGCCGCCAAACGGGCGCGCAGGTTTCCGTGCCGCAGGGCAAAGAGCTTGAACTCGAGCGTCAACATCGCCCATTGCCGGTCGGCAACACGCTTCAAATAAAACCCTCGTACGGCCGCGCGCCATTCTTCGGGAGTAGCGCAGCGCTCCAATAGCGCTTCGAGCTGCCGTGTCCGCTTGGCCGCCTGCTGTTCGAGCAAAGCAAGGAACAAATCTTCTTTAGCCTCGAAATTGGCGTAGAAGGCGCCTCGCGTGTGGCCCGCTTCCGCGGCAATGTCTTCAATCCGGGCGGCTTCAAAGCCGTCGCGGGCGAAAACCCGCAGCGCGGCGTTGAGCAGCTTGCGGCGGGTGGCTTCCGTCCGCTGTTGATGTTTATTGGGAACGGCCCATGCCTTGATGGCCATGTACAATCACGATTGTATACGTTTGAGTATCAAATATGGTACGTTTATGTATGAATTTTGGGGCGGCGGCTTTGCTGGCTCTTCTCGCGGCGAGCATTTGCGGCGCGCAGCAGCCACCCGGCGGCGGCGCCTCCGGATCGTCCCGCGCCATTCAGTTGCCGGGCGCGACAGGACAGCCAGGGTCCGTCAGCACGCAACAATCGCCGACCGCCGGCACGGGACCCGCCACCATCAATAGCTCGATTACCATCGACGGCAGCTTGGCGGGAAGTGTACCGGCCGCGAGCACTCCCGCTGGGCCCATCAACTTGACGCTTGCCGGAGCGGTGAAGCGCGGGCTCGCCGCTAACTTAGGCCCCATTGCGGCCACCAACGCGGCACGCGCTGCGCGCGCCGAACGAATCGAGTCGCTCAGCGCTTTGCTGCCGAACATTGCGGCCAACGCGAGCGACACCGTGACCCAAGTCAACCTTGCCGCTTACGGCTTTCAATTCAAGGTCCCGGCGAACCTGAATTTTTCCATTCCGAGCGTGGTGGGTCCTTATAATTACTCATCGCTTGAAGCCACGCTCAGCCAATCGATTTACGATCCGGTCGCCCGGCGCAATTGGCAGGCGCAAGAGGAGAGTGAGCACGCTTCGCTGTTGGATGCCAAAGACGCCCGCGAGTTGGTGGTTCTGGCCGTGGGCGGGAGTTATCTGCAAACGGTGGCGACCAGCGCGCGCGTCGCATCCCAGCGGGCGCAAGTCGAAAATGCCCAGGCGATCTACCGCCAGGCGCAAGTGCGCAAGGCCGCCGGGACCAACGCGCGTATCGACGTCACCCGCAGCGAGGTGGAATTACAAACCGAGCAACAAAGGCTCAGCTCACTCGAAGCGGACCTGCGCAAGCAGACCATCGGGCTGGCGCGCCTGATCGGCTTGCCGCTCGATCGCCAACTGGTCCTGGTAGAGCCGCTCACGTTCAACGCGGCCGCCATCCCGCAGGCGAGCGCCTCGATCCAGCAAGCCTTCGAACATCGTGCTGATCTCCAAGCCTACGAGGCTCGGGTGAAGGCCGCCGAGCGCGCTCTTTCGGCGGCGCGCGCTGAACGATTGCCGTCCGCCACAATTAACGGCGATTACGGCGTCATCGGTCCCAATCCGGCTTCCACCCACGGCGTATTCGCGGTTACCGGCTCGCTCAATGTGCCCATTTGGCAAGGCGGCCGGACGAAAGGCGACATTGCGCAAGCCGAAGCGACTCTCGATCAGCGCCGGGCCGAGCTCGCCGATCAGCGCGGCCGGATCGAGCAGCAGGTGCGTGTCGCCCTGATTGAACTCGAGACCGCCGGCGGCCAAGTGCGTCTCGCGCAAAACAATCGAGCGCTGGCAGCCGAAACGCTCACCGAATCGCGCGATCGCTTCAACGCAGGCGTTTCGACCACGGTGGAGGTCGTGCAGGCGCAGCAGCAAGTGGCCAGCGCCGAAAGCGACTATATATCGAGCCTGTTTTCGTTCAACCTTGCCAAACTCAGCCTGGCGCGCGCCACCGGCGACGCCGAGAGCGAGTTGGCGGATCTTCAATCGGGGGCAAGTCATCCATGAACACGCAGGAAGAGCGCGAAGCGCCGGCCGCACAAGCGCCCAAACCGCCGGCGGCGAAACCTCCCGCGACACGCGGACGCGGGAGGGCGTTTCTCATTTTTTTCATCGTACTGGCGGTCCTGGGCATCGCAGGCACGCTCTACTGGCTGCACTCGCGGCAATTCGAGACCACCGACGATGCGGAAGTAGATGGGCATTTGAACGCCATCAGCTCGCGCGTAGACGGGACGGTCACGCACGTTTATGTGGAAGACAATCAGCGGGTCAAAGCGGGAGATCCGTTGGTGGATCTCGATTCGCGCGATTTTCAGGTCGCGCTCGATCAGGCGCTGGCGCAACTGGCGCAATCCCAAAGCATGGTCGTGGCTCGGCAGCCGAATGTACCCATTACGGAGGTGCAAAATCTCACCAATGTCTCCGGCGCTGAAGCGGACGTGGCGAGCGCCAGCGCGGCGCTGGGGGCTGCCGAGCGCGATCGCGAAACGGCGCAATCCAAACTGGCCGAAGCGGAAGCCAATAATGCTCGGGCGCAGGCCGATCTTGCGCGCTACAAGCTGCTGATCTCGAAAGAAGAAGTCTCGCAGCAGGAATACGATCAGGCCGCCGCCAATGCGCAAGCGCAAGCAGCGGCGGTAGCCGGGAGCCGGTCGGGCTTGCAGTCGGCGGGGCAGATCGTCGAACAAAGGCGCGCTCAGCTCGCCCAATCGCAGAGCAAACTGGCCGAATACCGGCGCACGGCTCCGCAGCAGATCGCGCTGCAGCGGGCTGTCGTCGCTTCCGAACAAGCCAGTGCCAAGACAGCGCAGGTACAAGTCGAGGACGCGCGGTTGAAGCTGAGTTACACAAAGATCGCCGCTCCGGTAGCAGGCATCGTGATGAAGCGCTCGGCTGAGGTCGGAGCCCACGTCGCCGCGGGCCAACAATTACTGACCATCGCCCAAATCGGCGATCTGTGGGTGACGGCGAATTTTAAGGAAACCCAATTGCGCAATCTCCGGCCCGGGCAACCCGCCACGCTGCACGTCGATGCGCTGAAACAGGATTTCGAAGGATACGTGGAAGATGCGGGGGGCGCCACCGGGGCCATCTCAAGCGTTTTGCCGCCGGAAAACGCCACCGGCAATTACGTCAAAGTGGTGCAGCGCATACCGGTGCGAATCCGTTTCAAGAAAGATCAGCAGGGTCTCGACCGGCTGCGTCCCGGCATGTCGGTCGAGCCCGAAGTTCGCATCGGAGGGTAAACGAGCGTGCCTGTTTCGCAACCCGGAACGCATCAAAATTGGAAGCCGGCGCATAATCCGTGGGTTATCGCCATGACGGTCACGCTCGCAACTTTTATGGAGGTGCTGGATTCTTCCATCGCCAACGTCGCGCTTCCTCATATCGCGGGCTCCTTAGGCGCCACCTTCGACGAAGCTACCTGGATTCTCACGAGCTATCTGGTCTCGAGCGCCATCGTTCTGCCGGTTTCGGGCTGGCTTTCCACGCGTGTCGGCCGCAAGCGTTTTTACATGTCTTGCGTGGTGTTGTTCACGGTGTGCTCGTTTTTTTGCGGGATTGCACCCAGCCTTCCGATGCTGATTATCGCGCGTGTGCTCCAGGGCGCGGGCGGCGGCGGTTTGCAGCCATCGGAGCAGGCTATCCTGGCCGATTCATTCCCCACCGAAAAGCGCGGAATGGCCTTCGCCATGTACGGTATGGCTGTGGTGATGGCCCCCGCCATCGGACCTACGTTGGGCGGATGGATTACCGATAATTTCAACTGGCACTGGATTTTCTTCATCAACATCCCGGTCGGTTTACTGTCGCTGTTTCTCACACAGCGCTTCGTCGAAGATCCGCCCTGGCTTAAACAGGAACGGACGTCCGGGATCAAAATCGACTACATCGGGCTGGGGCTCATCGTTCTCGGCGTGGCCTGCTTTCAGATGGTGCTCGATAAAGGGCAGGAAGACGATTGGTTTAGCTCACCCCTCATCACCACGCTCCTGAGTATCGGCCTGCCTACGCTCGCGGCTTTCTTTCTGTGGGAGTGGTACCACGAAAATCCCATCGTGGACGTGCGCCTACTCAAGAACCGCAACTTCGGAACGGCCGTGTTTCTGTCGTTTGTGCTGGGAATGGTGCTGTTTGGCTCTACCGTTTTGATTCCGGAATTCCTGCAGAACAGCCTCGGCTATACGGCGGAGCGCGCCGGCCTGGCGTTATCGCCGGGAGGACTGATGCTGATGGTCATGATGCCCATTGCCGGAAGAATAACAGCCACGAAACTCGATCCCCGAATTCTGGTCACCATCGGCTTTCTGGGGACGGCCGCAACACTTCGGCTGATGACGGTCATTTACCTGCAAATGGATTTCAACACGATCGTGCTGCTTCGCATGGTGCAGGTGATGTTCATGCCGTTCATCTTCATCCCGATCAGCACGCTGAACTATATCGGCGTGCCGCGCGAAAAAAATAACCAGGTGTCGGGCATGTCGAATTTCGCGCGCAACCTGGGCGGCAGTATCGGCACTTCTTTATTAGGAACGCTTCTGGCCCGGCAGAACCAGGCGCATCAGCAGGCTTTCGGGCAGCACACGAATTATGGCAACCCGAATTTCGAGCGGCTGCTGGATGGTTTAAAGAATGCCTTTATGGCGCAGGGCTTCGATGCGGTGACCGCGGCGAAAAAGGCGCTCGCGATGGCCTACCAAATGACGCTTGGGCAGGGAAGCGCGCTTAGTTTTGAAAGTACCTTCTGGCTGATGTCGGTGGTGGTGGCTTGCCTGGCGCCGCTCCCGTTCCTCATGCGAAGGCCGAAGCACGGCGAACAGCAGGGTTCACTTGCCGCTCATTGACTCGAAGCCTGCCGGCGCTTTCTAAATTCGGCAAACATCGCCTGTGCCTCCCGGCCTCTATGCAGCTTGCGATAGAGCATCGCCAGCGAGTAGCAGGCGTCCGGCGACGACGTATCCGCCGCGACGGCGCTTTTATATTCCTCCACCGCTTCGGTGTCCCGTCCTTCCTTCTCGAGCGCCCGGCCTAAGTAATAGTGCGTTTGCGCCGGCTTTGGCGGATAGCGTAGAGATTCGCGCAACGCCGCTTCGGCTTCCGCCGGTCTTTCCATCCGCAGCAGCAGATAGCCCAGATCGTGAGGCGGCCACGGAGACGGGTGCGTTTGGCCGCGATTCAGATTCACTGCCTTATCAAACGCGCTGAGCGCTTGTTCTCGCTGGCCCTGCATATCGAACGCGAGGCCCAGGCTATCCCAGGCGCGCGCCGACCGTGGATCGAGTTGCGTTGCCTTGCCCAGCTTCGCCACGGCTTCCTGGTAACGCCGCTGATCGTAATCGAGCCGGCCGAGCCAATAGAGATAAAGCGCCTGCGCCGGGGTTTTTTGAGCGAGATTCTCCAGTTGAACGCGGGCGCGCGCGTCGTCTCCCAACTTCACCAGCGCCATCGCCAGCGTGAAGCGATCGCCGTCTGCGAGCGGCGCCAAGGCAGCCGCTTCCCCAAAGGCTACGGCCGAGGCGCTCATCTTTCCGTCCAGAAACCAGACCGCGCCGCGCAAAGACAGTAATTCCGCGCGTTCGGCTGCGCTGGTTGCTTTGGTTGCCGCCAACAGCTCCGCTACACGCGCAAAATTCCGGCCGGCAAGCGCCTGTGCGGCCGCTTCCCCCTCACCGGACGCCGCCAAAGCATGCTGGATTCTTTCAGAAATGCCGCCGCTTTGCGCCAACACGCTGGCCACGGCGACGAGACACAGCAGAAATCCGGCGGCGCGCATCGATTATGGCCTGACCTCGATGGTACGCAGCATCAGCTCACTGCGTCTCGATCGTTCCTGGTCCAGCTTCTTCAAAAACTCTTCCTGTTTTTCCGCCCGCGGATCGTTGGTACGCCCGTACAGCACCAGCAACTGCTGATTGCCTTGAAAACTGGTGGGATCCAGCCGCAGCGCTCGCTCCAGCTCCGTATGCGCTTCGTTAAGGTTCCCTTCGCTCATCAGGACCCGCGCCAGTTCGGTGTGCGATTCCGAAAACGTGGGCCGTCGCTCAATCGATTTTCGTAAATACCGGGCTGCTTCGTCCGCGTCCCCATCGAGAAGCGCCATGCGTCCCAGAAAATACTCGCCGCCTGCCGCCGTCTTCGGATTGCTCTCCACCATTCGCAGCTCTTCTTTCGCCTTCGGGTAATCTCCCGATGCGAAATAAGCAATTCCCAAAGCATAGTGGCCCCGCGGATCCGCTGGCTTCGCTTTGACAAATTTCCGAAAATAATCTGCCGCGGCGGCCGCATCCCGCGTGTCCAAGATGACCGTGCCCATCGCGTAGTTGTATGCTGGATTGCCCGGATCGAGCGCCAGCGCTCGTCCCAGCGAGGCGCGCGTCTCGATCGGCAGATTCATCTCCTCCGCCACCATCGCGAACAAGAAATGGATCTGCGCGTTATCCGGCGCGAGAACGCGCGCATGCGCCAGGTATCCCAGCGCCCCTTCGTAATCCTTGCCCGCATCGGCCAAGCGGGCAAGCTCTAGCAAATGTGCTGTATTATTCGGATCGAGCAGCGCGACCCGCTCGAGCGTTTTTCGCGCCTCGGCAGGGCGCTGCAACCGTTCGTACGCCACCGCCAACTGCCGCAGACTCCCAAGCGAAGCGGCGTGACGCGCGTCCAACCCCTGCACCAGCGTAACCACTACCGCAGCAGCTTTGGGCGCAGCCAAGATGCTTTGCAGACTCTCGAAATCCGCTTCCGAAAAATCCGCCTGCGCAGCCAAGCGCGACGCCTCTCTGGTGGCTTCAGAAACCTGGCCGCGTGCGGCTAAGTCGACCGAGCGTAGCACCGTTTTCGCCACTAGCGCTTCCCTATCTCCCGGCTTCAAACGCAGAACGTGCTGCCATGCGTCGATGGCGCAGGAGCGATCTCCTTCAAGCTGGCACGCCCGCGCCAGATTTTGCCAAGCCGGCGTGAGCCCTGGCTTTAGCCTCACCGCTTCGCTAAAGTCCTTGCGGGCCTCAGGCAGTTCCTCGCGGCGAGCATGCACGATGCCTCGTAGATTTAGCAGGCCCGCCTCTTCCGGATGCTTTACCAAACCCTCATCAATTAAGCGCACCGCTCGCTGCAGATCGCCCGCTTGAATCGCCGCCTGAATGACAAGCAGCGCTTGTTCGGGTTCCGAGGATTGCGCAGGGCAACCAAGCGCGGCAGCCAGTAAAAGGATGAGAAGTCCGCCCATGCTCTAACCGTTATTTTGCCTAATGCTTGACGAGTATACGGATGCGGATGTATAGTTCCTAACTAAGCGGCGTTAACCGCTTACGTTGCCTTCAAGGAGACAGAAATGCTTCGTCGGCTTTTTTGTAAGTCATTCGCCTCCCTGCTGCTGTTATCCGCAGTCGTGTTTGGGCAAAGTCAAAATGCTAGTTTAGAAGGCCAGGTTACCGATAAAACGGGCGCCGTGGTGCCGGGCGCCCCCGTGACGCTCAGCGCCGGCGAGCGCGGCTTTAATTCGACGGTGCAAACCGATAACGATGGCCGCTTCGCTTTCCCGAACCTCACTCCTGGCGCCTACGATTTGAGCATTTCGGCCAAGGGTTTTCGCACTTACGTGCAGCACAACATCCAGTTGCTCCCGAATCAACCCTTGCGCGCCGATGCGAGTCTGGAAGTTGGCGATGCCTCCACAAAAGTCGAAGTCACCGCTGACGCCGCGCAGTTGAATTACGAGAATGGCGCGCAACAGGAAGGCGTGCCGCCGCAGTTGGTCAGGCAGTTGCCACTGCTCGTCGCCGCGGGCACGCCTCCCAATGCCGTGCAATTTCTCTCCTTCCTTCCCGGCGTCAACACCGGTACCAGCCCGCAGGCATTCAATGCTCGCATCAACGGCGGGCTAAAAATGGGCGACGAAGCCGTGATGGATGGCGTGAGCATGCAGGAAGGGACGATGTCGCAAAGCGGCATGGTCTCCTTCTTCGATTTCCCCACCACGCCCGACATGGTCAGCCAGGTCCAGGTGCTCACTTCCAGCTATGAGCCCGAATACGGCACTACCACCGGCGGCGAAATCATCGTCACAACCCGCAGCGGTACAGATGAGTTCCACGGCAGCGGTTTTGAATATTTTCGCAACAGAGATCTCAACGCAACACAGTTCACCAACCAGCGCGACCCGGGCGATGCGCGTCCCAAGGACAATGAAAACGAGTTCGGCGGCTCTATCGGCGGTCCCGTCAAGATTCCTTTCCTACCGTTCATCTGGGGATCGAAACACAAGACATATTTCTTCCACGATGAAGAGTATCTGCGCAGCCTTGGCGGCACAACCCGGCCCGTGGTTTCTATTCCATCCGCTCAGGAGCGTACCGGTAACTTCTCCGACTTGAGTACGCCGATCTATGATCCCAAGAGCTCGGTCGTGACTAACGGTGTCCTCAGCCGGACCCAATATGCGGGAAATCAGATTCCGGTCTCCGCGCAAAGCCCGCTCGCCCTGCAGTGGATGAAATACTTGCCGACTCCCACGAGCGCCGGTCCCTTCAACAACTACTTATCGACCCCGGTCTCCGATGGCATTTTGTCCAACGTCAACCACTTCCTCTACAAAATCGATTACTACTGGAGCGAAAAGGACCACTTCTACGCGACCATCTGGCGGCAAAAGACGCAACCGAACGAACAGTGCGCGTTGCCTGTGCAGCTCTGCACTTCAAGTCCCGCTAATCCCGAAGATGCCTGGGTAAGCCGCTTCAACTGGGAACACATTATCACTCCCACGCTCGTCAGCCACTTTGCTTATGGTTACGTGAATCGCAACGAAGGCTACGGCTCGGTTACCGGCCAAAACCCGAACGATCTGCCGAAGATTCCGAACGCCGTTGCCTACAATGCTTCGCCAGCGGCCAACTTCACCAGCGGAAATGGGATCACCAATTTTGCGGGCTGGGGGAACACGGAGGGTCCCGGTTATCTGAACAAGAGCACCCGGCCCTCACACATCACCAACGAGTTGATGACTTGGATTCACGGTTCTCACACCATCAAATTTGGCGGCGAATTCCGCCATCTGCAGCAAGTCTTCCGCTCGAACAACAACCAGTCCGGCACGCTGTATTTCACCTTCGGCTCAACCGGATTACCCGGCATCGCCAGCGGCGATCCATTTGCCAGCCTGTTGGCAGGCGCCGTCGACAACGGCAATGTGAATGTGTACAACATCGCGAAATATGGCGCCGAGCAGCGCGCCTATTCGTTGCATGTCGGCGACACCTGGAAAATGTCATCCCGACTGACGGTCAACTACGGCCTTCGTTGGGACCGCTTCTCCCCGACCTTTGAGACCAGCAACAAATTGGCGTTCTTTAGCTTCAGCCCCAACCCCGGCGCAGGAAATCTGCCCGGCAGCTTGGCTTATGCCGGCAACAATTGGGGAGCCGCCAGCGCCGGCGTGCGCTATCCCGAAAACCCATTCAACGGGGCGTTTGCTCCACGCGTGGGCTTCGCGTTTAAGCTCGATAACAAGACCGTTCTGCGCGCCGGTTATGGCATTTTTTATACCCAGGCCTTTTACCCGGGCTGGGGCGGCGGCATGAGCCTCGACGGTTTCAATCCGCTGCTCAACTTTGGCGATTCGCTGAGCGGCTACCAGCCGTCCTTCTACCTGGACCAAGGCTTTCCAGCCTATAGCACGGCGCCGAACGTCAGTTCGACCGCCGATAACGGAACCAACGGCCCCAACTATCGTCCTACCTATGGAAACCATCTCTCCTATACGCAGCAATGGAATTTCACGGTAGAGCGCAAGTTCAGTAACAGTCTTGTTGGCAGAATCGCCTATGTTGCCAATCAGGGCACTCATCTGCCCTCGCAGTTGCAGCCGCTCAATGCTTTGAATCCGGCGCTGCTGACTTCCCTCGGCTCCGCGAAACTGAACACCGTGTTCCAGCCCGGACAAACGTCGCTCTACGGAGTGAATGTTCCCTACGCCAATTGGGTGCAAAGTCTAAACAGCGCCGGCACCTGCAAACCTACGGTGGCGCAGGCCCTGCAGGCCTATCCGCAGTATTGCGGAGCACTCTTCGGGGAAAACGAAAACGAAGGCACTTCGCAATATCACTCGCTGCAGGCGAAACTCGGAAACGCTTTCTCCAACGGCATCTACTTGGAGGCGAATTACACTTTTTCCCGCCTCCTGACGGACGCTTCTTCCACCACCCAGTCCACTTCCGACTACGGCGGCATCGGCGGCGTGATCAGTCCCTACCAGGGAAGCCGCAACAAATCGCTCTCTCCCGACGACATTCCGCAGACCTTCGCCTTGCTGGCCGTTTACGATCTGCCCTTCGGCAACGGGAAACGCTGGTTGAATCACTCCGGCATCGTAAATCAGATCGCGGGCGGCTGGTCGCTTTCCTCGAGCGTCAAACTGACTTCCGGCATGCCATTCTACTTCCGCGACTCAACCGTGTGCGGCGTTCCCTCGCAGTTTCAGGCCGCGTGTATTCCGGGCATCAAATCCGGAACGAATGTGTTGACCCAATCGTGGAGCGGCTTCAACGTGAATGAACCCGCGTTTAATGCCGCCGCCTTTGAGGCTTCTTCGCTGTTCGCGAACGGAAACTATCTCGGCACCGGCCCGCGCGTCAGCAGCGTTCGCGGCTCCCCGTATCGCGATGTCAATCTCGCGCTCGCCAAGACCATCAGCATCAAAGAGCGCGTCCATTTCGAGATACGCGGCGAGGCGTTCAACATATTTAACAATCACTACTTCACCTGCGACGGTCAGGCTTTCGGCGATTGCATTCCCTTTAATAACGATCCCTCCAGTTCCTCGTTCGGAACCTGGAACGGCACTGTGACGCAGCCGAGAAACGTGCAACTGGTAGGCCGCATTACCTTCTGAGACCGCCGCTCAGGCGTCGCGCACGCAGCGGAAGCTCATATTCGTGGTTGAGCTGTCGGACGTGTTCGAAGTGCGCGCCGCGACCCGATATCGATTGCAATACGAGCGATGGCAAAGGTATGATCCGCCTTTGATCACCTTCGCTCCGCCGCGAGGCGGTCCAGCCGGGTTCATCCTCGTTCCGGTTGCGTGAAACGTAGGATGGAACCAGTCGGAACACCACTCCCAGGCGTTGCCGGTGATGGTGTAAAGTCCGTATCCATTGGGCGCGAAGCTATCCACGGGAGCGGGCGCCGAAAAACCATCCTCGGCAAGATCGCGGTTTGGAAATTCTCCTTGCCAGATATTACAGCGGTGCTCGCCGTTGGGAGTCAGTTCGTCGCCCCAGGGATAGAGCTTCTGTTCCAGGCCGCCGCGCGCCGCAAACTCCCATTCCGCTTCCGTGGGTAGACGCTTACCAGCCCACTCGGCGAACTTCGCCGCATCGTTCCAGGAAACATGCACCACGGGATAGTGAGCGCGCGCCGCGATGTCCGAATCGGGCCCTTCGGGATGCTGCCAATCCGCGCCCTTTACCTTGCACCACCATTCGGCCCCAAGAACGGTATCCTCCACCAGCCGCGCGCGCTGTTCCGGCGCAATATGACCGTGAAACACGAAGGACCAGCCGAAATGCTCCGCCTCGGTTCGGTGAGCCGTGGCTCTCACAAATTCGCCAAAACTCTCGTTCGTCACCGGAAAGCGATCGATATAAAACGCATCCACCATCACCTTCCGGATCGGCCCCTCGCCATCGGCGGGAAAGCCGTCTTTGGTCTCCGTTCCCATCAGAAACGTGCCGCCGTCGAGCGCCACCATGTTTTCCGTCGAGCCGGAGCGCACCCGCGTCCGCGCGCTCGAAATCTGTCGCGAAACCTCAAGGACCAAAGCGCGCTCTTTGCTCGGTACGCAACACGGATTGGGCAGGTTGCTCACGCGCCCGGGACCTTCGCTTTGCGGCGGGCAAGAATCTGTTCCGCCACCAGATCATAGACTTCGCGTAGCGGCGGAATACCGGCCGCCCGGCGCTCGATCACGCGCGCAATGTGAAATCCGAACGGCGTTTCGAAAATTGGCGTGTTCTCGCCAATCGGCGCCTCGAACACGACG
>DASYAX010000166.1:0-18011 GCA_036501045.1 Bryobacteraceae bacterium
CTGATGGGCCGCGCGCCCAAGGCCATGCGTATCCCGATTTCGTTAGTGCGCCCCGCGACCGAATAGGCAATCACGCCATACAGGCCAATGGCGGCTAGCAACAACGCGAGCGCGCCGAAGAAACCGGCCAGTTTTGCCAGAAGTCTTGCCTCGGTAAGCGAACGGTCGACGGCTTCCGCGAGCGTCATGACGTTTGAGATGGCTAGATTCGGATTCTCGTCGTGTATGGTCGCGCGGATTTCACCGATCATCGATTCCGGCTTCTGCCGCGTTCGAATCACCAGGTCGCTGAAACCATCTGGGTCCCGATCCTGGTCGTTTGAAAGAAAAAATGCCGGCGTGCGCTTTTCGCGAATGCTTTCGTATTTCGCGTCTTTGACTACGCCGACAATTTCGAAATCGTCGTGGGCGGTCAGCATGAAGTGCCGGCCTAACGCCGACTCATTTGGATACATCGTTCTCGCGAAGGTTTCGTTCACGACGGCCACCGGCTGCGATTGGAGGGTGTCCTGCGGTCCAAATCCACGCCCTGCAATCACCGGGATGCCGAGCGCTTTAAAATACTGCGCACCCACGTGGTCTCCGTCGATCGATTTCGCATTTGCCTCGGTTTGGGGCGCTCCCTGCCGCCAAACGTCGGCCCTCCAGTGGCCTTCATTGAAGGTCACCTCGGAAAAGCTGGCTGCTTCGACACCAGGTAAGGCGCGAATACGCACGTCGAGCCGGCGAAACAGGTTGAGCAGCGCCGGACCTTTGGCATTACTTGGATCGCTGTCGAGTCGAAGCATGAGAACTCGCTCCTTTTCAAATCCGGTATCGGTTTGTTCGAGCTTTGCAAGGGTTTTGGCGAAGAGGGCCGCTTCAACGATGAGGAAGAAGGCCAAGGCCACTTGGCCGGCCACGAGCATTTGACTCAGACGGCTGTGGGATTGCGAGCGCGCCAATCCTTTGCCTTCTTTTAGCGAGGGTCCGGCGTCGAGTTTGGTCATCTGGAGCGCGGGCACGGTCCCGAAGATGAGCCCCGTGACTAACGAGAGCGCAAATGTGAAGAGCAGTACGGGAGTGCCCGGTCCGGCTTCGAGCGAAATCGGACTCGGGCCAGGCGAGACCATCGCCAGGAGCAGATGCCCGCCAGCGACGGAGAACAGCAGGCCCAGACCGCCGCCGATGAAGGCGAGAAACAGGCTTTCGGAGAGTAACTGGACCATCAACCGGCGGCGTTGCGCGCCAACCGCCACGCGAACCGCCATTTCGCGCCGGCGGGCGGCTGCTCGCGCCAGCAGGAGATTGGCGATATTGGCACAGGCGATCAGCAGCACCAAGCCGACGAGGACCATCAGGATTTGGAGCGGGCGCGAAAACTCGCGCCTCAGCCTGGAGAGGCCACGCGCGGCATCGGTCAATTGGATGCGAGCTTTCCGCATGTCCCCGATCCGCTCCGCCGAGGGCGATGGACCGGCAATCGAGTGGAGCCATTGCTGGAATCGGACGTTGGCGTCCGCCTGCGCCGCCGAGATCATGATTCCCGGCTTCCTGCGCGCGATCAACCACAACGACTGCGTCAGTGGATCGAACGGATGATCCAGCCAGGGCTGAGCCTGTGCCTGCATCGAGAGCGGAATCCACAGGTCGGCAGGCGCGCCGACGACTGTGCCGAAGAACTCCGGGGACGCTACACCGACGATGGTGAAGACGGCTCCGTTGAACGATAGCGTGCGGCCAATGACTGCTGGATCGCGGGCAAAACGGCGCTCCCAAAAGCCATAGCGCAGCACGGCGACGGCCCCGCTTCCAGGTGCACGGTCGTCTTCCGGCATCAATACGCGCCCCGCGGCCGCCCGTATGCCCAACATCGCGAAATAGTTACCAGACACCAAGCGTGTTTTCAGGGGTTCGAGTGCGGCGGCGGGTCCACCAAATCGAGCATGCACATTGAGCTCGCTACTCTCAACTGCCGCGACATCGGAGAAAGCATCACTCTTTCCGCGAATCTCGCGATAGAACGGGTGCGAAAACAGGTCTGGAGAATTGTGCGGGAAGTCATCGTTGAGGCCGGTCGAGTGCCCCTCGCCAAGCACCACGAGTTGCTCGGGATGGTCGACCGGCAGCATGCGAAGCATCAGCGCATCCATTACGCTGAAAATGGCCGTGTTCGCGCCGATTCCGAGCGCCAGACATAGAACGGCGGCGCTGGCAAAACCGGGGCTGCGGCGCAACATGCGCAGCGCGAAGCGCACATCCTGGACGGCGTTTTCGAGCCAGCGGGTGCCGCGCTCCTCGCGGCAATCCTCCTTAAGCTGCTCCAAGCCGCCGAACTGCAGGCGGGCTTTCCGGCGCGCCTCCGCAGCCGTCATTCCGTCGCGAAGATGGTCGGCTACCTGCCGCTCGAAGTGAAAGCGAAGCTCGGCATCCAACTGCCGTTCGAGCTGGTCCCTCTTCCACAGCCGCTGCCACCAGTTCACGTCGCGCTCCCTTCTCCCATTTGAAGGACCAATCCCACCGCTTCGGACAGGCGCGCCCAGTTTGCGGCTTCGTTTTTGAGCTGGGTTCGGCCTTTGGCCGTGAGCCGGTAAAACTTCGCCTCCCGGCCGGTTTCCGAGTCCTTCCATTCCGCCGTGAGATAGCCCTTATTCTCCAGGCGGTGCAGGGCCGGGTAGAGGGAACCCTGTTGGACTTGCAGAACGTCGCGCGAGACCTGTTGGAGGCGCTGCGCGATGGCGTAGCCGTGAATCGGCCCGAGAGCTGCGACTTGCAGGATCAACAAATCGAGCGTTCCTTGGGGAATATCGGATTTGGAGGATGGCTTGGGAGTGGACATACCTTGATCTTCTACATATATATCAGAAGCCTGGTACAAGCGGTACCGCCCTAGGTCCTTCGCGAGGCAGGCGTCTGCTGTTAAACTGAAGCGACATCGTTCTGGCTTTGAGGCCGCATCGGCAGATCTTTGCCCCCCTCGCCCGAAAATGCTAAGGAGTTACGCCATTCAATGAAATATATCTTCACGTCCGAATCCGTCACCGAGGGTCACCCCGATAAGATTGCGGATCAGGTCTCTGATGCTGTACTTGACGCCGTGCTCGCGGACGACCCGGCGGGCCGGGTGGCTTGCGAAACGCTGGTCACCACCGGTATTTGCATCGTGGCCGGAGAAATCACCACCAAGACCTATGTAGACGTTCCGAAGTTGGTGCGTAATGTGATCCACGGTATCGGCTACAACAACGCCGAATTCGGCTTCGACTGCAAAACGTGCGCCGTCGTTAACATGATTCAAGCGCAGTCGCCCGATATTGCGATGGGTGTAGACACGGGCGGCGCGGGCGATCAGGGGCTGATGTTCGGCTACGCCTGCAACGAGACCGCCGAACTCATGCCGTTACCGATTTTGCTGGCGCACAAGCTGGTGAGACGCCTGAGCGAGTCGCGCCGCGCGGGTGAATTGCCGTATCTGCGGCCGGATGGCAAGAGCCAAGTCAGCGTCGAGTACGTGGATGACAAGCCGAAGCGCATCGATGCGGTGGTGATTTCCACGCAGCATGGGGATGATGTTTCGACCGAGCAGCTCCGCGCCGATGTCAAGAAGTTCATTATCGACCCGGTGATACCGAAGAACATGGTCGATTCGCAGACCAAGTTTCACATCAACCCGACGGGGCGCTTCGTTATCGGCGGCCCGCATGGCGATACCGGCCTTACCGGCCGTAAGATCATTGTCGATACGTACGGGGGCATGGGACGCCATGGCGGCGGCGCATTTTCGGGCAAGGATCCGACGAAAGTCGACCGTTCGGCTTGCTACATGGCGCGCTACGTAGCCAAGAACCTAGTGGCCTCCGGTCTCGCCTCGCGCGCTGAAGTACAGTTAGCGTACGCGATTGGCGTGGCCGAACCGGTCTCGGTGATGGTCAACAGCTTTGGCACGAGCAAAGTAGATGATGTGCGCCTCTCCGCCGTCGTCCGGGAAAATTTCTCGCTGACGCCCGCCGGCATGATTAAATCGCTGAACTTGCGGCGGCCCATCTACCAGCAGACCGCCGCATTCGGGCACTTTGGGCGCACGGAAGAATCGTTCACCTGGGAAGCCACCGATAAGGCCGAGCCGCTGCGCGAGGCGGCGCAGCTCACCGCCGCGGCGGTCTGACCTGCTCGCGGTTTCAATAGAATAGATACGAAGTGTCAGAAGTGTCAACTGTAGCCGATTGCAAGCGCTCTGTCGAAGTGGAGATTCCGCTCGATGAAGTGGAACGCGCCCGCGAACGGGTCACCAATTCCCTTCGCCAGCGTGTTCGCCTTCCCGGTTTCCGCCCCGGGAAAGCACCGGTCAGCATGATTCAATCGCGCTTTGAGAACGATATCCGGAACGAAGTTCTGGAGCTGTTGCTGCCGCAGGCGTTTCGGGACCGGGTACAAAAGGAAGAGCTGAAAGTCGTCGGCACACCCGACATTTCGGATCTGAAGTTTGAGCCCGGCCAGCCGATTCGCTTTAAGGCGGACTTCGAAGTCGCGCCTGAATTTGAGGTTGCTGAGTACCACGGCCTGCCGGTGAAGTATGAAGAGCCGGTGGTGAGCGACGAGGATGTCGCCAATCGCCTTGATGCGATGCGCGAGAACAAGGCCGAGTACATCAATCTGGACCCACGGCCGGTGGAAGACAAAGATTTCGTCCTGGTGCAGCTCAAATCTCTGTCCGGGCTGGCCGAGCCGATCGAACAGGATGTACAGATCGAGGTCGGCGGAAGCGAGACCCTGCCGGCTTTTAACGAAGTTCTGTTGGGCGCCAACCCCGGCGAGGCGAGAGAAGTGGATGTCACCTACCCGGAGGATTACGGGCAAGAGCGTTTGGCTGGTAAAACCGTGCGGTTCGAGCTGACTCCGAAGTTCGTCCGCAAGAAGGAACTGCCCGCTTTGGACGACGAATTCGCCCGGGACTTGGGCGATTACCAATCTCTGGACGAACTAAAGGAAGCCGTCCGGAAATCCATCTTCCATGAAAAGCAATACGTGGCGCAGCGGGAGGCGAAGGAAGCCCTGATCGATAAGCTGGTGGAAGGGAACGACTTTCCCATTCCGGCAGCGTATGTCGATCGGCAGATTGAAAATCAGGTTCGGGCGCAGTTGCGTGAGTTGGCCGGGCACGACGTCGATCCCAACTCGATGAACGTCGATTGGTCCAAAGTGAAGGAGAATCAGCGCGATAAGGCAGTCAGGAACGTTAAGGCCTCGTTGCTGCTGGAAAAAATTTCAGATCGGGAGGGCATCAAAGCCTCCAAAGATGAAGTGGACCGTGAAGTGCAGCGGATTGCGCGTCAGGAACGGGAGGCGGTAGCAGTGACCCGCGCCCGCTTAGAGAAGGAAGGTACGTTGGGCCGGATTGCCGGGCACATTCAGACCGAGAAGACTCTGCAATTTGTTTTTGAGCAGGCGCAAAAACATGCCTAGCTACCCACTAAATAAGGCTCTAGTGCTGATATACTGGTCATGAAAACTCATTTGATCGGGGCTAGGGAACTCTTGACCTTTTTTTCCCAAGGTGAACCAGCTTGAAGCGCACCGGATCTGACGATTCCCTCCGCTGTTCGTTTTGCCACAAAAGCCAGGACGTAGTTGGCAAACTTATTTCTTCCCCGAGCGATTATCCGCGAGCCTACATCTGCGATGAATGCATCGCGGTTTGTAATTCGATCATCGAAGATGACCGCCACGAAAAGAGCTACGGCGCGCCGGGCAAACTGCCGCGGCCATTGGAACTCAAAGAGTACCTGGATCAGTACGTGATTGGGCAGGAGGCGACCAAGAAGAAACTGGCGGTAGCGGTTTATAACCACTACAAGCGCATCCAGATGAATAAGCAGCGCGGCGGCGAAGTGGAGCTGTCCAAATCCAACATTCTGCTGATCGGACCCACCGGCACCGGCAAGACTTTGCTGGCCCAGACACTGGCGCGCATTTTGGATGTTCCCTTTGCCATTGTCGACGCCACGACTCTGACCGAAGCGGGTTACGTCGGGGAAGATGTCGAGAACATCATCCTGCGGCTGCTCCAGAATGCCGATTGGGATGTGCAGCGCGCCCAAACCGGCATCATCTACATAGACGAGATCGATAAGATCGGACGCAAGGACGAGAACCCGTCGATCACCCGCGATGTTTCCGGAGAAGGGGTGCAACAGGCGCTGCTCAAGATTCTGGAAGGAACGGTAGCTAATGTCCCTCCACAGGGCGGCCGCAAGCATCCTCACCAGGAATTCACGCCGGTTGACACGACGAACATTCTATTTATCTGCGGCGGCGCTTTCGTTGGCCTCGAAAAAGTGATCGCCCGCCGTGCCGGCACGAAATCAATCGGATTCATTGCGCCCGAGGAGAAGGAGGCGGTGCGCCGGCCGCACACCGCGCGGCGTGATGTCGATATGCTGAGCCAATGCCAGCCGGTCGATCTGATCAAGTACGGGTTCATACCGGAGTTTATTGGCCGCATGCCGGTGACGGCGGTGCTCGAGGATCTCTCCAAAGAAGCCTTGGTGCAAATTCTGACTAAACCAAAGAATGCGATCGTACGTCAGTATCAAAAGCTATTCGAGTTCGAGAATGTTAAGCTCAAGTTTAGCGACGACGCCTTGGAATCGGTTGCGCAGCTTGCGATGGAACGCAAGGTGGGTGCGCGCGGTCTACGTATGATCCTGGAAGATCTTATGCTGGACCTGATGTACTATCTCCCGACATTTAAAAAGGTTCGCGAGTTTGTAGTCACCAAGGAGATGGTGCTGTCGCAAAAGATCAATATGGCTGTGCTCGAAAAGGCGGGCTAAGCCACAGCCGCCGGTTATCCGACGAGATTCTTTTCCAATTCAGCGGACGCAGTAAGGGATTCGGCCATAAAGCTGCATGCTGTTTTCCCGGTCCACAGATTCCCGGCAAACAATCCGCCTAGAAAGTCACGATGGTCACGACGAAAGATAAAACGGACAGCAAACGATTACCCATGATGCCCATTCGGGACGTCATCATTTTTCCTTACATGATGACGCCATTCGTGGTAGGCCGGGAATCGAGTGTCCGGGCTCTCGAAGAAGCGCTGGCAGGCGACAAGAAGATATTCCTGGCGACCCAGCACGATGCCTCCGTCGACGAGCCGCGGCCGGATGAAATTTACTCGATCGGCACGGTGGCGAACATCGTGCAAAGCCTGAAACAACCCGACGGCAACATTAAGGTTCTGGTAGAAGGGGTGGAGCGGGGCAAAATCGTCTCGGTGAGCGAGGAAGAGGGCTACTTCCGCGCGGTGGTCAAGACGGTGTCGTACAAAATCGAGCCGGGAAGTCAACTGGAGGCGTTGACGGGCCGTGTTACTACGCTCTTCGAGCAGTACGTCAAGCTCAGCCAGAACCTGAATTACGAAACGATGATCGCCGCAATCCGGGTGGATGATCCCGGCAAACTCGCCGATACGGTAGGCGCCAACCTGCAGCTCACCATCGAAGAAAAGCAGGAGTTGCTCGAAATCTTCGATCCCATCGACCGCCTGACGCGCGTTGCCGACCTGCTGGATATCGAAATTGAGAAGCTGAACGTGGACCGCACCATTCAGGGACGCGTGAAGCGCCAGATGGAGCGGGCGCAAAAAGAGTATTACCTCAACGAGAAGATCAAAGCCATCCAGAAGGAACTCGGACGCGGCGAGAAAAGCGAATTCGACGGGCTGAAGAAAAAAATCGACGCCGCCGGCATGACCAAAGATGCTCACGAAAAAGCGATTGCCGAGTTGAAGCGCCTGGAAGGCATGCCGCCCATGTCGGCTGAGTCGACGGTCTCGCGCAACTACCTCGATTGGCTGCTCGCGGTGCCGTGGAAGAGGCGTACCAAGGAAATTCGTGATCTTCGCTATGCCCGTCAAGTGCTTGAAGGCGATCACTACGGCCTCGAAAAGATCAAAGAGCGCATCCTGGAATTTCTTTCGGTGCGGCGCTTGGTGCAGAACCCGAAAGGGTCGATTCTGTGTTTCGTCGGCCCCCCGGGCGTGGGAAAGACCTCGCTTGGGATGTCGATCGCTAAGGCGACCGGCCGCAAATTCGTCCGACTGTCGCTCGGAGGCGTGCGCGACGAAGCCGAGATTCGCGGCCATCGGCGCACCTATATCGGGGCGCTCCCGGGTCAGGTTATCCAGATGATGAAGAAGGCGGGAACCAAAAATCCTATCGTCATGCTGGACGAAGTCGATAAAATGTCGATGGATTTCCGCGGCGATCCGTCCGCCGCTTTGCTCGAAGTGCTCGATCCAGAACAGAACTACATGTTTATGGACCACTATCTCGACGTCGAATACGACTTACGGGAAGTGTTCTTTATCGCCACGGCCAACGTACTGCACACCATCCCGCCGGCTTTGCAGGATCGCATGGAAGTGATTCGCTTGCACGGCTACACGGAGCTCGAGAAGCTGGAAATCGCCAAGCGTTTCCTGGTCTCGAAGCAACGCAAAGATACGGGCGTGAGCGAGGAACAGGTGGAGTTTACCGATCAGGGCTTGCAGAGCCTGATTTCGTCCTACACGCGTGAAGCGGGGGTACGCAACCTGGAACGCGAAGTGGGTAATTTATGCCGTAAAGTGGCGCGCAAAGTAGTCGAGGCGCAATCGCCGGAAGGAGATGAGCAGTCTGCTGCGCCAATCGATGGCATGGAAGTAATCGAAGAAGAAACGGCGCCCGTGGAAGAGACAGCCGGACCCGGGGCGGGGGCGGTAGCGACGGCAAAGAAGGGCAAGAAGAAGGTCAAGAAAGAAGAACCGCCGCTGATCCCGATCGAGAAAGTGATCATCACGCCGACGGTAATCACGGAAATGCTTGGCCCGGCGAAATTCCGCGATAGCGATCTCGATAAACAAAACGAGATTGGCGCAACCACCGGACTTGCTTGGACCGAGGTAGGCGGCTCCATCCTTACTACGGAAGCGGCGGTGATGGAGGGACGTGGCAAGCTGACCACCACCGGCAAGCTGGGCGACGTGATGCAAGAGTCGGCGCAAGCGGCCATGAGTTATGTGCGTTCCCGCGCTCAATATCTGGGGCTGCCCAAAGACTTCTATCGTCACCTGGATATTCACGTGCATGTGCCGGAGGGCGCTATTCCGAAAGACGGGCCATCCGCCGGCATCACGATTGCGACCAGCATTTGCAGCGCGCTGACGACCATCCCGGTCCGCTGCGGGATCGCCATGACCGGCGAAATCACGGTGCGCGGGCGTGTTCTACCGATCGGCGGCTTGAAAGAAAAGCTGCTGGCCGCTCATCGCCAGGGGATCTTTGAGGTTTTGCTGCCCAGGGATAATGAGAAAGACCTGGTGGATATACCGGAGAACATCAGGAAGGAAATGAGATTTCACTTCGTCTTCTCGATGGACGAAGTCCTGAAGATTGCATTGGAGCGTGAGATTGTAGCTCTGCCGTTAGCGCCGGGCGCAGCGGCTGAGCTGATCGCCAGGCCGGGCGAAGATAATCTGACGCATTGACGTAATAGCGCTTCAGGGCGAATACAGCCTGGAAAAATTGAATCGGCCGTGGTAGGAACCCAAGCAGTAGCGGCGAGTCTGATCGTCAGCGCGGCATCGCCGCGACAGTTTCCGCCGGAAGACCGGTTGAACGGCCCGATCGAGGTCGCCTTTCTGGGGCGAAGCAATGTGGGCAAGTCGAGTTTATTGAATAATCTGGTTCGGCAGCCCGGTTTGGCGTTCGTAAGCGCCCGGCCGGGGTGCACGCAACTGATCAATTTTTACCGGATAGACGAGGAAGTACACTTCGTCGATTTACCCGGCTACGGATACGCGCAGGTTCCGCTAGATGAACGTGCGCACTGGAAAGAGCTGATCGAAAGCTATTTGCTCGAAAGGCAAAGTTTAGCGCTCTCGTTTCTGCTCATCGATGCCAGGCGTGGCTGGATGGACATGGACCTGGAACTGAAAGCCTGGCTTGAGTTCCATAACCGTCGTTACCAGGTGATTGTCACCAAGGCCGACAAATTGAAGAGTAACAACCAACTGAAAACCGGCTTAGCCGCGGTCCAGAAAGAAACTCCGGACCAGCCGTTAGTGCCGTTCTCGGCCGTCGATGGCCGGGGAGTGAGGGAAATTTGGCAAATCATCTCGAAGATCAAGAACAAGCAGTAGCCCCCGCGGCTGCCACCGAAGGCATGCCCAACGAGAAGCCACAGGACGCGAATGGCGAAGGCAAAGCTGCGTTAGAAGCGCCGGTGGAGGGAAACGGAGAGAAACCGGCCACAAACCGGGCGCGAGCGGCCGAGCACAGGACCAACGGGAAAGCTCCGGAGGCAAAGGCGCCGGAGGCAAAGGCAGAGTCGAAACCAGCGGCTGCCGTTTCCGCCGTCCCGCCGGCGGCGGTCGCGCCCCCGAATGCACAACAGCAATTGGGTCCCGGACAAGGACAGCCCCGGCGCGGCCGTCACTCAATCGGCAACACCGGCGCGCAGGGCCAGAAGAACGGCACCACTACGCTCGATCTGGTGGAGCTGAAAGACATGAGCATCCAGGCCCTGAACCAGATCGCGAAAGATCTGGGCGTGCCCGGTGCGGCGGGCCTGCGGAAACAGGAGCTGATCTTTAAGATCCTCCAGACGCAAGCCGAAAAAAGCGGCTTGATCTTTTCCGAAGGCGTGCTCGAGTGCCTGCCCGATGGCTTCGGCTTTCTGCGCGCGCCCGAATACAATTATCTGCCGGGGCCGGACGACGTTTACGTCTCTCCTTCGCAGATCCGGCGCTTCGATCTGCGTACCGGCGACACCGTCTCGGGCCAGATCCGCCCACCCAAAGAAGGCGAGCGCTACTTCGCGCTCATCAAGGTGGACGCCATCAACTTCGAGCCACCGGAGGAATCGCGCAACAAGATTTTCTTCGATAATCTAACGCCGCTCTATCCCGATGAGCGGCTGAAGCTCGAAACCGCGCGCGACAACTTCTCAGGCCGCGTGATGGACCTGCTTACGCCGATTGGCAAGGGACAGCGCGGCTTAATTGTTGCGCCGCCCCGCACCGGTAAGACCATGCTGTTACAGAGCATTGCAAACTCGGTTACAACCAATCATCCGGAGATCAACCTCATCGTCCTGCTTATCGACGAGCGCCCGGAAGAGGTCACCGATATGCAGCGCTCGGTGCGCGGCGAAGTCATCAGCTCGACCTTCGATGAGCCCGCCGCGCGCCACGTACAGGTCGCGGAAATGGTGATCG
Source organism: Bryobacteraceae bacterium (assembly GCA_036501045.1). GTDB lineage: Bacteria > Acidobacteriota > Terriglobia > Bryobacterales > Bryobacteraceae > Bog-105. Next base: position 11,240 of record DASYAX010000166.1, read on the forward strand.
AAAAGGCCAAGCGCCTGGTTGAGCACAAGCGCGACGTGGTGATTCTGCTTGATTCAATCACTCGTTTAGCGCGCGCTTACAATACCGTGGTTCCGCCCTCGGGCAAAGTGCTCTCGGGCGGCGTCGATTCAAATGCGTTGCAGCGCCCCAAGCGCTTTTTCGGCGCGGCGCGCAACATCGAAGAAGGCGGATCGCTGACGATTGTCGCCACTGCCCTGATCGACACCGGCAGCCGCATGGACGACGTGATCTTTGAAGAGTTCAAGGGCACCGGCAACATGGAAATTCATCTGGACCGCAAGCTGGTAGATAAGCGCGTGTTCCCAGCGATCGACATCAACAAGAGCGGTACACGCAAAGAGGAACTATTAATGCCACGCGAAGAGCTCAATCGCGTTTGGGTATTGCGCAAAGTGCTGAATCCTCTATCGCCGGTGGAATCGATGGAATTGCTGCTCGATAAGCTCGGTAAGACTCGTTCGAACGCTGAATTTCTTGCCGCCATGAGCGGCTAATCGACTCCGATTGAATGGGCCGCATCCGAATCCTCTCCGACAACGTCGCCAACAAAATTGCGGCGGGGGAAGTAGTCGAGCGGCCCGCTTCGGTGGTAAAAGAGCTGCTCGAGAATTCGCTCGACGCGGGCGCGACGGAAATTCGCATCGATACCGAGAACGCCGGTCGGCGGCTGATTCGCATCCTGGACAACGGCTCGGGCATGTTGCGCGACGACGCACTGCTGGCCTTTGAGCGGCACGCCACCAGCAAACTGAGCGACGTAAAAGATCTGCTGGCCATTGCGACGCTTGGATTCCGCGGCGAAGCGCTGCCTTCCATAGGTTCCGTTAGCCGCCTGCTGCTCGAGACTCGCTCGGCGGAGGAGCAAACCGGAACGGCGGTTGAGATCGCAGGCGGCAAGCTGCTGCGTTGCGACGAGATTGCCCGACCGATCGGAACGACCATTTCCGTTCGCGATTTATTTTTCAACGTTCCGGCCCGCAAGAAGTTTCTGCGATCGGATCAAACGGAGCTGGCCCATACCGGTTCGCTGGTCACGCATTATAGTCTCGGACACGCCAACAAGCGCTTCGAGCTCTATCACGAAGGACGTGAGCTGCTGAGCGTCACACCCGTTGAAAGCTTGCACGACCGCGCTTTTCAGGTCTTTGGCTCGCAGATTATGCAAGATCTGATCGACCTGCCTCTGAAGACCTTTGAAATCGAGATGGCGCAGTTTTCCATCGAAGGCCTGATCTCGGGTCCGCACGTGCAGAAGCTCAATCGCCAGTCGGTATTCGTGTTCGTCAACGGAAGATTGATCCGCGACAAAGTGATTCTTCACGCCATCTCGGCGGCCTACTACAATTTGATGCCCGCGGGCTGTTACCCGTTCGCACTGCTGTTTCTGAATTGCGACGCAGGCGAAGTGGACGTGAACGTTCATCCGGCGAAGACTGAAGTGCGTTTTCGTCATGGCTCGCTGGTGCATGACTTTGCGCGCGATGCGATTCGGGAAGTGTTGATGGCGAGCAGACCGGTGTCGAGCATGCCGCTTCCGCCCATCTCGCCGGTTCCCAGAATGGCGTCCGTGCAGCATGCCGCAGCGCTGCCCTTTTCAGAATTTTCGGCAATGACAGCCGCCACAATGGCGGAAGCTGCGCCTTCGAAAACCGAAGAACCTAACGCGCTGCCGACGATCGCCGTTCCCGCGGCGCCGGTGATAATCCGGGCGCCGGAGATGCCCCTTCCTGCGCCGGCGGCTATGCCTACGCGCCGCATCCCGGACACGCACGGAGCACTCGAGCAGCTTCCGCAGGATTGGGATCGCGTCGACACTTTGGGCGCGCTACCCGATCTGCGATCATTGGGGCAGCTTCACGACAGCTTCATCGTCGCCGCCGGACGCGACGGCTTATGGATTATCGATCAGCATGTGGCGCATGAGCGCATTCTGTTCGAGCAGGTGCTGCGATCGCGCGCAGCTGGTACGCTCGAGGTGCAGCAGCTTCTGATGCCGCTGGTTCTGCAGCTTACGCCGGGACAGCAGTTCGAGTACGCGCGCATCGCCGACGAATTGAACGCTTACGGCTTTGAGAGCGAGCCATTCGGACAGCGCACCATCGCCATCAAGGCGGCGCCGGCAGGTGTGGGGCCGGGCGACATTGAGAAGATCGTCTTCGAAATCCTCGAAATCGCTGAAAGCGAATTGCGCTCCGCCTCACTTGACGAAATCAGGCGCAACCTGTGCGCGACCATCGCCTGCCGGGCTGCGATCAAAATCAACACCAAACTCGAGCCGAAAAAGATCGAGTGGCTCTTGCAATCGCTCGCCGCTTGCGATTACCCAATGACCTGTCCACACGGAAGGCCGATTGCGCTACGCTATAGCACCAAGGACATTCTGAAAAGCTTTCATCGGATCTGACCGTCACTCCCACTCGATAGTGCCGGGCGGCTTATTCGTGAGATCATAGAAAACAGCGGCAACCTCGCCGATCGCGAGCAGCCGGCCGGTCAACTCTTCAAGTAACGCCGCTTCCATTGGAACAACGTCCGCAGTCATCCCATCGACCGAGTTGATGGGCCGTAAAATGACCGACTCACGCGCCGCGTCCGTTCCCAATGGCGCGAGCACCACGGGGAACTGCCAGACCCGTTCCTCGAATCCACTGTCCAGGCAAAATTGCCGAACGATGGCATCTGCTTCGCGCAGCGTGTTCAAGCGACGCTTCGTGATGAAAGCTTCAAAGGCGCTCAGCAAGGCCAATGGAAATTTGCTGCCGCAGAGCGCCACCACACGATTAATATCCGGACGGCTGTTCGTCAAAGCAGGAGCTGTCTTTTCGATATCAGCCAAAGTTGGACGGTGCGGAAGCGCCAGCACGTTGCGATAGCTGCGCGCATCGCCTTGCACGCCCACCGACCGCACCGGCAGCAAGAAACCTTCGCTAGTCTCCGTCACCCGGGCCGGCGTTTCCGAACACAGGCAACGAATCGCAAGGCCGGGACCGGGAAATGGATGCCGCGAAAGAAATTTCGCCGGAACGCCGAGTTCGCGGCCGATCTCGCGCACTTCGTCTTTATAGAACGAGGTCAAAGGCTCGATGATACGGCCCGCATCCATTAGCGCCTGTATGCCGGCTACGCGGTTGTGATGCGTCTTGATCAGGTCGGCTTTGGCGCTGCCGCCGGATTCGATCGTATCCGGATAAATGGTTCCCTGACCCAGTATCCAATCGCCATCCAGGAAATGCTCGCTCGCTAAAATGCGCTCCTGCACTTTGACAAACTGCTCGCCGATGGCACGGCGCTTCTGTTCGGGATCGGCAAGGCCATCGAGAGCGGCGAGAAATTCTTCTTCCGCGCGCTCGATTAGAAAATTCTCCGCCCCAAGTTCCTCGAAAATGTGGGCTACCAACTCCGTCTCGCCTTGCCGCATGAGCCCGGTATCGACATAGATGCCGAAGACCTGCCCGGGCCCGAGCGCCCGTAAACACAGCGTATAAGCGACGGTAGAATCGACTCCGCCGCTGACAAAGAAAAACACCTTGCGGCCGCGAACGATCACGCGGATTTGTTCTTCGACGACGGGAACCCGCTGCGCGATATCCCAGTCTTTAGAAGCACCGCAGATACCGAAGATAAAATTTTCCAGAATCTGCCGGCCGGCGTGCGTGTGCACAACCTCGGGATGGAACTGAATGCCAAATAGTTTGTTTTCCGGATCCGACATGGCTGCCACGCCGGAGATGTCGGTAGTGGCAGTGATTCGAAAACCCGGAGGAACTTCGGCAACGCTATCGAAATGGCTCATCCAGATCTGGGAGCGATCCACCCCGCTCCAAAGCGCATCGTGAGAGGTAACCGTTAGATGCGCGATCCCGTATTCGCCGCGCTGGCCTTTTTGTACCTTGCCGCCCAAGTGCTGCGCGAGCAATTGGTGGCCATAGCAGATGCCAAGCACAGGAAGATGGGCGGCAAACAGCGCTGGATCGATATCGGGGCTGCCAGTCTCCAGAACGCTGGCGGGGCCACCCGAAATGATGATGCCTTTGCGCGAACCGAGATCGGAAACGGGCGTGTCACTCGGCCGCACATCCGCGTAGACGCCGAGTTCGCGTACGCGCCGCGCGATCAGGTGAGTGTATTGACCACCCGTGTCCAGTACGGTGACTTGCGGAACGGCGATAGACGTCTCCGCCTTAGCGAAGGCTTGCCCGCTGTTTTTCAAACCGCGCTTTCGATTGAGCAAGAAGACTGGCTGCCTTGGGCAGGGCCTCGATGGCCTTTTGCACTTCCGGGTCCTGCTCGACGGCGATGCGTTGGGAATCTTCATAGCTGAACGCCGTAATGTACATCTCAGCGCGCAACTGGTCACGCAGCCAGGCATGGTCCCGAGTCCAATCGGCTTCGGTGAATTGAACTCCTTGCTTCATCAAGTAATTGTGGAAATCCTCGAGTACGCTTTCGTCCGGCACCCAGCCTTTCGCGAGCTTCGTATCGTGACTGGCAAAGTAGGCCGCGGAGAAGCCGAAAAAGGCATTTTTACGCGCGGTATTCAATTCGAAGGCATCAAGCTTAGCGGGCTCGAACTTCTCGTCGGGAGTAATGCCGCCGCCGCCGTAAACGGTCCGTCCCAAGTCGGTCTGCTTGACATCCATCGGGTCCTTCGTTTCGGCGCGCTTGCCGTAATAGTAATCGAGAAAAGAGATGTTCGAGTAATTGCGCTGAATCAGACGGCCACTCGGAGTGTAGTAATGCTGAGTGGTCAGGGCCAAGCCGGTATTGTCGGTGAGCGGGTAGACGGTCTGCACCAAGCCCTTGCCGAAGGTAGTGTCGCCTAGTATCCAAGCCCGGTCATGATCTTGCAGGGCGCCGGCCACGATTTCGGCGGCGGAAGCCGAGTAGCGGTTCACCAGAACGACGATCGGGTAGCTTTCGCCGTATTGGCTGCCGCGTGCGACATACGGTTTCTCCGTGAACACGCGCCCCTTGTGCGAAACGACGACTTGGCCGCGATCGAGCCAGTGGCCCGCCGTGGCAACGCCTTCCTGCAGTAACCCGCCGGGGTTTTCGCGCAGATCAAGGATCAGGCCTTTCACATTTTGCTCACCAAGCGCCTTTAAGTTGTCTTCGACTTCTTTGCTGGTGGTTTCCGTGAACGATTGAATGCGCATGTAAGCGACGCCGGGCTTCACCCAGAAGGCCGTATCCACGCTGTTGCGAGGAATTTCATCGCGAACGAGGTTAAACGTGATCGGCTTCTCGGAGCCTTCCCGATTGACAACCACCTGAACCTTGGTCCCTTTGGGGCCCTTCAGCATTTCGGCAACTTCGGTGGTGTTCAGCGTGTCGACGCGCTTGTCGTTCACCTCCATGAGCATGTCACCCGGGCGGATGCCGGCTCGATAGGCGGGCGTTCCACCAAAAGGATGGATCACCATCGGTTTTCCGGTGCGCGGTTGAGCGCCGATCAGCATGCCGATGCCAAAGTACATGCCGTGCTGCTCTTCGCGCAGACCGGCGAATTCCTTTGGATCGAAGAAATTCGAATGCGGATCGAGCGTCCGCAGCATACCTGGAATGGCGCCTTTGTAAATTGCTTTGTCGGAGGAGAGTTTATCCGCGTAGTTCTGGTCGACAAGGTCGTAGACCTTGGTAAACGATTCGATACTCGCCTTGAGATCTTCGTCCGAAGTGATGCTCGCATTCCGCTCCGAATCTTGTGAGGCCGCAAGCGCCCCTGCACCGGGGCCAAACAGGCCCCCCACAATGGCGCAGGTGCCGACGAACAGAGGAATATAAAGGAAATAACGGCGCTGGGACGACAAATTCAACCTCCCGGGGTCTGCTTTCTGTGCTGCTTCCAGTATAGACGCTCCCCGAGAGGCCGCCCTTCGCCCACAGAGGTACAATTCTCCCATCGAACTCAACATCTAATTGAGAGAGGTATCTTATGCGATTTCTGTTCAAGATTGCATTTCCAGTTGAAGCGGGAAATGCGGCGGCCAGGGATGGCTTCAAAGCGATCCAGAACATTCTCGAAGAACAAAAGCCAGAGGCGGCCTACTTCGTTGCTGAGCATGGTAAGCGTACCGCCATCCTGATCATGAATATGCAGGATGCCTCCGAGATTCCGGCCATCGCCGAACCATGGTTTTTGGCGTTGAACGCGGAGATTGAGGCAACGCCGGTGATGGTTCCCGAGGACCTGCAGAAGGCAGCTCCCGCCGTTGCCCGCGTGGTGAAACGCTACGGCTCCTAACAGCGCAGAACAGACTGCGGACATTCTGAGCGAGCTGGGGGTAGCTTGCGAAGCGTATCAGGGGGGCGAACTGGAAGTCCGCACGCCGATTACAAGCGAAACGATCGGCAGGGTATGCATAGGTCATCCGGAGCCAGTGATCGAAGCGGCCCACGATGCATTTCTCGAATGGCGCGCCGTACCCGCGCCGAAGCGCGGAGAGCTGGTGCGGCTGTTCGGAGAGGAACTGCGCGCGGCCAAGACGGCGCTTGGAATGCTGGTAACGCTCGAAGCCGGAAAGATTGTGTCAGAAGGCCAGGGCGAAGTGCAGGAGATGATCGACATTTGCACGTTCGCGGCCGGTCTGTCGCGGCAGTTGTGCGGGCTGACCATTTCGACCGAGCGAACGAATCACCGCATGATGGAAACATGGCACCCGCTAGGAGTGACGGGAATCATTTCCGCCTTTAACTTTCCAGTGGCGGTGTGGGCGTGGAATGCGGCGCTGGCGTTGGTGTGCGGCAACTC
>DASYAX010000167.1:0-27054 GCA_036501045.1 Bryobacteraceae bacterium
AAATGCCGCGGTCAACATTGTCTCGTTCAACCAAAGCGAAGAAAATCTACGCGAACTGATCACGCATCCGCTCTGCTCCATCATCACCGACGGCTTTTACGTCAAGGGCAAAGCACATCCGCGCCTGTACGGCACTTATCCTGAGCTTCTTGGCGTTCTGGTGCGCGAGCGCGGCTGGCTGCCGCTTTCCGAAGCCATCCACAGGAGCACTGCGAAGCCGGCTGCACGCCTGAATCTTAACGATCGCGGCCTGCTGCGCGCCGGTTACCGTGCGGACTTGGTTGTTTTCGATCCCGCCGGTATCGCCAGCCGCTCTACTTATGAATTGCCTGACGCCACTCCGCGCGGTATTGCGCACGTGATCAAAAATGGCGAAGTCGTGTTTCACGGCGACGCATGAACCGGCGCCGGTGGCTCATCTTAAGTCTGGTCTTTGTCGGCATTCTGGTCAGCTATGTCGATCGCGGCAATCTCAGCATCGCCGCCGCGACCATCATGCGAGACCTGCGCCTCGATCCGAAGTCGATGGGCCTGCTGCTCTCGGCCTTCTTCTGGACGTACGCCATTTGTCAAATGCCGGCTGGCCTTCTGGTGGACCGCTTCGGCATTCGCAGCGTTTACGCGGCGGCGTTTTTCATCTGGTCGATGGCCTCGGCCAGCATCGCGCTGAGCCGTGGACCAACCGACATTCTGGCGTCGCGCCTGGTACTGGGGCTGGCGGAATCGGTCGGTCCGCTCGCTAGCCTGGCGTTCATCCACGCCTATTTTTCCGCCCGCGATCAAGGCCTCCCGGTAGCGATCTATCTCTCCGGACAAACCATTGGCCCGGCCCTGGGAGCGTTGCTCGGTTCCACGCTATTGGTGAGCTTCGGCTGGCGGGCCATGTTCGCCGCCACCGGCTTGGGCGCTTTGTTGTGGATTCCCGCCTGGCTCTATTTGGCGCCGCGGGGAAAACACGTGCCGCATGCCGGTCCGCGCGCCGCCATCTGTTGGCCCTGGCGCATTATCGTTACCAGCCCCAGCTTTTGGGGCATGTCATTCTGCGTTTTCTTCGTCTCGTATTACTGGTATTTTTTGCTGACTTGGATGCCTGCCTACATGACCATGGCGCGCGGCTTCTCGACCCTCGGCATGGGCCGCATTCTTTCCCTTCCGTTGTTCGCCATGGCCGCGATCAATGTAATATCCGGCTGGCTCGCCGACAAATTCCTCAAGAAAGCGAGATCGGTCTTCTGGGTGCGAATCTGGTTTGGCGTCGCCGGATTCGCCGGCGCTTCCACCATCCTGCTGCTGAACATAACCGAAGGCCGTGCGCCCGTGCTGCCAATTCTCGCGCTTTCGATCTGCTCCTTCGGGGTCGCCAATTCGAGCATGTGGGCCATTGCGCAGACCGCCGCGCCGCCCGCCGCCGTGGGTCGTACCATTGGTTATCTGAACACCATCTCGCAAATAGCGGGAGCAGCCGCTCCCTTGATCACCGGCTGGAGCCTGGGTCCGCTGAAAGATTTTCGATTGGCGATCGGAGTTGCCGGCGCGTGCCCGTTATGCGCTTGTCTTTGCCTGCTGATTGCGGGAAGAGGGCTCGAGCGGATCAGGGCTGATCTCGATGCGGCCTAAACCGTATCGTATGAGGCCGGGGAACTTTTTCGCCGGAGTATCGTCCAAGCAGAATTAACCATGGAAGAACTTTTCAACGACATCCGCTTTGGTTTGCGCATGATCCGCAAAAGCCCCGGCTTTGCGATTGTGGCGATCCTGACGCTGGCGCTAGGCATCGGCGCCAACACGGCCATCTTCAGCTTCGTGGACGGAGTTCTCCTGAAGCCGCTTCCTTATCCCCACCCGGAAGAGATCGTGCAGGTCTGGGAAAAACCTCCGGGCTATGACCGGAATGGCGTTTCCACCATGAACTTTCTCGACTGGAGAAACCAGAGCACCGTGTTCTCGGCGATCGCCGCGGAAACGGGCGGCAGCGTTACGCTCTCGAGCGGTCAGCAACCGGTCCAATTGCATGGCTCACGCGTCTCCGCGCCCTACTTCAGCGTCTTCGGCATCAAGCCCGTGCTGGGCCGCGCGTTTGCGCCCGGCGAAGACCAGCCCGGCAAAGATCAGGTCGTTGTTCTCAGCCATCGCATCTGGCAGAACCGCTTCGGCAGCGATCCCAGCCTGATCGGCCGCAAGATTATCTTGGATAATCGGCCCTACGACGTAATCGGAGTCTTGCCGGCGGGAACGCGTTTCGATCGCGGATGGCAGGATATTTGGACTCCGCTGGCCTTTCAGCCGCAGGACATGACGCGCGACTTTCACTGGATGATGGTGTGGGCGCGTTTGAAGCCCGGCGTGACTCTCGCGGCGGCACGGCAACAGTTGAGCGGAATTGGCGCCCGGATTGCCAAGGATTATCCCGCCTCGAACAAAGGCTGGGGCGTCACCATCGATCGCTTCCAGGATCGCGTGGTCGACGAGCATCTGCGCAACTCCCTCTGGATTTTGCTCGCGGCTGTCGCGGCCGTCATGTTGATCGGCTGTGTGAATCTCGCCAATCTGCTGCTGGTTCGAGCATCGGCCCGTGAGCGTGAGGTGGCCATACGAACGGCCGTCGGCGCCAAGTCCTGGCAGCTCCTGCGGCAATTCTTGACCGAAAGTGTGCTGCTCGCCGTTCTCGGCGGCTGTGCGGGTGTTTTGGTTGCTATCGGCATGCTGCATATCCTCAAGCTTTCGCTGCCGCCGTTTTACCTGCCTTCCGAAGCTAGCGTCTCGCTCGATCTGCGGGCGTTATTGTTTACCGCCGCGCTCATCCTCACCACCGGACTACTGTTCGGCATCGCACCGGCTTTGCAGTCCGTCCGCGTGAACGCGAGCGACTCTTTGAAAGAAGGAAGCCGCTCCAGCACGGTGAGCGCCGCCGGAAAGCGGCTGCGCGGCGCCCTCATCGTGAGCGAAGTGGCGCTGGCATTTATTCTGCTCGCCGGCGCCGGGCTTTTGATGCGCAGCTTCTATCAACTGGAGGGGGTGGATACCGGGTTTGACTCTACTAACGTGATTACCACGTATCTGCCGATGGACGACAAACAGTACACGCAGGGACCGCAGATAACCGAATATTACCGGCAGATCCTGGATCGGATTCAGGCCGTTCCCGGAGTGCGTGATGTAGCGGCTACGTCGGCGCTGCCGCTTGACGGCTGGGGCTATGGCATGCCTTTTCAGATTGCCGGCAAGCCCGTGGTGGATGTCTCGAACCGGCCTGGTTGTTTTTTCAAAATGATCAGCCCGTCATATTTCCCGGCGTTGGGGATGCGGCTTCGCAAAGGCCGCGGTCTCTCTGAGACAGACACCCAGGCGGCCGCTCCCGTCATGGTGATCAACGAGACCATGGCCGAAAAGTATTTCAAGAATGAAGATCCCATCGGAAAGCGCGTCCTGATTCAAAAAATCGTACCGGCGAAACATGAACTCGGAGCTGATGTGCCGTGGCAGGTGGTGGGCGTTGTCGCGGATGAAAAGGTCGGTAGTCTGGACGATTCGAGTCCCGGCGTATATGTTCCCATGGCGCAGAGCCCTACGGTTGGAGCGGGCCTGGTAATTCGTGGAAATTTGGACCCGACTCATCTGGTGAAATCCGTCGAACGAGCCGTCTGGGGGGTGAACAAGAACCAGGCGGTAACGGATGTGAAGACCTTGGATGAGAAGAAATCAGAATCGTTGGGCGGCAATCGTCTGCGGACGTCACTGCTGGTCGCCTTCGCCGCCGTCGCACTCCTGCTGGCGGCCATTGGGCTGTTTGGAGTGATCTCTTACACCGTCACGCAACGCACCCACGAACTGGGGCTGCGCGCCGCGCTCGGCGCATCGTCCTGGAACCTGCTGGAGCTGGTCGTCAGGCACGGCCTCGGATTGACCGCCATCGGACTCGCTATTGGTCTCGCCGGTTCGCTCGCTTTGACCCATCTACTAAAGAGTCTGTTATTCGAAGTCAGCCCGCGCGATCCGCTTTCGCTTGTCTGCGCGGCACTGTTGCTGGCGCTGGTAGCGGTTGTTGCCAGCATGATTCCGGCCTCCCGCGCGACGCGCGTCGACCCAATGATTGCCTTGCGCTACGAATAGTTATGTGGCGCGGACGATCTTGTTATATGACGATCGGTTCGATCCTGGAGGGATTCGGGACGTGGCTCCTGAATCAGGGTTACTCGTCGTCACGATAAGCCAATGGCTTGGCCACGCCAGTGTCACCACGACCAACCGGTACGCCACGATCGATCTTGAGATGAAGCGAAAGGCCATCGAACGAGCACAGGCCATTGATCGCGCGACGAGCGCTGAACTCACGTTGTGGCGTACGGATGCGTCAATCTTAACCTGGCTTGAAACTCTGTGAAGACACCCTCGGTCTCGGTGTCACAAGTTCAAGAGGATCGCAGATGACGGCGGAGTTGCGCCCTTTGCACAGCGCTCGCCCTCTCGCCGGCGAGATCACGTGAGGTCGGACTGAACGAGCTGGATGACCGCAGTGGCTCCGACACCGATGCGCTGGAGTCGCGATCCGGGAGAGCTGCGAACCATACTTCTCTACATTTGGCAACCACGAAACTTCTGTCGCCCGCAGGGCCGGCTCGCGGCAACCGCCGGGCCAAAGTCCGAGATGCCGACAATACGGCAAAGTGGTTCCCAAAACGGTTCCAGGTCAGTCGCGGGTGATTTCTCACAAGAAAGGCGTTGAGCAAAGGAACGTACCGCTGCTTTGCTCGCCGAGTACACGCTGAAACTTGGCACACCCTGAACAGAAACGACGGACGCATTCAGCACCACCGCGCCTCCGACAAGTCCAATCATCCAGCTTCGCGCGATGAGCAGCTATTTCCCAAGTTGGTCCGAAAGACGCCGTAGGTAATCGGGAGAGACATATTGGGTTTTGCTTTGCTGCTGGAGTTCATCGAGAATCTTCCTGGCATCCCCCTTCCTGCCAGCCTGCAAGTACGCATCGGCAAGCGTAAACAGATATTTTGGAGTTCTGCCTGAAGAGTTTACTGCTCTTTGAAATTGCGTAACTGCCGCCTCCAACCTGTGATCGTGCTCAAATAAGTGGCCTTGAATATAGAGACCAAATGGCGAATTTGGATCGAGCGCGAGAGCGTGGGTGACTTGTTCTTGTGCTTCTCGAAACCGGCCCGCCGAAAAGAGAACCCATGCAGCATAGCAACGGGTACGAACTGAAAGCGGGTCTAGGCGTGCCGCTTCGAGAATCTGCGCAATGGCTGCGTTGGGTTGTTTCGCTGCAGAGAGCAAATACAGCGCGTACTCCTGTCGAACGTACGCATCACTCGGATTCAGTTCGATCGCTTTTCGATATGCTTCGTCGATGCCCGGAGAATGCGGGTTGGTTTTTTGGAGTAATGCAGCCAATAGCGCGTGAGTCTGCGGAAGGTCGTCTAGCTTGCGCGCGAGGGCAACCTGCTCCTGTGCTTTTCGATACGCCTCTTCGGAAGAAAGAAAATGGTACCCCTCCAATTCCAGATACGTCCTTGCTATGACATCGTGCGCCATAGCGTATTCTGGGTCAAGACTGATGGCGCGTTCGAAATCTGTTAGTGCGTTTCGAAAGCTCTGTTCCGTGCCGCGATCAAACTGGTACACCCCGGCGAGATAGGCGTCGTAGGCTTCCGTATTTGTCGTTGCTGCGCGCGCCAGAGCATTCTCTTCCGAAGGCAACAGGCGAATCGCCAGTGCCTCTGCAATGGACTTGGCGATATCGCGCTCAATTGTAAGAAGATCGCGCGCCGGTCTTGCATACGTCTCGGCCCAAGCCTGAGTTTGATCACTGACCTGCACTAGTCGAGCGGTCAAGTTCACCTGGCTGTCCATGCGGCTCACACTTCCCTCCAAAATGTAGGAAACACCAAGATCGTGCCCGACACGGGATATGTTCCCCATGGAATTCTGCATTCCCGCTACTGAGGACTGTGCAATCACGCCCAGTTTTCTCGGCGCGAGGCGTCCAAGGTGAGCAATCAGTTCTTCAGTAAATCCGTCACTCAGATAGTCCTGCTCGCTGGAACCGCTCACATTGCGGAACGGAAGTACGGCCAACATGATTTTGTTTTGAGAAATCCTCGAAGCGCGCGGCTGGCGATGAAAAAGATACCAGGACCCGGCCGCAAGAAAAACAACTGAGAGAAAAACAAATACCCAACGTAGCGAGACAGAAGGACTTGATCGCGATAGTGTGGACTGAGGATTCAAGAGCGCAAGAGGCTCGGGCTCGGCAGGTAATCGCTCAACGGGAGGGATGAATCGATATCCCCGACGGGGCACAGTTTCGATATAGCGTGGTCGGTCCGCCGAATCGCTCAACGCCTCGCGAACCCGTTTCACGGTGGTGTTCAGGTTGTCATCGAACTGAACAAATGTATCGGAAGGCCAAAGCCGTGCGCGAAGCTGCTCACGGGAGATAACTTCACCGGCGTTTTCCACAAGAGCGGCCAGGAGGTGAAACGGCTTCTCCTGAATCCTCACCACTTGATCCTGTCGCAGTAGCCGCTGCGATACCAAGTTGAGCTCGAATAATCCAAAGCGATATCCGCGGAAATGCGAATTGATCTCAGGACCGGTTTCTGGCATATGGTTTGCCTGGGTTCAGGATCAGGATATCTCGATCTCGATGAACGATTGGGGTTTTAGGCAGGTTTAGCGCCGCAAAAACGGAAGTCAGGAAGACTTGCAAGACCATGATTTGCAAGGGGTTCATGGGACAGACGGATTTCAGGTTCGTTTCCGTTGCTTTCCTCGCGACCGCGGCTTTACGGTGAGGGAGAAAGGATAGCTGCTTTGTCCACTACCAGCATCGTCGTCAACGGCGTTTCACACGAAGCAAATGTTGCGCCTTCGACGCCTCTCCTTTGGGTGCTGCGCGATACGCTCAACCTGACCGGAACGAAATATGGTTGCGGGATGGGACTATGCGGCGCATGCACCGTGCATTTAGACGGGCAGGCCGTGCGCTCCTGCCAAACACCAGTACAAAGCGTAGGAATGAAGAAGATCACAACCATCGAGGGCTTGTCGCACGATCGCAGCCATCCGCTGCAAAAAGCCTGGATTGCGGAGCAGGTACCGCAGTGCGGTTACTGTCAATCGGGCCAGATTATGCAGGCCGCCGCGCTGCTTACGAGCCACCCGCGTCCCACGCGAGAACAGATCGATGAGGCGATGAACGGCAACATTTGCCGTTGCGCTACCTATCAACGCATTCGCCGGGCGATTCAACGGGCGGCAGGAGTGGCGGCGTGAAGAGCGTAGTCACTCGCAGGGAAGCAGTTGAAACAGGTATCGCTCTGATGATTGGGTTTGCGTTGCCGTTGCGAGGCAAGAGCGATCCAGAGAAGAGTGAGCTCAACGCCTGGGTGCGGATTTCAACCGATAACCAGATCACGGTGCTCGCAGAAACTCCAGAGATGGGTCAGGGAACGCGCACGGCCAATATCATGATGCTCGCCGACGAACTCGAATTGGACTGGTCAAGTGTGCGGTGGGAGCAGGCGCCGACGATTCCGCGGCTTTATAAAGATCTGGAAGCGGGCGGCAGCAGCGGCACGACTCGTATGTGGCTGAAGCTGCGAAAGGCCGGCGCTCAAGCGCGCGAGATGCTACTCGCCGCCGGAGCGCAGCGCTGGCGCGTGGACGTGAAAGAGTGCCACGCAGAGAAGGGCGCCATCGTACATACAGCGAGTGGACGACGGATTGTCTATGGAGACCTGGTGCGAGATGCAGTTAGGTTACCGGTTCCCGACCCCGATCAAGTTCCTTTGAAAGATTCGAAAGACTTTCGAGTGATCGGCAAACCCGTCCCCCGTGTCGACACCCCGAGTAAGGTGGACGGCAGCGCCGTCTTCGGTCTGGACGTACGCCGTCCGGGCATGTTGTATGCGGTAATTGCGCGGCCACCTCACTTTGGAGGCAAGGCGTTGCACGTCGATGACTCCGATGCAAAAGCCCGTCCAGGCGTGAAGGCGGTATTTGCCGTTCCGGCTATCGGATTTGTTCCCGAGATCGGGGTCAATTTGAACGTGGCCGACGGAGTGGCCGTGGTCGCAGATTCGACGTGGAATGCCATGCAGGGCCGAAAAGCTCTGAACATCACCTGGGACCAGGGCCGCGACGAAAGCACGGCGACCTTACAGGCGCAATTCCGTGAGACAGCTGCTGGGCCCGCCAGCGTTGTCGCTGTGGACCGCGGCAAGGTGGAAGAAGTGCTGACGGCGGCGGCGAAGAGAATCGAAGCGGACTACGAGTTTCCATTTCAAGCGCACGCCACCATGGAGCCGATGAATACCACAGTTCATGTGCGTGAAGACGGCGAGATCGATGTGTGGTCGCCCACGCAGATACCAGCGATTGCGCAACAAACCATAGCGGCGTTGGCCGGCATTGCGCCGGAAAAAGTGAACGTGCAACTGATGCTCTCCGGCGGATCGTTCGGGCGGCGCTATCAGTGGGACTATCTGGCGGAAGCTTATAACGTCGCCAAAAATATAAAGGCACCCGTGCAGCTGGTGTGGACCCGCGAGGATGACATGCAGCATGATTTTTATCTGCAGTATTCCTTTCAGCGCATGCAGGCTTCGTTGGATGAGCGGGGAGCAATTACGGCCTGGTGGTATCGCGAGACCACGACGCCGATTCACGCAGTTTTCCATGCTCCAGAAAAACTGAAAAATCCGAAGGACGTAGCTAGCGGCGATTTAAACGGTGAGGTGCCGTACGACGCCGCGAATTACCGCGCGGACTATGCGCCGGTTCTATCCGTTGTGCCGCGAGCCTGGTGGCGTTCGGTGTCGTCTCCTTTTCAGGGTTTCGCCATTGAATGCTTTATCGATGAATTGGCGCATGCGGCCGGCAAGGATCCGCTGCATTACCGGCTAGAGCGATTGCGCGCGGACAAAAACGGCGAGGCCGATAAACTTCGCAGCGTCCTGCAATTGGTGGAGCAAAAGTCCAATTGGGGCAATCGGCTGCCAAAGGGACAAGGTCGCGGCGTGGCTTGTTATGTATTTGGCAAAACGGCCGTCGCACACGTTGCGGAAGTATCTGTCATCAACGAGACGATTCATGTCCTCCGCGTGGTGAGCGCTGTGCACTGCGGGCTGGCGGTTAATCCGGAGAGCGTTCGCGCGCAGATCGAAGGCGCAATCAATTATGCATTGACTCCCGTTCTACATGGCGAAATCAGTATCAAGGACGGCGCCGTTCAACAAAGCAACTTCCACAATTATCAAGTGGCGCGGATGAAGGATGCGCCGGAGATTGAAGTTCATCTTGTGCCTCCAACCACCGAACCGTCGAATGGCGTCGGCGAAGGCGGCGTTCCTCCATTGGCGCCCGCAGTAGCAAACGCTGTTTTCGCGGCGACGGGCAAGCGGATGCGACGACTTCCGATCTTGAAAGTCAGTTAAAAGTCCTGACGATGATCAAAACTCTAGTATTTGCGTTGCTCTCGCTGTGCCTGCGTCTTGCGGCCTTTCCGAATGACGTGCTGACATGGCATAACGACATCGCACGGACGGGTCAAAACTTGGCCGAGCGGATTCTGACTTTACAAAACGTAAACCCGAAAACGTTCGACAAGTTGTTCGTGATTCAAGTGGACGGAAAAGTAGATGCAGAACCCCTCTATGTTCACCAGTTTGAGATGCCCAATCGAGGATTGCGCAATATCCTTTTCGTCGCTACGGAACATGACAGTCTGTATGCCTTTGATGCGGATACGGGGCAGCAATTCTGGCACGTTCAGTTGCTAAAGCCCGGAGAAACGCCATCGGATAATCGCAACTGCGGCCAGATCACTCCTGAAATCGGAATCACGTCCACTCCCGTTATTGACCGGCATCAAGGCCCTCATGGCGCCATTTACACAGTCGCAATGAGCAAGGGTGCACAAGGCCGCTACGCACAAAAGCTCTATGCGCTCGATCTTCGAACCGGAGCGGAAGAACTTGACGGCCCGGTAGAGATTCAGGCAACGTTCCCAGGTGCGAATGCCTTCGATCCAAAGCAGTACGCTGAGCGTGCAGCACTCCTGTTACTGAATGGCGTGATTTATACCACTTGGACGTCGCATTGCGATATCAATCCTTATAACGGATGGATCATCGGCTATGATGCGCGGACATTGAAACAGATGTCAGCTCTGAACATTACGGCAAATGGGGAAGAGGGGGCGATCTGGCAAAGCGGGGCAGGACCTGCCGCGGACCCGCAGGGTTACATCTATCTGATGTCCGCTAACGGAACCTTCGATACGCTGCTGAACTCGAATGGATTCCCTTCGCGGGGCGACTTCGGCAACAGCTTTCTAAAGATCTCGACGCACAACAATAAGCTCTCAGTGGCTGATTACTTCACGATGTTCAACGTCGCGGAGGAAAATGCCGGCGATGGCGATTTGGGTTCTGGCGGCCCTATGGTCCTGCCCGACATGAGGGATGCGTCCGCCATACGCGTCGCCTGGTGGTGGGAGCCGGGAAAGATCTGAACATTTACCTTGCCAACCGGGATGCCATGGGAAAGTTCAACCCACGCAGCAATCAAAGTATCTACCAGGAACTGCCGAAAGCAATGAAGCACAGCTTCTCACGGCCGATACCGGCGTATTTCAACGGTCGGCTTTACTATGCATCCACCGATGACACGCTCCGCGAATACCGCCTTCAGAATGCGCGGCTCGTCGCACAACCCGTGTCACAAACAGCCTTGAAATTTGGATATCCAGGGACTACGCCGAGCATCTCTGCCAACGGCTCTCGAAACGCGATCGTATGGGCCGTTGAAAACGTGAAGTTCTCTTATGCTGCTGGATACTCGAGCCCAGCAGTGCTCCACGCGTACGATGCCAGCAATTTAGCTCATGAGCTCTACAGCAGCAATACCGCGCCTTCCGGTAGAGATCATTTCGGCGTCGGCAACAAGTTCATCACTCCGATGATTTCCGACGGCCGAGTCTATGTCGGGACGCCCAATAGCGTCGCGGTATTCGGATTGTTGGGAACAAGTAAGAGCGGCATACGATGAATCCTGTTTTGCAAGAATGCCCCAGCCTTGGTTGCAAACTACTGGATCATCGTCGCTGCTTCTGGACTTCTCCAAATCATGACAGCCGGGAGCCGCCATTCGTGCAACGCTAAGCTTTCTCAAAAAATCGTTTGTACATCAGCGTTGGCCGCAATGTAACGGCGACGCCTTTGACTCAATTTGACAAAGCGCATTTCTGGCTTCAGGAGACCTCAGCATGAAAACGACCAATGGCGCATGTTGCATCGTCTTTACTCTTTACCCTTGGGTATGCGGCTTGATGCTCCCGGCGCAGAACGCAAGCTTTCATGGCGCGCCGCCATCGGCGAAAGATCTGATCCCTCCCTCGACCGGAAACAGCGCGGAAAACGGCAAGCCATTATACGAACGTCATTGCGCAAGCTGCCACGGAGCTACTGGACAAGGGTCGGGAAACATTCCCTCACTGACTACAGCAGCCGTCAAATCGGCCTCTCCGGGAGAACTCTTCTGGTTCATCTCAAAAGGAGATCCCAGTGATGGAATGCCGTCCTGGGAACAACTCCCCGAGAAACAGCGTTGGCAAATCGTTAGCTATCTAAAAGCATTTGAATCGTTGGGAGCCGCTGCGCCAGAGAAAGCAGGAGTTGAAACTTCTTCCGAAGCTGCGCCTCCACCGAAGCCGCCGTTTACCGACTATAGATTCGAAAAACCGGAACAGATCCACAAGATCACGTTAAAAGATCTGCCTGCACCGTTCGACACGCCTTCCGCTTCCAACGGTCCGACGATTGTTCCGCGGCCTCAGAACGCTTGGCCTAAGACACCGGCCGGATTCGAAGTAACCCGTTACGCAACCGGTCTTGATAATCCCCGTCGAATGCGCCGGGCTCCCGATGGCGATCTCTTTGTCGCGGAAGTAGAAACCGGTAAGATTGAGATCTTTCGCGGCATCGATAGAGCAGGTCACCCGCAGCGGACAGCCGTGTTTGCCAACGGTCTTGACCGACCGTTTGGCATGAACTTCTATCCGCCTGGACCGCATCCACATTGGGTCTATGTGGCAACCACAAAAGCACTCGTTCGCTTCCCCTATCGCAACGGAGATCTACAAGCACGCGGTCCATCAGAACACATCATGGACTTCCCAGACAGCGGTCACAACAACCGGGATGTTCTGTTTGAACCGGGCGGTCACAAAATGCTGGTTACCGTGCCGTCCTCCTCGAACGCGGATGATGCCGATAGCAATCCGTTGGAAAAGAACCGTGCCAACATCCTCGAATGTAATCCCGACGGTTCCGATGTAAAGATCTACGCATACGGAATTCGAAATCCCTCATTTATGGCGTCGGATCCGAAGACGCAAAACCTTTGGATAACGGTGAACGAACGCGATGGGCTCGGTGACAATCTCGTTCCCGACTACATTACTCATGTACAACGAGGCGGTTTTTACGGATGGCCGTGGTGGTACATGGGCGGCCATCAGGATCCGCGCCACGTAGGGAAACACCCCGAGCTCAAAGATAAGGTCATTACGCCCGACGTACTCTTACAGCCTCACAATGCCTCCGTGGGGATTTCTTTCTACGATGGAAAACAGTTCCCCCCGGCGTTCCGTGGCGATATCTTTGCTGCAGAGCATGGCTCTTGGAACAAGAGTGTTCGCGCCGGTTACGAAGTGATCCGAATACCCTTACATCAAACTGGCAACGCCACCGGAGAGTACGAGGATTTCCTGACCGGATTCGTCATAGACAACAAACGTGTTTGGGGACGGCCAGCGGGCGTTGCGACCGGATCGGACGGATCGCTCTTTGTCACCGACGATGCTTCAGGTTCGATCTGGCGCGTCAAGTATGTCGGTCACTAGTGTTTACCTTCGCTCTTCCAAAGTCGCTAAATCCACCTTCAGCTAACTTGCCCAAGATCTACTGGATGTATGGGATCTTTGAAAGAGTGAAAGAGTCTCCATAACAAGGATTGAAAACGTTACGAACGGATAATCACTACGAGGTTTACCCTTCTTGGACCCGACCACTTTGACGTAAAACGCCCGTTCCTGACATCTGCGAGCTACGCCGGGTAGATGGTTAATGTAGAGTTCCGAAACACCAACACCAATGAGGTACGCCTTCTTGTGCCCTGGCTGCACATAACCGACGATGCACCATTAGTCGTCTGCGGCTACTATTCAACAATCAACTGGCCCTTCATCTTGCCGTGCCCCCTGCCGCAAAAATGCGAACACTGAAACGGAAATGTCCCAGGCTTGTCGGCGATAAATTCTATGGGAGTCGCTTCGCCTTTCTTGAGTTTCTTGTCGATGTCGAAAGCCTCCAGCTTGAATCTGTGTTCTGCATCGAGCGCCGTGATCGTTAGCTTCACGTGATCGTCCTTCTTCACCCGGATTACATCCGGCGTAAAGCTAAATTTCCTGGCGGTGATCGCGATCTCGCTCGCGGCCGGCGCGTCCTGTGAAAAGATCCGCAACCCGGTAATGGCCGCAAACGACAATATCGCGAGCACAGTTCGCAACTGATTCGGATAGTCCATACCAAATTGTGGCCCGATTTCTTGCGACGGCCTGCTCCAACGATGTAAACGATTTGTGAATATTGCGCACGGTTGACGTTTCCCGGCCTGTGATAGTCTAGCAAGACAAAAAACCGATGGCCATCTATTGTTGGGCGTTTCTGATCGGCGTGATCGCCGGACTTCGTTCGTTGACCGCGCCGGCTGCCGTTAGTTGGGCAGCCCGGCTCGGCTGGCTGCATTTGGAAAACACCTGGCTGGCCTTTATGGGTTATGCGGCCACGCCTTACATTTTCAGCGTGCTTGCCATCGGAGAGCTCATCTCCGACAAGCTGCCGAAGACACCCAGCCGCAAAGCGCCGTTGGGGTTCGGCGCGCGCATCGTGATGGGGGCGTTGTGCGGCGCGGTGATCGGCCTCGCATCTGGCGCTTGGATTGCTTGCCTTCTCGCGGGCGTCGTTGGAGCAGTGGTAGGAACTCTGGGCGGCTATGAATTCCGCGCTCGCCTGGTACGTGCAATCGGCGGAAAAGATCTTCCGATCGCCCTTCTCGAAGACGCCATCGCAATCGGCGGCGCGTTCCTGATTGTCACTCGATTTTGAACCCATGCGCCCCAGCAGGCATTCACTTTGCTCTGGGGAACACTCGTGCATAATTTCGAAGAATCAGGCCGCTCTGGATTCTATACAGTTTGTCAACTTCATACTCACCGAATCCGGCCGGCGGGTGGCGCAGACGGTCGGTTTTTGCCCTGCGTCAACATTTTGCACGTGGGTCACAAGTTTTGAAAAATTATTGCGTTTCCCCTAACCTGATCCACTACAACCGCTTGCGAACTCAGCCAGGTGTTTGCCGGTCCCGAAAAGTACCATCACGGCGCCTACCCTAGTGGCGATGAATAAGCACGAACTCGCGCGGCGGTTAGCGAGAAAGTCGCACCGCTCGCGCGCACAAGCCGCCGACTACGTCGACAAACTGGTGCACCGCATGATTAAGGACTTAAAGCGGCCGCCGGCGCGAACCACGGAAGAACGCTCTTCCGCCGCCGGAGCGTCCACTCCAAAGGCCAAGCCGTGACCCGGCGTCTGCGGGGCAAAGCGCTGCTTCAATTGATTGACCGTTGCCTTCATGAGGGCGCTTCCATCGAAATTGACGGCATGGGAAGCTTTCAACTCGATGAAAATGACAAAGTCATCTTCGAGCCGAATGGCCGCGGGCGTGTTTTCCTCGCCTATGCCCAGGAGGATCGCGCCGAAGCCCGCAAACTCTATGCAACTTTGCAGAAGGCTGGCTTTGAGCCCTGGATGGATGAAGCCAAATTGCTTCCCGGCCAGAATTGGCCGCGCGCCATCGAACGTGCCATCGAGCTGTCGGACTTTTTTGTCGGCTGTTTCTCTCGCCGCTCGACCGCCAAGCGTGGGCACTTCCAGTGCGAGCTCAGCTATGCGCTCGATGCCGCCACGCGCGTACCCGCGGACGAAATCTTCCTGATTCCCATTCGCCTAAATCCCTGTGAATTGCCGCGCCAGATCGCGACCACCCTCCAATACGTTGATCTGTTCCCGGATTGGGATGCCGGCGTTCAAACGCTCATCAAATCGCTTCGCCAGCATAGCCGTCCGGAGTCGAGGAACTGAGGAAGACGGGGATTTCGTTTCGTAAAAAACGCCGTTTCTTCGCCTCTTTTGTTTTTCACCCCGCTCTCGAACGTAGTACACTCTTGTAGAAGCGAAAGGTGAGCCTCATGCCGGACGAATCCATCGGTCTTCCTCAAGGCACCCTCGATCTCCTCATCCTGAAAACCGTCGCGCTCGGTCCGCAGCATGGCTGGGCCATCTCCGAACGCATTCAACAAATATCGAGCGATGTCCTGCAAATCCAGCAAGGCTCGCTCTATCCGGCGCTGCACCGGCTGGAGCGGCGCGGCTGGATCAAAGCGAAATGGGGCGTCTCCGATAACAATCGGCGGGCAAAATATTACGACCTCACCGCCTCCGGACGAAAGCAACTGGAGTCGGAGATCAGCGACTGGCGAAAGCTCACCCTCGCGGTCTCGCAAGTCCTCGAAAGCGCATAAATGTTAAGCGATCTTCGTTTTCGTCTCCGCTCTCTTTTCAAGCGCCGCCAGGCGGAAGCCGACCTCGATGACGAGCTTCGCTTTCACATCGAACGCCAGGCCGCCAAAGCGCGAGACGCCGGTGTGTCTCCGGAAGAGGCCGACCGTCAGGCGCGGCTTCAATTTGGCGCGCTAGCGCAAATCGAAGAGGAATGCCGTGACGCGCGCGGCCTTTCGGCGCTCGAAACCACTTGGCAAGACGTTCGTTTTGGTTTTCGCACGCTCGCGAAGAGTCCCGTGTTCACCACCGTGGCGCTGCTGCTTCTCGCGCTCGGCGTGGGTGTCAGCACGGCCGTATTCAGCGTCGCAAACCAGGTACTCTTGCGTGGTCTTGCGGTGAAAGATCCGGCTGAGCTGTCGCAGCTCGCATTTCACGATAGAAGTAACCACGTCCTAGGAACGGAGATCTCCTATCCCGCTTTTGAGATGTTCGCGCATGCTTCGAAGCCGCCTTTTACGGGCATCTTTGCGGTCTCCGAGCCTGCCCAGCTCAACGTTATCAGTGGGGGCGTAGCCGCTCTTGCCCATGCCGTTTTCGAAAGCGCCGACGCACCGTCCGTACTCGGCCTCGAGCCCGCGCTCGGCCGTCTCTTGAACGCGGGCGACGCGAAAGCATCCAGTGAAACGTCCGCTGTTTTCCTGAGCTATGCCTATTGGCAAAAGCGATTTGCCGGTGATACCCGCATCATTGGTCACCCGCTCATCATTAATTCCCTGCCGTTTGTGATTGCTGGCGTAACTCCAAAAGATTTTCGCGGCGTAACGCTTGGCATTTCGCCCGATCTCATTCTGCCTGCCTACACCGCTGATAGCGTCCGCGGCGTACCTACCGTACATAACCGCAACAGTTGGGGTTTCAGCATGATTTGCCGCCGCAAGCCAGGCGTTACGGAGCGGCAGATGCAGGCCGCGCTCGAGCCGGCCTTTGCCCGCGTCCTGGAAGATTTCACCCAGAACACTCCGCCTGCCATGGCCGGCACCATGAAAGCGTTCGCCTCAAAGTTGAAATTCCGCGTGATCTCGGCATCGCTCGGAGCCAACTCCCAGACCCGCGCGCAACTGGAACGGCCCTTGACGATCCTGATCGTGATCACGAGCCTGGTGTTCCTTCTGGCCGGCGCGAACTTGGCAGGCCTGCTGCTCTCAAGAACTGCCAGCCGCACCACGGAAATTGGAGTTCGTCTCGCCATCGGTTGTGGGCGTGCTCGCCTCATACGCCAATTATTGACCGAAAGCGCCCTGTTGGCTGTTCTGGGCGGAGCTGCCGGAATATTCGCGGCGCTTTGGACCGGGCCTCTGTTGCTGCGCGTTCTTGGCGGCGAGCAGTTGGCCGAAGCCATCCATATCCGGCCAGACCTGCTGACTCTCGCCTTCGGCTTGGCGCTCACGGTCGCCGGCGCCCTCTTGGCGGGCATTGCGCCCGCGCTTTACGCCATGCGCGTAGATCCCCAGCTTTCAATCCGAACTTCACGCTCCCTTGCGGGACCGGAACACACAAAATTCGCCCGAGCGATGATCGTCATGCAAGTCGCCGCCTCGCTGATTCTTGCCTTGACCGCTGGCCAGTTTGTACGCTCGCTGCAAAACTACGAGCACGTGAACAGCGGCTTCCGCCCCGACCATCTCATCACCGTTTCCTTGCGGCCCGGTTTGTTGAAATACACCGGCGATCAATGTATCGCCTATGCGCAAAGAATCTATACCCGGCTCTCCGAGCTACCCGGCATCAAGTCCGTCACCTTCTCTACCAGCGTCATGGGCCAGCTCACCTGGAACACGCTTGTGAACGTTCCAGGTTACAAACTCAAAGGCACGCTCGACGATACCGTTGGGCGCAACGTTGTTGGTCCGCGCTTCGCCGAAACGCTCGGCCTCACACTGATCTCGGGCCGCCACTTCGATGCTCGCGATACCCGGGATGCGCCGGCAACCGTAATCGTCAACCAGTCGTTTGCCCGCCACTTCTTCGGAACCGACGATGTTCTGGGCCGCCAGATCTTTTTCATCGATAGCGTGAAACGTCCCGACACCATTATCGGCGTAGTGCGCGACGCCCACGACCGTGGGTTGAAAGAGCTGCCCAAGCCTGTGGCCTATTCGAATTACAACCACGATCCCCTGGGCTGGCTCGCTTTCACTGTCCGGGTCCAGCAAGATCCGAAGTTCATAGAGAACGAAATCATCTCGGTAATCAAGCGTTTCGTTCCCCAAGTCCCGGTCGAAGCAGCCGGCACGGCGGAAGTGCAACTCGGCGAAGCGCTCCAAAGAGAGCGTACGCTGGCCGTACTTTCCGCCATCCTGGGCGTACTGGCAACGGTGGTCGCGATGATAGGTCTATACGGCTTGCTCGCCTATTCCGTGACACGCCGTACGCGCGAAATCGGCATTCGTATGGCGCTCGGAGCGCGCTCCGCTCAAGTGCAATGGATCGCCATTCGCGATGGCCTGCTGCTACTCGTTAGCGGCATCGCCATCGGCTTCCCGTTTTATCTGGCGTTCTCTCGCTTACTGCGAGCGCAAGTGTTTGAAGTCGCCGCCGCCGATCCGGCTGCCCTCTCAATGGCTTTAGGATTGCTAACACTATCCGCCGGACTCGCCACCTACATTCCAGCGTGGCGCTCCGCCCGAGTCAATCCAATCGAGGCTCTGAAATGTGAGTGATGCGGCGATCGAGCTCTGACCAAATCGCCGAAACGGGAATAGACGCCAGCGATTCAACCAGCGTCAGTGGTTGATTAGGACGCCAGGTCCAAACCTGTCGCGCATCCGGATCCACTACATAGATATGAGCGATTCCCAATTCGCCGTAGAATTGGCACTTAGTCAGAATTTGAGAGAACTGATCGTCCGGTGAAAGAATTTCAACAACCACCTCCACGGGCCGAATCGGATACGGTAGTTCCACGTTTCCGGGAAGAACAGCCGAGACGTCGGGAAGAGGTTGAAAATCGTCGGAGGTCTTAAGTTTCACTTCCGCGCCCGATTCGTATCCCGCATCATCCAGCAGCCGCATGATGATCTTCTGAAGGAGACTATGGATCCACGTAGGCATAGATTTTTGAACCGCCTCGCCGAACCAGTATTCGAAATAAGGTTTCCGCTGGCCGTATTGCCGGTCGAACTGTTCAACCGTCACGTTGCGTGCTCCTTTCGTAATACGCCACGCCATTTCGCTCCTCGACGAAACTCACGCGATCGCCAATATGCGCACGCTCTCCCGGCGTTTTCCCAAGCACCCGAACCGTTTGCCGTCCGCCCGAATCGAGATCGACAATCGCGAGCTGATACGGCGCATCGGCAGCATATTGCTCGGGGGGCGAATGCACGATCGTTTCCGTGTACACAATCCCGTCACCCGGCATTATGCGGCCTCCAGAATGGTCACTACGCAGGTCGCTCCCGAGCCCCCCAGGTTCTGTGTGAGCCCGATCCGATGGCGGGCAACCTGGCGTTCTCCTGCGTCTCCTCGCAACTGCATCACGATATCGCAGATCTGTCCGACGCCGGTCGCGCCGACCGGATGACCCTTCGATTTCAACCCGCCGCTGGTGTTGATCGGAAGGCGGCCGTTAATAGCCGTGCACCCGGCCGCCGCAAATGGCCCGCCTTCGCCCTTCGCGACGAACCCGAGGTCCTCGCTCGCCACAATTTCCGCGATCGTAAAGCAATCGTGCAATTCCGCCACATCCACCTGGAGCGGCACCAGGCCTGCCATCCGGTAGGCTTGCTCTCCGGCCGATTTCACGGCCGGAAAAAAAGTGATGTCCGATTTGTTGTCGAGCGCCACGTAATCCGACGTCTGCGCCACCGCGAGCACCCGCGCAAAGCGGGATGTGTAGCGGCTTGCTTGGTCGGCCGGAACAATTACCACCGCCGCCGCTCCGTCGCTGATCAACGAGCAATCGTAAACTGTGAGCGGTTCGGCCACCGGCTTGCCCGCCAGCGCCTGCTCCATCGTAATTACCTTGCGCATGTGGGCCAGCGGATTCTTGGCGCCATTCGCGTGGTTCTTTACCGACACCGTGGCCAGTTGCTCGCGAGTAGTCCCAAACTGATGCATGTGGCGGCGTGCAATCATCGCGAAAAGGGCAGGGAACGTGGCCCCAGCCCGGCCCTCGCCCGACATATCGCCCGCGCCCGCCAGAATTTCTGTCACCCGCGGCGTGCTCTGTGAAGTCATCTTTTCCACGCCGGCCGCGACTACGACGTCGTAAATGCCAAACGCTACACTCTGCCAGGCATGAAAGAATGCCGAACCGCTCGAGGCGCAGGCATCCTCAAATCGCGTGCACGGAATCCCGCCAAACCCGGCGGCCATGCCTATATACGGCGCCAGGTGGTTTTGGCCCACAAACGAAGGGCCGGCAAAGTTCCCCAAATAGAAGGCTTCAACGGCGCCGGCCGCGACGCTGCCGTCCGCCAGCGCGTTTCTCACCGCCTCTACCGCCAGGGACCGCAAGTCGCGATCCGGAAAAGCGCCGAAAGCGGTCTTGCCAATCCCGATGACGGCTACGGGTCTCATATACTTTAAGATAGCGTCGATGGTAACGCCGCCCTGCACGTTTGAAGCGCCTTTCCGTCATTCCTTTGTAAAGGGATGGAGCGAGAGAAAAACTACTCGGTGCCCGGTGGCGGATCGGCGGCTGTTTTGGCCCAACTGTTTCGGCCGGGGGAACTGATGAGTGAGCGTCTGCCTCCGCTCCCGCAATCCCAAATACAAGCCGAATCGGACGCGCAAACCCACTTCGTCCAGCAGAATCTACGGCGTATTTTTCTGCTGATCTACCGGATCGTCGGAAACGTCGACGACGCTCAGGATCTTACCCAGGAAACGTTCATCAAAGCCCTCCAGCGACAGGCACAACTCAAAGATCTTGACAAAGCCTCGCGCTGGCTCTCGCGGATTGCCGCCAATACCGCGATTGATTTCCTGCGGCGCAATAAGAAGTTTGCCTTCGTCGATGTCAGCCAGCTTTCCGATACGGCAAACTCGCCGCTCGAAAGCCCGGAGCAATCTCTGTTGCGCGGCGAGCGCAAATTGCAGCTCGATGGCGGCCTCGCGGTGTTGACGGAACGCGAGCGCATGGCTCTGTTGCTGCGCGATGTCGAGGACATGCCCGCCGATCAGGTCGCCATCCAGATGAACTGCTCGATGGCCACCGTGCGATCGCACATTGCCAACGCGCGCATCAAATTCAAACGCTATCTCGAAGCGAGGAAGCCCTCATGATTGGCCGCGAGCCGGGCCGCCCCCGCCATCCGCAGCTCGAGACGCTCGCGCTTTATTCGGCGGCCGATCTGCCGTTGCTGATGCGCTTGCGCGTCGGCCGTCATGTCGCGCATTGCGGCGATTGTGAGCAGCAGGTCTTGCTGTTGCGGTCGGCCAAAACTGAGTTGCAGCGCGAGGCAAACGCTCAAACACTCACAGGCTTCGAAGCGATTACCCATTGGCCGGTGATCGAGCGTGAGATGCTGGGCAACATCGCGGTAGGTCTCGATGCGGCGCGCTGCATTGAAAACGTCGGGCGCAAGCGCACCTTGCTTTTCAGAGTTTCTGTGGCCACCGGCCTGGTCGCTCTATTCGTCGCCGGTTGGGTGACGCACATACCTCGCGAGCAAACCGAGCGCCTCGCTACCACGCTGCGTAATTTTACCGGTCTCGAGCGCCCGCAACTGCCCGGCACCGTTCTTCGTTCGACGCCTGAGGGCATTGCCGTGCGCACGCAAGGAGCTACTCTCACCATCCTGCACCCCGCTTCAGCGGTCATCTCCATGTCGGGACCTTCCTCCGTGGCGGCTCGCTACATCGACGAAGAGAGCGGACAGGTGACCATTACCAATGTTTACGGGCAGTAGCTTCCGGCGACTCGCGCTTGCCGTGGCGCTGGCGCTGGTATCTTCGCTGTCAGCGGCGGCGGCCGGCAATACAGGGCGTTGGTTGACGGTAAAATTTCCGGACGATTCTCCGGTCTTACAAGTATCCTCCAGCATGGGTGCGACCACGGCGTCCCCGCGCGGCGTATCGATGGCAATTGATCTGCACGCCTCGCTCGTACTGCGCAACGTGGGACGAAAGACGATTTCGAGCCTCACCTTGCGCGTCGAAGCCCAAGATCTCACGCCTTCCGGCAAAGGTTCCGTCATTATGCCGAGCTTGTATGTTCAGCCCGGCGAAACGTTCCCAGTGCGGATCGATATGGAGCTGCTGCGGCCTTTCACAGTTTCTAAAAATGATTCCGCCCTGGTCGAAGTGTCGCTCGATTGCGCGCTTTTCAATGATCTTTCGTCGTATGGTCCCGATAGGCTGCATTCACTCCGCGCGTTGTTGGTTTATGAACTGGAGGCGAAACGCGACCGCCGTTATCTGGCGGCCCTGCTCGATAGCGGGCGTCTGCCGGAACTGCGTAGGGAACTGAATTTCGGCTTGGAGGACGCTCTTCCCGAGCAGCTCGGTTTGGAATTGCTGCAGGGGCCGCACACGAGTTCGCGGCACGAACAGGCGGTTACCGTCAACACCGTCTCGTTCCCTAGTTCGCCCGTGCAGCCGATTCGCGGCGCCGCGCAGGTAGCGGGGAATGAAGTGCGCACGCCCGAAGTGGAAGTCCGCAATACTTCTCATCGGATGGTTCGCAGCATCGAAATGGGCTGGATTGTGCGTGACGAGCGGGGCAGGGATTTCGTTGCCGGCTCGGTTCCTTCCGCCCTGCGGCTCGGGCCCGTTCAAACGGCCAGCATGAGCGAGCCCGGCACGCTGCGTTTTTCACGCTCAACCGGCCAGCCGATGGTCATCGGTGGGCTCATGGCTTTCGTGAACGATGTCGAGTTTGCCGATGGCAATCTCTGGATCCCGAGCCGTTCCGACATCGACGAAGCGACCAGCGACCCGATACTACGGCGCGAGCTGGCCACCTCGCCTGAACAGCAACGGCTGGCCGACATCTTCCGCCGGAAAGGCATGAGCGGACTCGCTGAAGAATTGAGACGTCCTAACTAGATCCGCAACTACCAACCTTGTAAACTAGGTGTGTTCGGGGCGTGGCTCAGCCTGGTAGAGCGCCTGGTTCGGGACCAGGAGGCCGGTGGTTCGAATCCACTCGCCCCGACCAAAGTTTCCGCCAACGGAGTAGTAAGCCCTGCATTCGGGACCTCCGCGTTATTATCTACCCGTGAAATCTGTCTCGAACGAGTGTGACTTCCAGGCGAAACTCCACGAGGAAAACATCCGCCGAAAGACCCTCGGCTCCTGGCAACGCCACCAGCGTTCCTTGCGCACCCTGGCCGGTGGCGTATCGAGCGGCATGCGCCGGAGTGCGAAACCGTATCCTTTGTTTTTTAACTACGGTCTGGGATCGCGGGTTTTTGATGTAGATGGGAACAGCTATTTGGACTATGGCTTGGCGTGGGGGCCGTTGCTATTAGGCCATTCACATCCACAGGTGGTGGAAGCGGTGCAGCGCCAGGCCGGTCGTGCTCTTACGTTCGGTGCTCAGCACGATCTCGAGTTCGAAGTATCCGAACTGCTAAACCGCACGATTCCATGCGCGGATCTGGTGTGCTTCGCCAATAGCGGTACCGAGATCGTGCAGGTGGCTCTGCGCTTGGCGCGCGCGGTAACGGGTCGAGAAAAATATCTGAAGTTTGAAGGCCACTATCATGGCTGGAGCGATGAGGCCCTGGTGAGTTATCATCCTCCGGCGAACCATTCTCCGGAGAGGCCCGCGTCCGTGGGAGCCGGGCAACTTCCACACGATCACGTGGTGGTTGCGGAGTGGAACGATCGTGAGGGTGTGGAGCACGTGTTCGCTAGACACGGCGGCGAAATCTCGGCTATCCTGGCAGAACCGTTGCTGGCCAACAGCGGCTGCATACCGCCGGCAGCGGGCTTTTTGCAATTTTTAAGGGAGATATCAAGCCGTTACGAGACGCTTCTGATTTTCGACGAAATCATCACGGGCTTTCGCATCGACCTGGGCGGAGCGCAGGGCCGCTGGGGAGTAAAGCCGGACCTCGCCACCTACGCCAAAGCCGTGGGCGGTGGCGTACCGTTGAGCGTCCTCGCGGGACGGAGAGAGTTCATGGAGCGTATTGCAAACGGCGAGGTAGTGCATGCAGGAACACTGAACGGGAATCCTCTGTGTCTGGCTGCCGCACGGGCCACAATTGAGGTGCTGGCCGCGAACAGCGGCAACGTGTACCAAGGTCTGCGCGAGCGATCGGATCGTCTGCGGGAAGGTATCGGTACCGCTCTGGGTAACGCTGGTTTCGCGATCACGCTCTCGGGCGAGGGCCCGGTGTTTCAACTTTCCTTCATGGACCGGCCAGCCAGGAACTATCGGGACACGTTACGGGCGAACGCGGCCCAATATAGCGATTTCGCGCTGGCTCTGCTCGATGAAGGCGTCTTAGCGCTTCCAGACGGCCGATGGTATGTCTCAGCAGCTCACACCGACGAAGACATCGCTCAAACTCTCGAGGCCGTACGCACAGTTTGTGCCGGTTCACTGGTCGTATGAAGGTGAAATTCCTTCCGGCGGTCTTTCTGTTTTGTTACGCGGCTTCGCGTTTAGAAGCCCAGCACAAAAAATTGCTCCCCGAGCCGCAGAAGATTCAATACGGTGAGCGAAGACTGGCCATCGAAGGGTTGGGAATTCGATTCGCGTCGCCGCCTAGCAGCGAAGATCGATTTACTGCCGCGACGCTTTCGCGAGCGCTAGAGGAACAGACTGGAATCCAAGTTCCGATTTGGGAGTCTGACACCCCGCATCCGGCCATTGTCTTAACTCGCACCGGAGACGTCGATCCATTACCCATTCCAAACGAGCATCCCGGCCCGGAATCGCGCGAATCATACGATCTAAAGATTACGCCCGAAGGTGTTCAGCTTTCGGGGCGTTCCTCGGCAGCCCTCTATTATGGCGTCCAGACCTTGCGGCAACTAACCAATGGCGAAGGACGAGCCGCCTTTTTTCCCGAAGTGATGATCGAGGATTGGCCGGCGCTTGCATATCGCGGGACGCTAGTCGATACCGGCAGCGAAGGACCCATGTGTACCGAAGCTGAGATTGAGCGGCAACTCGATTTTCTCGCCCGCTGGAAAGCAAACCAATATTATTTTTATTCCGAGGCGAGCATTGAACTTGACGGATATACGCTGCTGAATCCTAATGCCCGCTTTACGAAAGATCAGATACGGCGCATCATCGCTTATGGGCGCGAACGGCACATCGACGTGATTCCCGCAGTCGAAATGTATGGACATCTACACGATCTGTTCCGGATCGAGAAATATTCCGATTTAGCCGATTTTCCGCACGGCGGAGAATTTAATCCAGCAAACCCGAGAGTCAAAGCGTTACTAACCGACTGGGTATCGCAGCTTGCCGCTTTGTTTCCCAGCCCTTTTGTGGATATCGGTTTCGATGAGACGTGGACGATTCAGAAAGCAGCTCAGTCAGGCGAAGCTTCAACGCCGGTGCAACTTTTTTTGCAGCAGTTGAATACGGTCGCCAACCTGTTTCAAGCCAGAGGCAAACACGTAATGGCCTACGCGGACATTATGGTGAAGTTTCCGGGAATTATTTCC
Source organism: Bryobacteraceae bacterium (assembly GCA_036501045.1). Taxonomy (GTDB): domain Bacteria; phylum Acidobacteriota; class Terriglobia; order Bryobacterales; family Bryobacteraceae; genus Bog-105. Next base: position 25,284 of record DASYAX010000167.1, read on the forward strand.
AAGTTGCCGCCTGGTCTTATCGCCGTCCCCTGGTTTTACGAGGCAGCCCCCGACCCGGAATACAAGCATTGGCTACAGCCGTTGATAGCCAAAGCAGTCCCTCACATCGTCGCTTCCAGCGTCCACAGTTGGAACGAAATCGTACCGGACTATGACACAACATTCATGAACATTGACACATTGCTGGCTGCGGGCAGGAAATCGCACGCGCTTGGACTCATGAATACGGTCTGGACGGATGATGCTCAAGTGCTGATGCGCCAATCGTGGCCGGGAATGGCGTATGGCGCCATCGCGCCATGGCAGTCCGCACCCATGCAACCCGGCGAATTCTTCGCGGATTATGCGCGCGCGATGTATCCGCCCGCCGCGGCGCCGGAAATGGCCCAAGCACTTACCGCTCTCAATCGGGCGGAAGTCAGTCTGCAGAAGGTTCTGGGGCAAAGCACAATGACAGCGATCTGGAACCATCCTTTCGACGCCTCGACGCTGACGCATCTGGCAGCAAATCCGGAATCCTTGCGTAAGTGCCGTATCCTTGCGGAAGAGGCCCAGGAGCATTTGTATCGCGCCCGATCCGCGGGCGGTGGCTCAGCCGCGCTCGACAACTTCTTAGTGGGCGCCCAACTGTTGGATTACGCTGGGATGAAGTATCTTTACGCGCTCGAGATAAGCGATGCTTGGGCGAAGCTTCCCAAGGCACCCACCAAAGAGACGCTTACTGATGCCGTTTCATTCGGCATATACAATTCGGGGCACAGCCGCCTGGCGGATCTGATGGACGCCATCAGCCAACTCAAAGAATCGTACCGCCGCGCCTGGCTCAATCAGTACACGGATTATCGCCTTTACTCGGCGCTGGGCCGGTGGAATGCCGAGTACGAATATTGGCGGAGCCTGCAGGTTCGCTTCCGCGATTTTGTCGACAGTTTCCGCGGAGGCGAAGCCCCGCCGTCTCTTCAAAACCTCACGGGATCGGGCCATTGATGCCTTCGCTGGATTTCTGCCGAAAGCGGCAGGAGCGGCTGCTCGCGCGAATGGCCGCCGCGCAACTCGATTTTGCCATTATGAGCAGTCCCCGGATGGTTTATTACTTTTCTGGAGCGCTGGTTGAATCGAATTGGCCGCAGAGCTTCGTCCTGTCCGCGAGCGGCGCGAGCATGCTGGTTACCAATCGGGAACCCGCCCAGTGCGCAGCGGTGGAGGTCCGAACGTATACGGGCTACACGATTCAGCGGTTTTTCGATCGTGGAACCATGCAAGAAGAGTTGCAGAACGAGATTGCGGCGTTTTTAGGCGGCGGCAAAAAGAGCATCGGCGCCGAATTCGAAGCCGCGCCGATCGGTTTGGCGCCCGGCTTGTGGCGGTCTGCAACAAACATCGCTCCCTGGCTGGCAGAAATGCGGCGGCCAAAAGACCCGGACGAGATCGATTGCATCCGAGCCACGATCGCACTCACCGAGGCTGGATACGCCGCTGCGCGGAATCGCTGTGAGCCAGGCATGTCCGAATATCAGGCGTATTCGATCATTCAGGACGCTATGGTCGCGGCCGCGGAAACCGCCGTCGATCTTAAGGGTGATTTTGCGTGTGGCACGCGAGCCATCAATGGCGGCGGCCCACCAACTTCGCGCTTGATTGAGAGAGGAGATCTTTATATCCTGGATCTCTTCCCGATACATCGGGGCTACATGTGCGATCTTTGCCGCACTTTCTGCATGGGGACGGCTACATCGGCGCAGAAAGAAGTTTGGGCGCACGTTTTAGAGGC
>DASYAX010000168.1:0-9183 GCA_036501045.1 Bryobacteraceae bacterium
GGACGCGAATTCAGTCCAACACGGCTTCGTGCGTTCCAGTGGCGGTAAAATCACCGAGTTCGATCCGGACGGGTCCACCTTCACCACGCCGAATGCGATCGACTTGTTAGGCAACGTCGTCGGGTTCTATTTTGACGCGAACTCGGTCGGCTACGGCTTCCTCCGCGATCCGCACGGCAACATCACCGTGATCGATGCTCCCGGCGCCGACCATACCGCGGGCAGCTTCAACGGCACCTTCGCCGTGGGTAGTAGTGTAACCGGCGAAGTCGAGGGAGTGTTTGTCGATTCAAACTTCGTTCTTCATGGGTTCACCCGCTCACCTCAGGGCAAATACACCACTTACAATGTGCCGGCCGCGGGCACCGGTCCGGGCCAGGGCACTCTTCCCGAAAGCAACGATGACTTCGGAGACGTCGCCGGAAATTACTTCGACGCCAACGGCGTGAATCATGGCTTCCTTCGTCATACCCGCGGCAACCTGACCACGTTCGACGTCCCGGGCGGCGGGACCGGCGCAGGCCAGGGCACTCTTCCGACGGACAATAGCGACACAGGACTGGTCACTGGACAGTTGATTGACAGCAACAATGTGGACCACGGTTTCCTTCTGCAAAGTCGGTAAGCCGCGCGCAATAGACAAACGGAAATAAGTCGCCGCCAAATCAGCAAAGCCTGACAAATAGAGCGCTTCAGACAGAGCCGTCACCTCTTGCCAAGGTGGCGGCTTCTGTCTTCCGATCTCGACTGCTTTGCACATTGAAGGCCTGATTGGATTCCTTTTCGCCTAACGAGTAAAGGACTGCTGATCGGCTTCCCGGGCGTCTGTTGGGTCGATGGTAAGCCCTGAACCGCTTCCCATTTCCGGCCTCGGCGCTTTCTGCCGCTGTCAGATCGATTCGTCGGAATGATTTCGGCTCTGACCCCAATCTCCTCTCGCCTAATCCTGGTCTTTGTCATCCGAGCGGAAGATAAGTCCTTTACTCGTTAGGCCACAGTTCTGTCTGGGTAGATCGAGAACATCGAATTCGACAAAGGTCGCACTCCCGGCGGCTTCGGATCGCGATCAGTCGCGAGAATTAGGTCACGTTCTTGCGACAACATGGCATCGGCCTTACGAGTGCCCCATGACGGCAACCGCGGCGCTCGAGAAACAGATCGAGCGCTACCGCCAGGTGAGCGGCGAAGAGCGCCTAGCGATCGCGCTTAATTTGCACGAGATGTCCTGTGACATCGCCCGGGAGGGTATCCGCCGAATGCACCCTGAGGCTGATACCGCCGAAGTCGAGCGACTCCTGCGCCAGCGCCTCGAGCTGGCCCGCTCCGCATGAACGAGCGCGAGTTGCTCGTCGACTGCCTGCGTCGTTTGAACCGGACCGGCGTCGCCTACTACCTCAGCGGGTCGATGGCGAGCAACTACTGGGGAATTCCGCGCACGACGCACGACCTGGACTTTGTCCTCCAGCTCCCCGCAAACGCTGCCCAGCTTATCGTTCAAGAATTCAGCGGCGACTTCTACCTCGACGAAGCCGCCGTTCGCGCGGCGTCCCAGCCGCCGCATCAATTCAACGCCATCGACACTCGATCGGCCTTGAAGGTCGATTTTCTGGCAGGCGGGTGCGGAGCCGTTCGATCAGGAAATGTTCCGCCGCCGCATCCGAGTCACACTCTTTGGCGAAGCGGCTTGGATCGCCACGGCTGAAGACGTGATTCTGCATAAGCTTCTCTGGAACCGGATTTCGCCTTCCGACTGTCAGCTCGGCGACGCCGCCGGCGTGATCGCCGTCCAGGCCGCGGCGCTCGATAAAAGCTAGCTCGAACATTGGTCAGCCGAACTACAGGTGAGCGACGAATTGAAACGTCTGCTCAGCGGCGAGATTACGCCCAAGGCCACCTAAAAGGACCCGTCCGGTAGGTTTCGGCCGGACAGCGCTCACGCACACTCGCGCACTGACGAAGAGTGCCAGATCTGGAACGGCTTCATCGCCAAGCCCGGCGGCGGAGCGACTCCTTGGTCAGAAAACATTTTCAGAAAAAATGCCCGCGTGGAATGAATGGCGCTGCAATCCACTTCGGCATGCCGGTCAGCGTTATCATCGAGGACGAGGAAAGGCTCACCATTACCAGAGCTGAAGGCCCGGTCGCGGATGAAGATTTTCTCAACGCCCGCGCCGCGCTCCTGGTTAATCCGCGCTTCGATCCCACCTTCGATCGCATCTGGGATTTCTATGACGTGACCGACGCCCGCGTCAGCCCGGAAGTCGCCGAGCGGCTGGTAGGCGGCTCGCCCGGTTCCGAGAATCCAATCTGCCGCGCCGTCGTCATGAGCAAGAGTTCAGCGCCCGTCAACGCCATCCTGGACTTCATCCAACGCACGCGCCGGAGCCAGCGCCGCATCGCCGTCTTCCCCGACATGAAAAGCGCCCGGCGCTGGATCGCCACCGCGTGCCTCGACGTCCTGCCCGAGTAGATCGAGAACATCGAATCCCGCCGTACGCCGCGACCTCATCGCCGAACGGGGTAGGGAGAAATCTGAGAAGTCTCGATAGTAAGTCTTCTCTGAAAGAGGTAGTCAAATAGGAGTTAGATGAAGCTGCTTTATTCGTTAGGCGAGGGCAGGGCAAGAGGCGCGATCATCGCAATGCACGCCGCCGTCGCGGACCGACCTCGGGAGAAAATTTGACTACGGAAGCGCGGTGCCAGAGTTATTCTGGACGATGACCGTATCGCCCCCGTTGATATAACCGTCGAGATTGACGTCCGCCCGAAAGGTGGTCGCGTCAACATCCGCTCCGGAATCACCTCGCACGGCAACTGTATCACCGCCGTTTGTAAAGCCATCTCCATTGACATCACCGACCAGGAAGCCGATATCGGCTCCGGCAAAATCAGTCTGCAATCCGTTCACCTGGCTGATCAACAAAGTCACCACTTCTCCATTAACTATCCCCGTGAGCGGCACGGAAATGGTGTTGCCGCTGAAGGCCAGCGTCCCGATGATTCCCGTGCCTGAAGCAAGGGTCGCGATCCCGGACTGGACCGGTTTATCAAAGGTAAGCACGATTTGGTAGCAATTCGCCAACCGATCTTCGATTCCAACCGGGCCGGTGAAAGGCAAAGGGACGTCAAAGTCGCCGACGCCCGCATGGGTCAGACGCGATACTGCTGAGACGAGTTGTGGCAGAGGCGAAGTGAACGAAGGCTTATTTGCCTCCCATGCCTGAGCCATGGCGGGGGGACTCTGATCCTGATCAGTCAGCATGTCATGGTAGTAAGGCTCGAACCAACTGTCACCTCGTTCCAAGGCGGCTTCGCAGGCGTCGTTCACGGTCTGGGCTCCGGGCGTTGGAGTTGGCATTGGGCACGAAGACTTGTAGATGTCGGTCTTGGGGTCGGAGAAGAAAGAAAGCATCTGATCTCCTTTTGGCGTCAGCGTCTGATGGATCTTGGAAGCATCATAGTTGCATACCGCCTGCAAAGAGGCTGTCATGTAGCCGCCCAGCGAATAGGTCTGGATATATTTCTTCAGGTCCTCGCTCGCAGGCGTGTTCCACGGATTGTTTGCTGAGAACGGGCTCTGTTCCGTCAGGACCACCGGAGTGTGTGGAAACGCATGCACCCATTTGTCTAATATCCCCAAGCTCCCATCCGTTCCAATCATCGCCGTCATATACGCACGCATACTGGCAAAGCCCGGCGTACTAGATGGGACCCAATTGCTAAATCCGGCGAAAACTTCACCATCAGCCGGAGAAGTGTCATCGTATGTGAGAGAGGATGCTTCGGCATCGGCCTTTGCCTCGTCGCCGTTTAAGATCTGCCACTCGAGGACCGTCGCCGCTTGATTCACGGCTTTTTGCGAAGCTTTTTGGTTTACGTAGACGACGTGAGGAGCCGGAGCTGCCGGACAAGTTGGATCCTCGCTTGGATTACAAACTTACTGTTCACAGGAAGATAGGGGCTGGAAATACCCTTGTCTGTAATATCAAAAAACGTAGGCGGTATATTGGTCGGTGTGAAATTCGCCGATTGCGACTGAACTTCGCAGTAGGAGCCCTTTTGTTTATTAGTTAGCGATACATCATTATTAAGGGCGTAGGAACCGTTGTAATTGTTAATCAGTCGATTCTCGACCAATTGCTGAAAACCAGTGATCGCGATGTATTGGACTGTGGGATCACAGTCATACCGAGCCGCGAACTCGTCTATGAAATTGAAGAGATATTGCTGATAAGTTGTGTCCCAGGGCAGCGGCATGTAAGAGTTAGGATTGCTTCCCAGGTTGTTGTCTGCTGGATCGACCAGAAACTCATAGACCCCCGAGGCAAATAACCAATCGGGGCAGTATCGGCCCCAGGCTATGCTGACCCCTATTTTCTTTCCAGCCGCCTTTGCCTCGCTTATCGCCGCATCCAGCTCCGTCCAATCAGGCGTGGGTCCGTCTTTGAGAATGTCGCGAATATAGAGACGAAGCCTGAATCCTGTAACCCAGTCTTTCGTCAGGAGCTGGTCGCTGCCAATTATATCGGAGCCATCCTCTGTCAACGAATAGAAGCCGACCGGCCATTTCGGTGGAAAGACCGTAACTGTGCCGATCATGGTCGCAGACGAATCAGAGAAATACGGAAATGTTCCGGGGGCAGTAAAGGTATGGCAAAAAGTAGCCCCCACACTTTGAAGGCCCGAATCCCATCGTCCATCAGGCGCATCCGGCGTTCCCGAAACGGTGCTCGATAAGCCAGAAATCCAGTTCCACTGAACCGTATCCCCGACGAAAGCATTGACGGCTTGCGGTGTGAATACACAATTATCACCGTCCACCTGCACTTGCACCGTTGCAGCCTTGAGATCGGAAAGCACGGTCAGGGCGGCGAGCAGAGCCGTCAAAGTGTTTAAGGCTCGTAAAGAAACTGGCCAGCAGGGCTGATTTGTAAAACGGCATACTGCCGTTTTGGTGAGAACGCGAGTCGGGCGGAAGGGGCTTAGATTTGACACCGGGTTGACGACATCCTTATTTTCCCAGCGCCGCCTGTCAAGAGAAAATCTTCCGGCCGCCATTTCTTTTTAGGCGGGACTGCGGAGGCATGCCTGCGATTGCAGCAGCTTCGAGTAACCGGCAGATCTATAAAGAGGACATGCCCGATCTCGAGACAGATTGTCGTGAGATTCCTGCGGCACTCCCTATCTCTGGCTGCACGAAAGAACGCTGCCAATCTTTTTCTAAACTTTCTTCTTCGCAGGCATTGCAAATGCTACCCTTGCAACGCATGAACGTTACCATTGCTGAAATCAAAACCGAGCAGAATCGCCTCCGGCGGGAGATCATTGAGCGGGAATGCATGCTCGCCGCCCTCAACGTCGTGCATAAGCACGCAGCCAGCGGGCGAGGTCCACTGCCGATCGACCTGGGTTTTCTCCTCCCGGCCGTTGCTTCCAACACTTTCCCCTGCGCAACGAAGGAACTCGCGCCGGTCACGACAACGCCCGAGCCGCCGGCTTTGCCGCCGCCTGCGCCGCCGGAGCGTTACGTGCATCCGGAGCTGAAGGAACTCACACGTGGCGATTGTAGCTCCGATACCCAAATTGTCCGTTGGGCCATCGGTCAGATGACGCGCGATTACACGCTGCACCACCTTGCCGCGCTCCTCGAGCGTGAAGGCGCGCCTCGGGCCACCTCCAAGATTTCCGTCGTTCTCAGCCGCCTCAAAGCGCGCGGCGAAATCGAACAAATCCAGTCGGGCCAGGGGCCGATCCCCGCGCTTTTCCGCCGCCCGGAGATAGCGCGGCCTGACGACTTCCAGCCACTCGATTTGGATTTGAACCTGCCACGCGACACCGACGAGAAGATTCGCGAGATAAGGGAGGTCAATCTTCTTCTGAAGAATTACCGCGATCAGGCTGCGCAAAAAAAAGCTTCGCAGGCGAACGAACCATTTCCCGCGGCGCAGCCCGCAGGCTCCTAAGCGCAGCCTTCGACTGGGAAACCCGCGCGCCTGCTCTTGCAAGCGGCGCGATTCGTCACGCAAAACCGCGCGCGAGTCAGCAAAGCCGTCCCGGCGGCATTGCAAACCAAGCCTTGCACCTTCTCAGCCGGGCCGACCATATCCGCAGCCGCGCTTCGCAGGTTGCCAGTCATACTTCGCAAACATGCCGGCACGGAAATAAAGGTTTCAATCATGCTGTCCCTGTTTTGAACTCGGCTTCGACACGGTCAAGCCACGGTGCCGAAGTTCGGAAACTTGCTTCCCAAATACAGAGCCTTGCTTCCGAAGTTTGAAGTCATGGTTTCGCTATTTGGAAACCGGCTCCCCGCATTTAGAAACTCGGTTTCCACTAGTGAAGCCTCGGTTTTCCTTAGCGGAGCCTCAGTTTCCACTAGTGGAATTCATGACTTTAAATGCCGGCAGCAAGTTTCGATACGTGGAAAGCCCAGCTTCCAGCCTGCCGCCGGCGGGATTGAGCAGGGCCTCAATGGCAAGCTGATCGAATTGCAAGACACTCATCTCAATTGACGCAATTGAACGAAGCCGGCGAGCCGCCCGCCCTGCAATCTACCCGTCTTTCTACGATCGCCTGCCAAGTTCATCCCTTGTTGCTTATTCCTGACTTCCTGGTTTCCTAATTTAACTCGGCATTATGGTCGGGTTGCTGACCAATCCAAAGAGGATGGTCGGCAAAACTCTTTGGAAAAGTATTGACATCCCTGGCCGCCGCGCATGGAATCGAGGTTTGCATCTGGGGGCCGCTGTTTTTCGTCTCGGGAGCAACGGCGCCTTTTTGCAGAGTTGAAAACTCATCTCATGGAATAATGCCGGACGAGGAGGAAAAAATATGAAAGAAAATAATCCGTCGCGCAGGTTGTCTGTAGGCCATAACACTTCAGCGTTTAATATCCCGTCTCATCCGCGCCGCCTTGGGCAGCGCGCCGGCATCACTCTCGGAGTGATTGTCGGGTTGTGGTCGGCCGGGCTCGCGAAAGTGGAGGCGGTCGATCCGACCGATACGTTTTACGGCACGGGCGCCGGGACGAGCGGCGGGGGTAGCCTTAATTCGGCCTTCGGTTACGACGCCTTGTTTTCCGTCAGGGGCACGGATAATACCGCTCTTGGCGCTTATGCCCTGAAAGCCGATACGACGGGGAACTATAACACGGCGACCGGTGTCGATGCGCTCTTTTCCAACGTCGGGGGAATGGACAATACCGCGAGCGGATGGAGCGCTCTCTATGCGAATGTGGACGGGGGTTACAACACCGCCGACGGACTAAGCGCACTCTCCGCCAATACCCGTGGCTCCAGCAATACAGCCTTAGGCGCGGCGGCTCTTTATTTGAACACTACCGGAACCGAAAACACTGCGACCGGAGTCAATGCGCTCTATTCCAACCTCACTGGGACCCAGAACACGGCCTCGGGCATGTTTGCCCTCTACGCTAACGTCGCCAGCGAAAACACCGCCATCGGATATGCCGCGCTCACGAACAATGGCAGCGGCACGCGCAACACCGCCTCGGGGGAGGGCGCTCTCGCTCGGAACGTCGGGGGCAACGACAACACCGCCGATGGACTGGAAGCTCTCTATCAGAATCTGTTTGGCAACAACAATACAGCGACCGGGTGGGACGCACTCTACAGTAATCAAAATGGAACCAATAACACCGCCTGTGGCCTGAGAGCTCTCTACCAAAATTACAGCGGTAACAATAACATCGCCCTCGGGGTCTCGGCCGGAGGCAATCTCACCACGGGGAGCAGCAACATCGATATCGGGGCGAGCGGAAGAGCTGGCGAATCGAACACCATTCGCCTGGGAGCGATCGGCGTCCAAACCGCCACCTATGTCAGCGGCATTGTCGGAAGCACCATAGCCGATGGGGTCGAGGTGATGATCGATAGCACTGGACGCGTGGGAACCCTTACCTCATCCGCGCGATTCAAGGAGAACATCCAGCCGATGGCTCAGGCGAGCGAAGCGATTCTCTCGCTCCAGCCGGTCACCTTCCGCTACAAGAAAGAGTTAGACTCGTTAGGCATCCCGCAATTTGGCCTGGTTGCCGAGCAGGTAGCTAAAGTCAGTCCCGATCTCGTCGCTCGCGATCAGTCGGGCAAGCCCTACACCGTCCGCTACGAAGCGGTGAACGCGATGTTGCTCAATGAATTTCTTAAGGAGCATCGCAAGGTCGAGGCGCAGAATGGAAAGATCGAGTCACTCGAAGAGAAAGTCGCGCGGCTGGAAGTAATCGTGGAAAAGCAGGGTGCGCTCATCGAGAAAGTGAGCGCGGAGCAGGCCGCGGCCCGCTCTTCCGCTCGGCTGGCTTCGGCTAACGAGTAAAGGATAGCCTGACGAGTGCGTGAGGAAAATGGGCTCAGAGCTACTTCCGACACTCGTTTTATTGAGTCACTTGTCATCGAAGAAAAATCAGCGGCACGAAGCGGACTCTGGGACGGGCGTTTGTTTTTCGGATTGCATAGCTATTTTCTTCCCCGGGAAGAATCGCTCGATGACGTAGAACATACCGGAATCAAAAAGTCGCGACGTCGCAGGCGGCGATCATTCCTCCAATGACGGTTGAGCCGAGGACGCGGCGCGCGACCGCGCCGGAGCCGGTGGCGAACCAAAGCGGCAAACAGCCGAAGATGAAGACGAAGGAGGTCATGAGGGTCGGTCGCAGACGCAGGCGCGCGCCTTCGAGCGCGGCGTCGAGGAGTAGTTTGCCATTTTCGTATTCGTCCCTGGCGAACTCGACCAGCTTGTGCACCTCAAGATATTGTTCTTCGGTCAGCAGCTCGATGCCCATGGCTGTCGTCATGCTTACCGCGCTTCCTTCGGCTTATGCTCCTTCATCGCTTCCAGCGCTTGGGCGCTTTGCTGTCAAGTGGCAAGCCGCACGCGTTATCCCGAATCGGAACAGCTCATGAGTGTCGAGGATGAACTTCCCGGCAGACCGAGGCACTCGCCTGATGAGGCGAACGCTTCGCTTAGGGCAGCGCGTAGGTTTCCAGTAAGGCGACGCCCGTCGTTCCGTTCACTCCGCGAACGATTGCGGTGTAGTTGCCTGGAGCCAAAGTCATGAGGATGGCCGATTCGCGGCTGTCGCTCGGAGCAAGTCCAGTGGCCTGGATTTGAGCGTGGTTCGGGGCCGAGATCCAATCGTTATTGCTTCCCAGGATCGCGCCGTTGCCG
>DASYAX010000169.1:0-8944 GCA_036501045.1 Bryobacteraceae bacterium
CGTTCGCGTTTGAAGAGGCCGGCCTTTTCGATTTCGGCGAGTCTCTGCGCCAGGTAAGGCTCAACATTGGTATACATTCAACAATCCTTTACATTCACGGCCAGACCCGCAAGCGCGGTTTCCTTGTATCGCGATTGCATATCGAGGCCGGTCTGGTACATCGTGCGAATCACCTGATCGAGGGACACTTTGTGGCCGCCCGATTCCTGCATCGCCATGCGGCAGGCGTTGATGGCCTTGACCGCTCCAATCGCATTGCGCTCGATACAGGGAATCTGTACCAGCCCGCCGATCGGATCGCAGGTCATGCCCAGATGGTGCTCCATGCCGATTTCGGCGGCATGCTCCACTTCCTCATTGCTTGCGCCTAAAGTGGCGGCTAAACCAGCGGCAGCCATGGAGCACGCCACCCCCACTTCGCCCTGGCAACCGACCTCGGCGCCGGAGATGGACGCATTCTCCTTATATAAGATGCCAACGGCCCCGGCCGTGAGCAGATAGCGCAGCAGGCCTTCGTCCGAGGCCTCCGGGACGAATTGACGATAATACCGGCCGACCGCCGGGACCAAGCCGGCCGCGCCGTTGGTGGGAGCAGTGACCACTCTTCCGCCGGCGGCGTTTTCTTCGTTTACCGCCATGGCGAAAACGTTCACCCAATCCATCGCGTCCAGCGGATCGCGCACCTTTCGCGCTTGAATTCTCGCCAGCAGCCTGGGGGCGCGCCGGCGCACGTTCAGGCCGCCGGGAAGTATCCCTTCGGTAGTCAAGCCGCGATCGATGCAGGCATCCATCACCGACCAGATCTTTTGCATGCGGGCGCGCACCTGCTGTTCATCGCGCAGCGCGCTTTCGTTTGCCAGCATGATCTGCCAAATCGCGACGCCTTCTTTCGAGGCCTGCGCCAACAATTCTTCGGAACTCGAAAACGGATACGGCACCGGCAGCGAGTTTCGAGCTTCGCACGGCGTTTCCCCTTCCCTGACGGTAAAGCCGCCGCCCACCGAGTAATACACTTCCTGCGCGAGCAGAGCGCCATTGTTTCCGAATGCCGAAAACCGCATACCGTTCGGATGCCCCGGTAGCGTTGCGTCATTGTGAAACAACAGATCGCGCGTTTCTTCGAATGGCACGCTGCGCTCACCGAGCACGCGAAGTTGCTTGCCGTCACGAATCCCGGCGAGAATCGAGTCGATCGACGCCGGATCAACCTCTTCGGGCTCGTATCCCGCCAAACCGAGCAGAACTGCTTTGTCCGTGCCATGGCCCACGCCCGTCAATGCGAGCGAACCGAATAATTCGGCCTTGATGCGGCCGGCGCTGTGCAGAATGTTTTGATCCCGCAACCGTGAAGCGAATTGGCGGGCGGCGCGCATCGGGCCGACCGTGTGCGAGCTCGACGGGCCGATGCCGATCTTGAATAGATCGAAGACGCTGGTCTTCATGGCCGGGTCCAGTCGAGAATCACCTTACCTGAATTTCCCGAGCGCATGACCTCAAAACCCTTTTCAAAATCGCGATAGTCGAATCGATGCGTGATGACGGGCTTAATATTCAATCCGGACTCGAGCATTACCGACATCTTGTACCAGGTCTCATACATCTCGCGGCCATAAATGCCTTTGATGGTGAGCATGTTGAAGATGACCTGCCGCCAATCGATCGGCATCTCTTTGGCAGGGATCCCGAGCATGGCGATTTTCGCGCCGTGGCTCATGTTGGCGATCATGTCGTGGAAGGCCGCTGGATTGCCGGACATCTCCAATCCCACATCGAACCCTTCCTGCATTCCCAGCCGCTTCTGCGCTTCCGCGATGGAGGTTTCTTTGGGATTCATCGCCAGCGTGGCGCCCATCTTACGAGCCAGATCGAGGCGATACGGATTGAGATCCGTGACCACAATGAAGCGCGCGCCCGCGTGCCGCACTACCGGAATGGCCATCAGGCCGATGGGCCCCGCGCCGGTGATCAACACGTCTTCGCCCAGCGATGGAAAAGAAAGCGCGGTATGCACTGCGTTGCCGAACGGATCGAAGATGGCGGCCACCTCGCGGTCGATGCCCGGATCATGCCGCCAGATATTGCTCATAGGCAGCGCGATGTATTCCGCGAAGGCGCCCGGCCGGTTCACGCCGACGCCTTGCGTGTGCGCGCACAGATGCCGCCGTCCCGCCAAACAGTTGCGGCACCGGCCGCACACCACGTGGCCTTCTCCGCTCACGATTTCACCCGGATGAAAATCGTTGACGTTCGAGCCGGTTTCGACGATTTCACCCACGAATTCATGGCCGATGGCCATGGGAACCGGAATGGTGGCGCGCGCCCAATCGTCCCATTGGTAGATGTGCAGATCCGTACCGCAGATTCCCGTATGCGTGACGCGGATCAACACATCGTTAATGCCGATGGCGGGCGCCGCGATCTCTTCAAGAGATAATCCAGGCGCGCTACGCGCCTTGACCAGAGCTTTCACGAGCGCCCTGGTTTCACAAAGTTTTCTTTCATCCTCCTGTATGGTAAATCGGCGCGGCGTCGCGCCTCAGTGGATGATGCCTTTGCGTACGGCGTACAAAATCAGCTCGGGCACGGTGTGCAAATTCAGTTTGTGAAGGATGTGCGAGCGGTGGGTGTCCACGGTATAGAAACTTAAATTAAGAAGACCGGCAATTTCTTTGTTGCTTTTACCTTCCGCAACAAGTTGCAAGACCTCACGCTCCCGGTCGGTTAACAGCTCGAAGCTATCTTCCTTTTCTTTATCCGCCATTTCGCGAAAGAAATCCTCCCGCAAAAGGCGGCTGACCTTCGGACTGAAAAACGAGTGCCCTTCAACCACCGCGCGGATGGCGGCAATCAAATCTCCCTTGAGCGAATCCTTGAGAAGATACGCGCGCGCGCCCGCTTTTAAGGCGCGCAAAACGTAGCTCTCATCGTGATGCATGCTGAGGATGATGACCGCGGTACCTTCGCAGCTATCGACGATGCGCCGGGTGGCCTCGATGCCGTTCAACCCGGGCATGGCGATATCCATCACGGCCACTTCGGGATGCCATTGCAGCGCGAGCGCCAGCGCCTCGCGGCCATCTTCCGCCTCGGCAATTACTTCGAAATCCGGGTGCCGCTCGAGCAGCGCGCGAAGCCCGTCGCGCAGCACGTTATGATCGTCGGCCAACAGGATCCGAATGGGCTTCATGTGCCTCGCTCATGCCAAGATTCACGATCGGAAGGTTGATCTTGAGCAGCGTGCCCCGGCCAGGTTGAGAATCGATGGCAAAGGTCCCGCCCAGGTGATGAACGCGCTCTTCCATGCCTAACAATCCCAACCCGCGCACGCGCTGCGCGTCGAAACCGGTCCCATCGTCCTGCACGTTCAGGCTGATTTCGAAAGGCCTTCCTTGCAATGACACCTGGACGGCGCTCGCCTGCGCGTGGCGGGCCACATTGTTCAGCGCCTCTTGCACAACGCGATAGATGCAGGTCTTGTGTTCTTCGGGAAGATCTTCCGGAAGCTCAGCGGCATTGACTTGCACGCGCAAACCCGTCCGCTTGCCGGTCTCTCTGGCTTGCCAGTTGAGCGCCGGAAGCAGGCCGAAATCGTCCAGCATAGAGGGCCGCAGCAACAGCGCCATATCGCGGGCTTCGCTCAAACCTCTCTGAGCGAGATTGCGAATCGATTCGAGATGCCGCTGGAGATCGCCGCGCTGCGGCATGTCGAGCAGATTCTCGGCTTCCATCAGAATGGCCGAAAACGATTGACCCGCCTCGTCGTGCAACTCGCGGGACAAAGCGCGCCGTTCTTCTTCCTGAACCCGTACCAGCTTGGCGGACAGATCGCGCAGACCGGCGCGCGCCTCCACATTCTCTTCCAGGCTGTGCCGCACTTCGTTTTGCAGCCGAAGAATCAAAAAACTCGTGTAAACGGCGAGAGCCGCTCCACCCACCAGCGTGACGGTAATCATGGCGATCAGGCCAAGCTGGAGGCGTCCGAAAACCCCAGCCAGTTGCTGGTCGCCGCGCTGCAGAGCTTGTTCGTTCAACTGTCCCACGCGATCGGCGATCTGCAACATGGAAGTGCGCCGGGGAATGAGCTCGATGTAAAAAAACTGATAGCGGTATTTTTCGCGCTCAGCCGGAGTCCACGCGAAGGTGCCGTTCAGAACCTTCCAATAGGCGCGGATTTCCGACCGCAGCGAGAAAAACGGACCGGCTTCCGCGGGTTCGAGCGATTTTGCGTATTGCTCCAACGCGGCGTCCGTTTTGTGACGCAACTCGTTCAAGTCCGCCAATTGCGCATGGGCGCCTGGCTCGGGCGCGAGCAGGAAATCGCGTGCTACCGTACCGGATAAGTAGATAGAGGAACGGATCTGCTCGAGAGTAAGGCTCCGCTGCAGGAATCGATGCTCAAGCTGCGCGTCGCTGCTTCGCAAACTGCCGATGATGAGGAGCGCAGCGATCTCGGCCGCCGCCATTAGCAGCAGCAGTCCGCCGAATCCACCCACCAATGCAAGCCAAGGACGCCGCCGCATGCTGACACCCGCGCACTTAAACTACCCATACTACAGCGTGGCGGGCAATGCGGGATATCCCGTGCAGACGGTATTCCGGTCGACAAAAAATACCGTATCGACGTGATTCTTTCCGATATACTTTTTGACTATCGTTGAGACAGACATACACAGGAGGCATATGAAAACGGAGGCTATAAGGGGCCTGGCTGTTATCGCAGCTTTTACGCTGCTGGCAGGTTGTCACAAAAAGATCGCTGCGGTACACCCACCGCCGCCGCCAGCTCCGGCATCGGAGGCCGCGCCTGTTACCGCGCGGGCATCTCAGCCAGCCGCAACGCCGGTTGCGGAGACTCGACCGACGACGCCCGACGCGGTCACCAAGGCGCGGATTCAGGACCTGTTGGACCAGATTCAGGACATTTATTTCGATTACGACAAGCACACGCTGCGGCCTGACGCGGTGGCGACGCTCGAGGTGGATGTAAAAACTCTGAAAGAGATTTTACGCGATTATCCGGAATACAAACTAACGATTCAAGGCTACTGCGATGAGCGAGGGTCGGATGAATATAACCTGGCGCTCGGTGATTCGCGCGCCCAAAAGGCGGAAGATTTCCTGGTGACTTTGGGGATGCCGGCGGATCAACTCAAAACCGTCAGCTACGGGAAGGAACACCCTGTCTGCACGGAGCACAATGAATCGTGCTGGCAGAAGAACCGGCGGGCTCATATTACCCAAAATCAGTCGAGCTAGGTTTCGCGGCAGCGCTTAGTCCTTAGGGGGGATGTTTTCGGGGAAGGAGACAATTTTGCGGACCATACTATTGACCATGATGCTCGCGGGGATATTGGCAACGGGCAGCTTGGCGCAGACCTCAACCGATCCTGACGTCTCGGGCGTCTGGGTGCAGAGTTCAAATCAGGCGATTAAATGGACCTTCACCCAGAAGGACGACAAACTCCACGTCCAGGAAATGGACGGTGATAAGGCGGTTGCGGATTTTACTTGCTCACTAAGTGGCCAGGAGTGCCAAGTCAGCGAAGACGGGCACTCCGAAAAAATCATGATGTACTACAACGGCCCCAAGCTTGTCGTGATCAGGGAGCACGGCAATGACGCTCTGAAGCAGAGAATGTCGGTGAGCGCGGACGGAAAGACGCTGCAGGTGGAAACCGTGCCGCTTTCCGAATCGCAGAAAGCGGAAACCTTGACGTTTGGGCGTCAGGTCATAACGGCTTCAAACAGCAAACCTTAATGAATGGAGATTAGATGTTCACAAAAGCAGTCCTTGCAACTCTCGGCGTCGCGGCTATCTGTGCCGTACCGTTATGTGCTCAGTCCGGAGCAGTTAGCAAACGCGACGCCGATTTTTTGAAGATGGCGGCAGAAGCCGATATGACCACCACCCATATCGGCAAGATGGCGGAAGATCAGGGCGCTACAGACGGAATAAAGGATTTCGGCAAGAAGTTGGCGCAGGATCACACCAGCGATTATCAGCAGCTCGGCGAATTGGCCGCTAAAACCGGTGAGAACGTACCGAAAGGCATCGACAAAACGGACGACCGGGAAATCACCATGCTTAGCAAATCCAAAGGCAAAGCCTTCGACCGTGCCTTCCTGGCTCACGAAACGGCCGCGCACGAACGGCTGGTCAAGGCTTTCAAAGAAGAGGCGGAACACGGCGATAACGCGGATCTGAAAGCGTATGCGAACAAGGCTCTGCCGGTAATTGAAGGGCATTTGCACGACGTGCAGGATCTGCAGAAGGCGAAGACGCACAAGGCCTAATCGCCCCCCCACTCAATTCCAGCGGAGAGGTGCTTGATCAGGACGGTTCTGATTTCCGGCGCGGGCATTGCCGGTCCGACCCTGGCCTATTGGCTTCTCCGCTACGGATTCGAACCCACCATCATCGAACGCGCTCCGGCGCCCCGGATTGGCGGTTACATGATCGACTTCTGGGGCGTCGGCTTTGACGTTGCGGAACGCATGGGCCTCATTCCATGCTTGAAGCAGCAGAGCTACCAGATTAGAGAAGTTAGTTTTTTGGACCGGCGAGGCAAACGTCTCGCCGGTTTTGGTTGGAATGCCTTCCGCGCCGCATTGAACGATCGATTCTTCAGCATCTTGCGAGGCGATCTCGCGAGCCGCATCTTTGAAGAGATCCAGGACAAAGTAGAAGTGCTGTTTGGCAACACTGTCCAAGGCATCGTCCAGGACGACCGCGGCGTTCAGGTTACGTTTGAGGCGGGCGCATCCCGTCGCTTCGACTTGGTGATTGCGGCCGATGGGCTTCACTCGGTGGTGCGGAACCTCGCTTTCGGCGACGAACTGCAATTCGAGAAATATCTCGGTTATTGCATCGCCTCGTTTACTGTGCCGGGCTACACTCACCGCGACGAAGGCGCATATGTCGGCTACAACGTTCCCAGGCGCATGGTCGCCAGATATGCACTGCGCGACAACCGGACCGGTTTTCTATTCGTCTTTGAACAGAAAGACAAGCCGTCGCTAACTCTTCACGAAAGAAGCGCCCAGCAGCGCCTTTTGCAGGATCTGTACGAAGGGGCCGGGTGGGAATGTCCGGCTATTTTGGAAGCCATGCGTTCGTGTAAGGATTTTTATTTCGACGCCGTGAGCCAAATCCGCGTCGAGAACTGGGCGCGCGGGCGCGTGGCGCTGGTCGGCGACGCCGGTTTCTGCCCTTCCCTGCTGGCCGGAGAGGGTTCGGCGTTTGCGATGGCGGGCGCTTATCTGCTGGCCGGCGAACTAAGAAATGCGGGGGATGATTATCAAACCGCTTTTCGGAATTATCAGTCGCAATTTGGGCCTTTCATCCAACGAAAACAGAAAGGTGCGCGGGGTCTTGCCGGATGGTTCGCTCCGAAAACCAAAATCGGCCTCTTCGTGCGCAACAAAGTTACCAATCTGATGGCCGTTCCGTGGATTGCCAATTACACGATGCGCCGGATGGTCTCGGACCGCTTTGCTTTGCCCGCCGCGAGCGCCTAAAGGCGGCTCATGATCTGCCCGATGATATCTTCGCTGTGCGCGATGTAGCGCTCGATCACCTTCAGCAGCGGAATCGGTTCTTCGATCCCGATGCGGCACGGCATCGATGCCTTCTCTTCCGGAATGAACAACAGCAGATGCAGCAGCAGACGATTTAGGCAGATCCACAGATCGACAGCATCCGGCCAGGAGACGGACTCATATTGTTGCGCCGCCACCCATTCGTCCTGCGGGGGCGAAGTAATCGCCAATCGTGGTTCAACCAGCGCGCGCGCCAACCACTGATGATGGGCCGTGGCCAGGTCGATCAGATGTCCCAGCGCCTGCTTGCGCGACCATGGCTTGCGCTTGAGCCGGCGTTGGGCGTGTTCTTCCGAGGAATTATCGATGTTCTCGACCGCTGCATCGAGCAAAGCTTCAAGAGCGGCTGCTGCCGAACGGAAGGAAACCGCGGCCTCTCTTTTCTGCCCTTCATACCAGCTCCGGGTCCGATCGACAGCCCGCTCTCTTGGCGGCGGGGGCGGAGGGACGGCCGCGTCTGTAGTCTCGCGAACTTTGTCGCGGTATTCTTGGCCGATCCCATGTTGCCGAAGAAGAGTTGCTGCGAGGCTGTCTCCGGTCCGCAGCAGAGCCATGACAAAGTGGCCCGAATCGATGACGTTGTGATGCAACGCCTCGGCTTCTTCGCTGGCATACGCCAGAACTTCTTTGGATTCGCGGCTTAGCGGCAGATCGACCGAAGTCGCTATCTTCTCGCGGCTTGGCCTCTGCCTTTCAATTTCCTTGCGGAGCGAGTCGATGTCTGAATCGAGCATGTGGATCCGTAAAGGCTTGTCTTCGCGAAGCAGGCCCAACAACAAATGCTCCGTTTCTATGGAAGGACTGCCAAACTGGCTGGCCTCATAGCGGGCAAAGAAAATGACCCGGCGGGCCCTCTCCGTATATCGTTCAAACATGTCGTCCTGCCTTAATTCGGGGTTTGCGAATTCAGATGAACCGGCTGGGTAAACGCGCCGTTTCCAGCCGAGTCCCACACCGCGAAACGCACCCACTTTTTCCCGGCGGCCTCGAACGGAACCTGAAACTGATGAGTACTGAAGGGAGCCATATTGCTCATTGAAATGATCTGGCGGCCGGTCGTCTTACCATCGCCCCAAACCAGTTCCGCAAATTCCGGCGGAAATGTCCATTCTACATCCGCGTTGTACATGCGCCGTTGCCCGCGTCCCTCGACGCTCCAGCTTCGGAACAGCACTTCGCCCGTGGTCACAAAGTAATCCCCCGTCTGCAGAGCTTTCAACACCGGCATCCAGCCGTCGTCAAACTTCGGGACGCGATTGAGCTTGACATAGTTGACGACAAGTTGCGGATAGGTCTCATCGCTCGGATATTTCATGTAAGTGTCACCTTCCGCAATCATGTATTT
>DASYAX010000170.1:0-8125 GCA_036501045.1 Bryobacteraceae bacterium
TGATGGCAGCCATGTCTTTTACTTCAGCAAGAGCACAAGAAGCTAAGCAGCCAGAGCAGGCGGCAACGCCCGCGATCAAGAAAACGGCTATCAATCTTTGGCCCGGTGTCGCGCTCGGGACCAGATTACGAGTGAGTAGTCACGATGTGTTTACAAAAGTCAGGCGTAGTTTCCGGATTGTAGCTGGATAACGCGCTAACCGGAAGTTGAGAAACGTCAGGTCGCAGCGGCCTTCATCAACGCGCCTTTAGGACACTATCCAATTTGCGCGCGAGGCATGCCAGCGGATAATGAATCATCCGGACACAGACTCGTTCATGATTGGCCACCTCCGAGGCACGGTTCTCGAAAAGCATCCCAACCAAGTCATTTTGGAAGCCGCCGGTGTCGGCTACGATGTGCAGATTCCCATTTCGACCTACACGGCGCTGCCCGAGGCCGGCGGAAGTGTCTCACTGCGCATCCATACGCACGTTCGCGAGGACGCGCTGCTGCTCTTCGGTTTCGCGACGGCCGAAGAAAAGGCGGTTTTCGAGCGCTTGATTTCCATCAGCGGCATTGGCCCCAAACTGGCGATTACAGTCCTTTCCGGACTTCCCACGAGCGATCTGGTTAGCTCTATCCGCAACAGCGATGTGCAGCGGCTGGTGCGGATTCCCGGCGTAGGCAAGAAGACCGCGGAGCGCATGGTGCTCGAATTGAAGGACAAGCTGACGGCGGTGGACGCGGCGGGAAAGAGCGTGGCGGCCGCGGATATGGGGCCGTCGTTCAGCGCGCTCGAACGCGACGTTCTTTCGGCGCTGCAGAACCTGGGATGTTCGCGCCCGGCCGCCGAGGAGGCGCTGCGGAAAGTGAAGGATCGCGGCGCGCCCACGGAGTTCGAGCCGTTCTTCCGCGCGGCGCTTGCAGCGGTACGTTAAGGTGAGTTTTGGATGCGCGATAACGCCATAGTTTCCCCCACGTCGCAGGAGGATGAACGCCAGTTCGAGGCGGCGCTGCGCCCTACCCGCCTGGCCGATTTTGCGGGCCAGACGCCGGTGCGCGAACAGCTTTCGATCGCCATCGAAGCCGCTAAACTTCGCGGCGAAGCGATGGACCATGTGCTGTTGTGCGGTCCGCCGGGACTAGGCAAGACTACGCTTGCCGGCATCATCGCGCAGGAACTTTCGGTGACCATGGACCAGACGGCGGGGCCCGTTCTGCAAAAGAAACTCGACCTAACCGGCATTCTGAGCAATGTGCGGGCGCGGCAGGTGTTCTTCATCGACGAAATTCATCGGCTGCTGCCGGATATTGAAGAAACGTTGTATTCCGCCCTGGAAGATTTTCGGCTCGACATTTTGATCGGCGCGGGACCAGGCGCGCGGACTCACTCGATGGCGCTCCCGAGGTTTACCGCAGTGGGAGCAACGACGCGCCAGGGCTTGTTGAGCGCGCCGTTTCTAGGCCGCTTCGGCATCGTGTTGCGCCTCGATCCGTACGATGAAGAGACGCTGGGCGGAATTGTGGAGCGCTCGGCCGGTCTGCTCGACATTGGCATCCAGAGCGATGCGGCGCGCGAGATCGCCCGGCGCGGGCGCGGTACGCCACGGGTCGCCAACCGCCTGCTGCGGCGTGTGCGCGACTATGCACAAGTGCGCGCCGATGGCCATATCGATTTGCCGGTGGCGCAAGCGGCACTCGATTTGTTAAGGTGGATCGTTACGGGCTCGATGAAGTCGACCGGAAAATCATGTTGACGGTGGCCGAAAAATATGGCGGCGGACCCGTGGGTTTGAGCACGGTGGCCGCTTCCATTGACGAGCAACCCGATACGATCGAGGAAGTATACGAGCCTTACCTCATTCAGCTTGGTTTTCTGGACCGCACGCCGCGCGGACGGGTGGCTACCGAGCGAGCGTTCGAGTATTTTCAGATCCCGCGCCGTCATCGTTTCGCCGGCGCCCAAAATCCTCTGTTTTGATGCCGGGGAAGCGGATCTATCTTTCGCTCGGCTCAAACATCGGCGCGCGCGAAGAGCACCTAGACGCCGCGCTGGCTGCGCTCGAGCGCGAACGTGTTCACGTGCTGGCTCGCTCATCGATCTACGAGACCGAGCCGCAGGATGTCGTGCAGCAGCCCTGGTTTCTCAATATGGTGGTGGAGTGCGAAACGTCCCGCTTCCCGCTGCAATTGCTGGCGTTGCTGCTCAGCGTGGAGCGGAAGTTGGGGCGCGTACGCAACGCCGGATTGCCGCGCCGCGGACCGCGCGTCATCGACCTGGATATTCTGCTGTTCGGGAACGTAGTGATGGAGACACCACAACTGACGATTCCCCATCCGCGCATGTTGGAGCGGCGCTTTGTATTAGAGCCGCTCCTTGAAATTGCGCCGGAGCTGCGTCATCCGGCAACGAAAGAGCCGTTAGTTGGCTATCTAGGGAAGGTGAAGGGGCAGAAGCTACGGCTTATGCGCCCACCTTCTCGCTGACTAGGGTCTGGGCGTATTTTTCGAGCTTGCGAGCGTCAGCGTAGAACTTGCGAATGCCTTCGCTTAGCTTGTCATTCGCCATGGCGTCTTCGTTGTGCATCCAACGAAAGGTTTTCTCGTCGAGATGAAGTTTTTCGTCTTCGCTTGCCCTAGCCTTCTCGGGTGTTAGCGCGGGTGCGATTTCGCCCTGTGTTGCCTGCATCTTCTCGAGCAGATCGGGGCTGATGGTGAGCAGGTCGCAACCGGCGAGGTGGGTGATCTGTTCCACCTTGCGGAAACTTGCGCCCATCACCTGGGTCTTATAGCCATATTTCTTGAAGTAATTGTAGATGCGCGTTACCGAAGCAACGCCAGGATCCTGCTCGATCGGAATGTCTTTTCCGCCGTTCTCTTTCTTGTACCAATCGTAGATGCGGCCGACGAACGGGGAGATCAGCGTCACCTTCGCTTCGGCGCAAGCGACCGCCTGCGCAAAGCTGAACAACAACGTGAGATTACAGTGAATGCCTTCGCGCTCCAGTTGTTCGGCGGCGCGGATGCCTTCCCAGGTGCTTGCGACCTTGATTAGCACGCGTTCACGCTTGGTGCCGCGCTCTTCGTACAGCCGGATCAGTTTCCTGGCCTTGGCTAGCGTTCTTTCGGTATCGAAGCTGAGGCCGGCGTCCACTTCGGTAGAGACGCGGCCGGGAACTACTTTGAGAATCTCGCTGCCGAAGCTGACGAACAGTTTGTCCATGAAGGCTTCGGTTTGCGCCTTTTGATCGCCGTCTTGCTTGTCGGCGTGCTCCAGCGCTTCGTTGACCAGGTGCTGATACTCCGGCCGTTGCGCGGCGTTGAAGAGCAGGGAAGGGTTGGTGGTAGCGTCCTGGGGTTTCAGGCGAGCGATCGCCTGGATGTCGCCGGTATCCGCGACTACGGTACTGTATTTCTTGAGAGACTCGAGGACTGTCATTTCCGGTAACTCCTCCTTCCAGAATATAGGATGAGAAGACTTTCTGGTTGCTTATTCTGCTGCTTACTTCTTGGCGCGGCGCAAGCGCCCAAACCGCGCAGTGTTGACGAAGTGTTGCAGGCTTACATCCAAGCGGTGGGCGGTATGCCGGCGATCGACAAAATTAATACGCGCGAGGTGCGCGGCCGGGGCCTGACCTATTACTGGCAGAGGCCCAACAAGGTGCTGCAAATCCACAAGAAAGAGAAAACGGGCTACGACGGAAGCTCCGGCTGGACGTCCTCGCGGAAGAAAAAAGTGAAGCACCTGGCCCGCGGGGCCGAATTGCCGCTCGAGATGGACGCCAATCCGCTTCGCTATGTTCGTCTGAAAGATCTTTATTCGGAGGTGAATCCCGCGCCTCGGGAAACGCTGGACTCAAAACCGATGGATGTGCTGGTTGCTCCGAACAATCTGGGCGCTACCAAACTCTACTTTGATGCGGCCAGCCATCTGCTTTCGAATGTGGAAGAGACCGGCGAGACATCCGCTTACTTCACGACCTCCACGGAGTTCACGGATTACCGGCCGGTAGACGGCGTTCAATTTCCGTTTCGCATCAAGCACTCGACTACCGAGCCAGGCGGCGAAAGCGAAGATTTTCGCGTTACCAAAGTCATCGACAATGTCGACTTGAAGCCGCAGGTGTTCAGCAAGCCGCTTGGTGGCACGGTGATTTTCGGCGGCAAGCGCTAGGTGGGGCAGACGATCGTTTTTCGCGCGCGCTCACGGCTGGCTTCGCTCCATTGGACCAAGCCGATACCGGCGAAGATGATCAGCATGGCGATGGCCGAGCGATAGCCAAAGGGTTCGCGAAAGGCGAGCCAGCCGAGGAACACCGCCACGACCGGGTTGACGAAGGTGTAAATCGAGACAATCGCCACTGGCAGACGCGACAGGGCATAGATAAATGAGCTATAGCCGACGACTGAGCCGAAAAGCACCAGGTAGGCAATCGCAATGACCGGGCGCACGCCCAGCGTGTGAGGCAACTTTTCAAAGAGCGCGGCTGGCACCAGCATGGCGAGGCCGGCGGACAGTTGCTGCAAGCCGCCGCTCACGAACGGAAGAGCGGGTGTGCGAATGCGCTTCTGCAAGAGCGCGCCCAACACCCAACCGCCGACGCTGAGCTGAATCAACAAGAAGCCGGAAACCGTGCGACCGCTGAAGCCCTCGTGAACCGCGGCAGGATAGATCAGGAACAGAACGCCCAGCAAGCCTACGAACAAGCCACCCAGCGTTGTGGCGAATGGTTTCTTGCCATGCGGCAGTAGCGCGTCCACGCCCACCATCCAAAAGGGTGCGGTGGTGTAGAACAAGGCGGCCAGCCCGCTTGGAATAAAGAGTTCCGCCAGCGCCAGGAAACTGTTACCGATGCCGATACCGATGATGCCGCAGACGGCGGTTTGCAATAGGGCCCGTCCGCGCGGCAGACGGGCACCACCGATTGCCGCCGCCGTCACCAGCAAACTGCCGGAGATTACGTAGCGGATGCCGATGAGATAAAGCACCGGTAAACCTTCGAGCGCCACGCGGATGCCGAGATAGGTGATTCCCCAAAGCAGGCACACGGCTCCCAGCGCGAAGTAAGCCAAACGATCGGGATGCCTGTTCACGCTTCCCTGATGGAATCCGCTTGCGTCTTGTGATCAAGCGTCTGGGGATCGAGCTTTTCAATGTTCACGGTAGCGATGCGGTTGCGTTCCATTTTTACGATGGTGAAACGTCGTCCGCCATACTCGACGAACTCGTTGGCCTTCGGAATATGCCCAAACTGAAACAACAAAAAGCCCGCCAGCGTCTCGAATCCGGCCTCGCCCGGAAGGAGGACGTTATAGCGCGTCTCCAGGTCGCGGATGGTGGTGCTGCCTTCGAGCTCGAGCACTTTTTCCTGATCGGCGGGCGTGGGACGTACGGTGTCGTGCTCATCGCCGATATCTCCGAAGATCTGCTCCAGCACGTCTTCGAGCGTTACCAAACCGCTCACCGTGCCGAACTCATCCACCACCAGGGCCATGTGGGTATGGCTTTTGCGGAACTCATCGATCAACTGATTGAGGGGCTTGGTTTCGGGCACCACCAGCGGTTTGCGAATGAAGCGCCGCAGACGGAAGGGACGCGCGGCCAAGTTACGGTCGTGTGCGAATCGCCGCTCGCCCCAGACCCGCATCAGGTCTTTGGCGTTCACGATGCCGATGATCTGCTCCGGACGTTCCTCGTAAACCGGCAGCCGGGCGAACCTGTGCTCGGTCATGACGCTTAAGACGTGTTCCAATCCGGCGTTTACCGGCAGCGAGACAATGTTGTGGCGGGGCGTCATGATTTCGCGCGCGTAATATCCCGAAAGCTCGATCAGCTTTTGGATAGCATCCTGTTCGAACTGCTCCAAAAGGCCTTCGCGGCGGCTGGATTGCACGATGTACTTCAATTCTTCGGGCGAGTGGCCGCCGCGGCCATGCCCATTCCGCAAGCCGAAGGCGTGAGACACGAGCGCGGCGGAACGCTCGAGTACGATCACGAACGGCTGCGAAAGACGGTAGAAGATGAGCAGCACCGGCGCGGCCAACACCGCTACCCGGTCGGCATTTTGAATGGCGAGATTCTTCGGCACAACCTCACCGATCACCACATGCGCGTAGCTGATGGTCAGGAATGCGATGGTGAAGGCGACGCCGTGCAAGAGGACGGGGGAAGTGTGGATGGCCAGCGAATCGAGACCTCCGCGCAAGAGACCGTACAGCGTGTCTTCACCGGCCCAACCGAGGCCGAGGCTCGCAAGAGTAACGCCGAGTTGCGTGACCGAGAGGAGACGGCCGGGATTGGCGAGCAAGCTGAGGGCGCTTTGCGCGCCTGCCTGTCCCCGTTCGGCCAATTCCCGCAAGCGCGATTGCCGCACCGACACGAGCGACAGCTCGGCTGCGGCGAAGAAGCCGTTGGCAGCCAGAATGAGGAGCAAAACGATGAACCGCAGGCTCATATTGCTACAGGAGCGGTCCGATGCGGCGGTTGGCACGGCGCAGTTATGCGTTTGCCAGAGTAAAATCGGTTGGTGCTATCCCGCCTGGTGCGCTTAATCAATGTGAGCATAGCGGTTCTGGTTGTGCTCATTGCTTTTGCTGTGTATTGGCTGGCTGTACGTCCACTGCCCAAGACCACCGGTGAGATCACGGCTCCCATTACGGCGCCAGCGACGATTCAACGCGACGCCCGCGGTGTTCCGCATATTACGGCGGCTTCCTGGCAGGATGCTATTTTCCTGCAAGGCTACGTTACGGCCCAAGATCGATTGTGGCAGATGGACAGCTTGCGGAGGTTCGGGGGCGGCGATTTGGCGGAGGTGTTCGGCGAAAGCGCGCTTGCCGTGGATCAACACTCGCGCCTCATGCGCATGCGGGCGATTGCCGAAGCCGACGTGGCGAGGCTCAGCCCGGAAGAACGCACGGTGATGGTGGAATATGCCCGCGGGGTGAACTTCTTTATCGATAATCACCGCGGCGATTATTCGCTCGAGTTTTCGTTGCCCGGTCATTCTTATAGTCCGCGGTCTTGGAGCTTGACCGACTCGATGTTGATCGGGCTGGTGATGTTCCGCGACTTGGCGGATTCGTCGAAATTCGAGTTCGACAAAGGCGCATTGCTAGCGAGTGGAGCGGATCCGGTCAAGGTCAGAGCGCTGTTTCCAGCCGTCCAGGGCGCGGAAATCAGCCCGGGATCGAACGCCTGGGCGGTTTCCGGCGCCCATACCGCGGATGGCAAGCCGATGGCGGCGAACGATCCACATCTCGCCTATGGCATTCCGGGAACCTGGCATCTGGTGCATTTGAAAGCGCCGGGCCTGAACGTTTCCGGCGCCGCTTTGCCTGGATTGCCGTGCGTGATCAGCGGCCACAACGGCCAGATTGCCTGGGGCGTGACGAATTTGCAAACCGACGTTCTGGATTTGTATGCCGAGCAACTGGATGAACGGACGGGGCGTTATGTCTACCAAGGCAAGGTGGAGCAGGCGCAACTCGACCGGCAGACCATTTCCGTAAAGGGCAGTAAGCCGGTTTCCCTAGATGTCTGGGTGACACGGCACGGGCCGGTGGTGATTCATGAAAAAGGCAAGAGCTACAGTATGCGCTGGACGGCGGCGGAGGGCTTTGGGTTTCCGTTCCTGAAAATCGATCGGGCGCAAAACTGGAACGATTTTCGCGCCGCGCTGAGTACGTTCTGGGGACCGGCGCAGAATTTCGTGTACGCGGATCGAGCGGGGAATATCGGCTACCAGGCCGCGGGGCGCGTGCCGATCCGGCGCAATTTTGACGGGGATGTTCCGTTGGATGGCGCATCCGGCCATTTCGAATGGGATGGCTACATTCCCTTTGACCAGATGCCCAGCCTCTACAATCCCGCCTCGGGCATCGTGGCGACGGCCAACCAAAATCCCTTCCCGGCGCAATACCCGTATCACGTTGACGGCAGTTTCGCAGACGAGTACCGTATTCGTCAGATCCGCGCGCTGCTGGCCGCGAAGAGCAGACTGAACGTCGACGACATGCTGGCGGTGCAGAAGGATGTGTACTCGGCGTACGATCATTTTCTGGCCCAGGCGGTGATCCAAGCGTTCGATAAGCAGGGCAGTAAGGACGATCTTGTGCGCGAGGCGGTGGACGTGCTGCGGCG
>DASYAX010000171.1:0-22510 GCA_036501045.1 Bryobacteraceae bacterium
GAGCAGCCGCCGCCCTGTACACCGAGGCGCAGGCCGCCTGGGCAGTTGTGCTTGACTAGAAGTTGGCCGATTCGCTTGACGGCACTTTCGGTTACGTCGATCATGACCTTCTAGTGCGAGTATAGCCAATCTTGACTTAAAAGTATACATTCGCTAGCCTGAAGGAGAAGGCATCCATGGCCACACAGCTTAATTCGATCGAGACGCTCGCCAACCAGGAATATAAGTGGGGATTCGTCACCGACATCGAAGCCGATAGCGTTCCTCCAGGGCTGAATGAGGATACGATTCGGCTGATTTCGGCGCGGAAAAACGAGCCGCAATTCATGCTCGACTGGCGGCTGAAGGCCTACCGGCGCTGGCTCACCATGAAGGAGCCAACCTGGGCGAACATCCATTATCCGCCGATCGATTATCAAAAGGTTATTTACTACTCGGCGCCAAAGGGAAATAAGGACCGCCCCAAGAGCCTTGAGGAAGTTGATCCCGAACTGCTCAAGACCTACGACAAGCTGGGTATCCCGCTTCGCGAGCGCGAGCTGTTGGCAGGCGTAGCGGTGGATGCGGTGTTCGACAGCGTTTCGGTTGCCACGACTTTCAAGGAGAAGCTATCGGAGCTGGGTATCATTTTTGGGTCCTTTTCCGAAGCCGTGCAGGAACACCCCGAGCTGGTTCAGAAATATCTAGGCACCGTCGTTCCGTCCTCGGACAATTTTTTCGCGGCGTTGAATGCCGCAGTCTTCAGCGACGGCTCGTTCTGCTATATCCCCAAAGGCGTTCGCTGTCCCATGGAGCTGTCGACGTACTTCCGTATCAATGCCAAAGATACGGGGCAGTTCGAGCGTACGCTGATCGTGGCCGACGAAGGGGCTTATGTCAGCTATCTGGAGGGCTGCACCGCACCCATGCGCGATACCAATCAATTGCACGCGGCGGTGGTGGAGTTGGTGGCGCTCGATAATGCCACCATCAAATATTCCACGGTGCAAAACTGGTACCCCGGCGACAAAGAGGGCAAGGGCGGCATTTACAATTTCGTCACCAAGCGCGGCAAGTGTCTGGGGGTGAATTCCAAAATTTCCTGGACGCAGGTAGAAACCGGTTCCGCCATCACCTGGAAATATCCGAGCTGCCTACTGACGGGCGATAACTCGATCGGCGAATTTTATTCGGTCGCACTGACGAACAATTATCAGCAAGCGGATACCGGGACGAAGATGATTCATATCGGAAAGAACACCCGGAGCACGATCGTCTCGAAAGGCATTTCGGCGGGCCACGGCCAGAACACGTACCGGGGCGCGGTGAAGATTCTGCGAGGAGCGGCCGGCGCGCGCAACTATTCGCAATGCGATTCCATGCTGCTGGGCGACAAATGCGGCGCGCATACGTTTCCTTATCTGGAAGTCAAGAACACCTCTTCGAGCGTGGAGCACGAAGCATCCACTTCAAAGATTGGCGAAGATCAGATTTTTTATTGCCGCCAACGCGGGATTTCGACGGAGGACGCGGTCGGCATGATCGTGAACGGTTTCTGCAAGGAAGTCTTCCGCGAGCTTCCGATGGAATTCGCCGTGGAGGCGCAAAAGCTGCTTGGCGTCAGCCTCGAGGGGAGTGTTGGTTAGCCGGTGAAGGAAAAGAACATGTCGAAAAGTCCAATCCTCGAGATCAAAAACTTGCATGCGAAAGCGGGCGAGAAAGAGATTCTGCGGGGAATTAATCTAACCGTCTACCCGGGGGAAGTACACGCCATCATGGGGCCAAATGGTTCCGGCAAGAGCACTTTGGCGCAGGTCATTGCAGGGCGCGATCTTTATGAAGTCACCGGCGGCGAAGTTCTCTATGAGGGTCAGGACCTGCTGGGGCTTGCGCCCGAAGAACGCGCACAGCAGGGAATTTTCCTGGCGTTCCAATATCCGGTTGAGATTCCAGGCGTAAGCAATCTCTATTTCCTCAAGGCGGCGCTGAACGCCGTGCGCAAGAAGAACGGCGAGCCGGAGTTGGATGCCATGGACTTCTTGTCGCTGGTACGCCAGAAGATGGCGCTGATGGAAATGGATGAGAGTTTGCTGAATCGCGCGGTGAACGCGGGATTCTCGGGTGGCGAGAAGAAACGGAACGAGATTTTTCAGATGGCGGTGCTTGAACCGCGCCTGGCGCTGCTCGACGAGACGGATTCCGGGCTCGACATCGATGCGCTGAAGATCGTTTCCAACGGCGTAAACACGCTGCGCGGGGCGGATCGAGCCATTATTGTGGTCACGCACTACCAGCGTTTGTTGAACCATATCATTCCCGATTACGTTCACGTTCTGGCGGAAGGCCGAATTGTGAAATCTGGCGACCGGTCGCTGGCGTTGGAACTGGAAGAGAGTGGCTACGTCGGCATTGAGGACTTAGTGGAGACGCCGCAATAATGACGGCTGTAGTGACGACAAGCGCAGTAACAACCACTATGCCCCCCGGTCTTGCCGCGATGCGCAAGCGCGCCGCGGAACACTTCGAGGCCTGCGGCTATCCGACCACGCGAGATGAGGAATGGCGGTTCACCAATGTTTCGGCGATTGCGAAAGCCGGCTTCCCAGTCGCGGCGCCTAACGTCAGCGCGCATAGCTTACGGGACGCGCTGGAACAGCATCCTGCCCTGATGGAAGAGCACCTCGGATGTTACGCCAGTTCCTTGAGTAACGCCTTCGTCGCCTTGAACACGGCCCATTTCGAAGATGGAGCGTTCCTCTACGTTCCTAAGAACACCGTTATCGAGGAACCGCTGTGGATTGACTTCACAGCGACTTCCGAGCGAACCACCCATCCGCGCAATCTCATCGTTATAGGGAAAAACAGCCAGGTTCGGATTGTAGAGAGATACCGCGGCGAGGGACGCTACTTCACGAACGCGGTGACGGAGATCGTGGTGGGTGAGAACTCGATTGTCGAGCACGTCAAGCTCGAAGAAGAGAGCGCGGAGGCGTTTCATGTCGCCACCATTCAGGTGCAGCAAGCGCGTAATTCTAATTTCAAGACGCATAACATTTCGTTCGGCGGCCTGCTGGTGCGTAACGACGTGAACGCCGTGCTAGCGAGCGGCTGCGAAGGCACGCTGAACGGGCTTTACCTCGCAAGCGGCAAGCAGCATATGGATAACCACACGGCGCTCGATCACGCCGCGCCACACGCCGCAAGCCACGAGCTTTACAAGGGCATCCTGGATGGCGCTTCGAGCGCCGTCTTCAACGGCAAGATTTTCGTCCGCAAGGATGCGCAAAAGACCGACGCCAAGCAGACCAATAAGAACCTGGTGCTTTCCGAGAGCGCGACGATTAATACCAAGCCGGAGCTGCAAATCCTGGCTGACGACGTGCGCTGTACGCACGGTGCAACCGTCGGCCAACTTGACGAAGAAGCAATGTTCTATTTGCGCGCCCGCGGTATCGGCAAGACGGCCGCACGCGATCTTTTGATCTACGCTTTTGCGCGGGACGTCATTGAACGTATCGGCATTCCTTCCATTCGCAAACATCTTGAAGAAGCACTGTTTGAGCGTCTGATGCTATCCCGGGACTTCGGGGGGGCAAATTCATGAGCGTGCAAGCCGAACTCGCGAGGCCTGCGGTCATCTTCGATGTGGCAAGAATCCGCGAAGACTTTCCGATTCTGCGGGAAAAGATTCACGGGAAGCCGCTGGTTTATCTGGACAATGCGGCGACCAGCCAAAAGCCGCAAGCGGTGATCGACGCCATTGTCGATTACTATTGCCATTACAACGCGAACGTGCATCGCGCGGTGCATCTGTTAAGCACTCGTGCGACGGCGGCGTGCGACCGGACCCGGGAAAAAGTGCGCGCGTTCGTCAACGCCGGTTCGGAGCGCGAGATCATCTTCGTCCGCGGCGCAACGGAAGGGTTGAATCTGGTTGCGCAGACTTACGGGCGGCGGAATCTCGGAGAGGGTGACGAGGTATTGGTCTCCGGCCTGGAACATCATTCGAATATCGTCCCGTGGCAGATGCTGTGCGACGAAAAAGAAGCGCGTCTGCGTGTCGTCCACATCGACGACAATGGCGTCATTCCGCTCGATCAATTCGAGAAAGCGTTGAACCAACACACGCGCGTGGTGGCGATTTCGCATGTCTCGAACGCTCTCGGAACGGTAAATCCGCTGGCCAGAATGATTGAAATGGCGCATCGCCGGGACGCGGTCGTGGTGGTGGACGGCGCGCAAGCTGTGCCCCACATGCGCGTGGATGTGAGAGCGCTCGACGCGGACTTTTACGCTTTCTCGGGCCATAAGCTCTACGGGCCCACAGGTATCGGCGTTCTATACGGAAAAGAAGCGCTGCTCGAGCACATGCCGCCATTTGAAGGCGGCGGCGACATGATACGCTCGGTCACCTTCGAGAAGACCGAGTACAACGTTTTGCCCTACAAATTCGAGGCCGGGACGCCGGACATTGCAGGCATAGTGGGCCTGGGCGCGGCGATCGATTATGTCCACGACATTGGCTTGAACGCGATCGCAGCATACGAACAGGAATTGCTGGAATATGCAACGGAAGCAGTATCCCGGTTAGAAGGCGTACGGATCATCGGAACGGCGCCGCACAAAGCGAGCGTCATCTCCTTCGTTTTGGACAACGCGCATCCCCATGACGTCGGCACGATTCTCGACCGGGAAGGCATTGCGGTGCGAACCGGCCATCATTGCGCGCAACCGGTGATGGACCGTTTCGAAATCGCAGCCACCACGCGCGCGTCGCTTGCGTTCTACAACACCGCGGCGGAGGTGGATGCGCTGGTTGCGGGCATACGCAAAGTGCAGGAGTTCTTTTCCTAATGCCGGATCTGCACGATCTTTATCAGGAAACGATCATCGACCACAGCAAGCGGCCGCGGAATAAAGGCGCGCTGGCGGACGCGACGCATAGCGCCGACGGCTATAATCCGCTGTGCGGCGACAAAGTGAGCATACAGCTCCGGATCGAGAATGGACACATTACCGGCGTTGGCTTTCAGGGCAGCGGCTGCGCTATTTCGACCGCATCGGCTTCGCTGATGACCGAGGCGATGAAAGGCAAAACACCGGCAGAGGCGGAGACCGCCTTCGAGAAGTTTCATGCCCTGCTGACCGAAGACCGGCCCGCCGCGGCCGATCTCGGCAAGCTGGCCGTTTTTTCCGGAGTACGCGAATACCCCATGCGGGTGAAATGCGCAACGCTCGCCTGGCATACGCTTCGAGCGGCGCTGCATGCCGAAGGACAGCCGGTCTCGACGGAGTAAGGCATGGCTCAAGACTTACGTGAGCGCGTGCTCGGGATCCTCAAGACGGTGTACGATCCGGAAATTCCAGTCAATATTTACGAACTGGGCCTGGTTTACGATTTACAGGTCTCGGGCGACGGAGACGTGCTGGTCAAGATGACCTTGACTGCGCCGAATTGCCCGGTAGCAGAGAGTTTGCCCAACCAGGTGCGGCAAAGAATTCTAAGCGTCGAGGGAGTCACGTCGGCGAAAGTCGAGATCGTTTTCGAGCCGCCATGGGACCGCAGCAAGATGTCGGACGCGGCTAAGCTGGCGCTCGGCTTCGACCTGGGCCCGAATATTGTGCCGCTTACGAGATTACAGCGATGAAGCTGAGCTCTCACGAGGAATATGGATTACGCTGCCTGTTGCAGGTGGCGCGCCAGGGCGCAGACGGAAGCGCCACTATTGCGGAGATCAGCCGCAACGAAGGCATCTCGATACCGTATGTGGCCAAATTGATGCGCATTCTGCGCTTGGGCGGCTTCGTGGAAGCAGCGCGCGGACGGGCGGGCGGTTACACGCTGGCGCTTCCTTCCGAGCGAATCTGCATCGGCGATGCCTTAACCATTCTCGGGGGCCGTATCTACGAAGAGAGCTTCTGCCGGCGGCACTCCGGTACCCAGCGCAATTGTGCACATTCGACCAACTGTTCCATCCGGTCACTTTGGTGTTCGGTGCAGGGCGCAGTAGATAGCGTGCTCCGAACAACCACGGTGGGCGATCTGCTGCGCAATGGCCACGACGCGGTGGTTAGCGGCACTCTCGAAACCGATCTCATTTCTCTGCGCAACCGCACGTCGGCCCAGGCAACTCCTGAGATTTAAGCCGAAAAATTCCCACATCTTAATCAGACTGCCACCTTAGACTCTAAGGCGCAACCTATCGATGAGAGCCATTCTGACCATTTTTCAGCATCCGGTTCAACGCGAAGTGGAGATAGAGAAACGGCCTAGAGCAATAGAGCCCGGCGCCCCGGCAGTGAGCCCGAACGCCAATGTTCCGGCAACGGTCGAATCGCTGATATTGCAGCGCCTCCTGGCCGAACTGGAGGCGCGCGCAGTCACACGAGCCTCAACACCCTACTTTGTCGACCCGGCGGTGACCAGCCGACGTACAGTGCTGGTGCGAACGCTGTTCGGCCTGCTTTGGGCCTCCTCCCTCGTTCTGTGCGTTTTTGTCGTCAAATATCTGGATCGCCAACCTACCATCCAACTAGCCGACCCCGCCCAGACGCGCTCGATCACCGGCTTGACCAATACGATCGGCGATCAGAACAAGCAATTTGTGCGGATGATCGATTCGGTAGAGGGTCTGGCCAACGCGGTGGCGGCATCGTCTCTGCGCACCAGCGCTATGCAAGCGGTGCTAAGGCGCTTAGGCCACGACGCCAAACCGGCCGATACGCCGCCCGCGCGTGCGAACACGCCGGTTGCGGCAAAGTCTTCACCCGTTGCGGCGAGCATGCCGATCGAAGCGGCTCAGACCGAGCAGTCGACCGACGTCTATCTAGGCGGCCATCATCATCAGCCCATCGAGGATGTTATGGCGCCGCGCAACGTAATCGTGCACCACAGAGAAAACGGCGTGATGGATTACTGGCTCGTGCCGCGCATCGTCTCCGGCTCGCGAGTGATGACCAAAGTGTTCCCGATAGCACAAACGAATATGGGGATTTTCGTGCACGACCTCGAAAATGTCAAAGATTACATCGTGACACCCACTGGCGATTGGCTTGTGGCTTCCGCTCCTAGCGGGAATTAACCGGGCCACGGCCCAGCATTAATAGCGTCACGTCGTCCGCCTTGGGTACATTCCGCCGAAACGTTGCCAGGTCGTTTCGGCAGGCCGCCAGAAGAGCTGACGCGTTCCCGCCCTGGTTCTGGCCGAGTAGCTCGCGCAACCGGTCGACGCCATATTCTTTACCGGATGCACCGGTCGCTTCGGAAACACCGTCCGAATAGATCAACAAACCATCGCCGGGCTCGAGACGCAATTCCGTGAGCGAAAACTCGTCACCACCGAACAGGCCAATCGGCAAATCCGATGTTTCGAGCGCAGTCACGGCGCCGCCGCGAGCGATAAGCGGAAACGGATGTCCCGCATTGCAAATCTCGACGCTTCCGTCCGGCAGCGCCCGTCCGCAAACCAGAGTGGCATACTGGCTCGGCAAGGTGCTCTCACGGAACACGCGGCTGGCATGCCGCAGCATGCGCTTCAGCGGCAATTCGACCGGGATCAGAGTGCGAAACATGGCATGCAGGTGCGCCATTAGCATGGAAGCGGCCACTCCTTTTCCGGATACGTCTCCGACCATGAAATACAGGCCATTCCCGCCTGAATCGATCACATCGCAGTAATCGCCGCTGACCACGCCCGCCGGCTCATAGTGATAACACACTTGCCAGCCGTCGCGTTCGAGACTTTGGGCGGGCAACAAGCCCGTCTGGACTCGTTCGGCAAGCTGCAAGTCCTGTTCGAGCGCGGTTCTTTCACTATTCGACAGATGATCCAGGCAAAAGCGCACCAGCGGATCGGCTATGAGCCGGTCCCACTCAATCGTGTCGTGACAGACTTCGCAAAGACCATAGGAGCCGTCTTCCATTCGCGCGAGTGCGCGATCTACCTCTTCGAGAAGGACATCAAAACGGCCCGCGCCATTCGGTTGATGAACGGAGGCGTGCTGCAATCGGTTGCGCCGGTCGAGTAATTGGTCGCGTAGGAAAGGGTCGATGCTGGTTGCCATGATGCTCTTTTTCGTTGTAGCGTACGCGGCAGGCCGCATTCCATCCGAATCTTGCCCTTAATGTTCTCCGGACAGCGCCCGCACGTGCGCCTCGCTGGCCCTGGCCAAGCCATCCAGGTTGTAGCCACCTTCCAGAACGGAGACGAGGCGGCCGGCGCAACGCTCTTCCGCTATCTCGAGCATCAGAACGGTCAACTCGTGGAAGTCGGCGTCGGTCAGGAGAAATTGCCCGAGCGGATCGTTGATGCGCGAATCGAAACCGGCCGAAAGCAGAACCAGATCGGGCTCAAAAGCTCGCGCCGCAGGCAGTAACTGCTCGCGAAAAGCGCCTATGATTTCCTCTGCGCCGGAACCGGCCGGAAGAGGACAATTGATGGTCTTCCCCTCCCCAGCTCCTTCGCCAGTCTCACTCGGAGCGCCCGTTCCGGGATACCACGGCGATTGATGGGTGCTGAAGAACAGCACCGAGCCGTCTTGATAGAAAATATCCTGCGTGCCGTTGCCGTGATGCACGTCCCAATCGGCGATCAGCACACGTTCGGCGCCATATTTTCGCTGGGCATATTTCGCCGCCACCGCTACGTTGTTAAACAGGCAAAAGCCCATGCCACGCGCGGCGCTGGCGTGGTGCCCGGGAGGGCGGACCAAACAGAAGGCGTTGTGCACTTCGCGCGAAAAAACCGCATCCACGGCGGACAAGGCGCAGCCGGCCGCCACGCGTGCGGACTCTAGGCTGCCTGGAGCGATATCGGTATCGCCCGTGCTGAGCTGCGCATGATGCCCGGTCACTTCGCGCTCGACAAGCTCCAGATACGTCGTGGTGTGCGCCAACGCCAGCTCCTCATTTGTGGCGCTACGCACCGAAAGGCGGGTCAGGTCTCGAAGCAGGCCGGATTGTTCAAGCCGGTTCAGCACGGCGGTGAATCGTGCCGGCTGTTCGGGATGAGCCGGCCCTGGATCGTGGCGCGTTACGCGCGCATCCGCGGCCAGTCCCGTACGATGCATCAGTGTGCGGCTTTGATGGAAACCAACCGTTCGGCGGGCACCGGTTCAATCGTGAGCGTTTGCTTACCACGGAACCAGTCGAAATAAGAGATTTGGTGCACGCAGGAAACGGTACAGAAAGGCGCGCACGATTTCTGGGTAATGTACTCGCGCCGAATGTCTTCCACCGTGTACTCTTCGAGCGGCTTGGCCGGGAAGCCGCGCTGCTGCGAGCAATAGTGCACCAGCCCGTCTTCGCAGATATAGAGATAACGAGAACCAGCGCGGCAGCGCCAATCGCTCGCCTTTCCATCAGCGATATTCTCCTGAAAGTAATTCAAACGCGAAAAATGTTTCTTCTCGAACTGCTTCATTTCCAGAAACACTTCGCGTTCGCGCGCGGCTAGTGGCCGGAGTTGGCCATCGCCGTCATGGATAATCCCCACGGTGGAGGTAAAGCCGAGCTCCATCGCGCGCTTGCCCACCACTAGCGCATCTTCCGGATTACGGATGCCGCCCCCCAGCACCGAATTAATGTTCACGTGAAAGTCCGCATGCTCGGCCAACAACTGCAGCTTCTTGTCCAGCACCTTCAGACTTTTCTTGGATACGTCATCCGGCATGACGTTATCGATGCTGATTTGCAGATAATCAAGGCCAGCGCCATTCAGGTGCCGTATGCGATCAGCCGTCAATAGGTAGCCGTTGGTGATGAGGCCGGCGAGCGTGGCGTTCCGCCGGATACTGCGAATGATGTCGTCCAGATCGGGGTGCAGCAGCGGCTCGCCGCCACTGACGGTAATGACTCCGGTCTTGAGCCTGCCCAGCAGTTCCAGCCGGTGCTGCATGGTCGCAAGCGGTACGGGTTTCGAGTAATCGTCGTATTCGTTGCAGTACGTGCAAGACAGATTACAGCGGCGAATCGGAATAATGTGCGCCATGATCGGATGATCGATATCAAGCGCGCCCTTCGCCAACAGTTTGGCTTCTCGAAGCCGCCGATTTAGCGTGCGGCTAAGCTGTTTCCCACTCAAGCTCGATTCGGACATGACACCAGACCACTCTCATTTAAACATAACTAGCCCGTTGAAAGCAGAGGAGATAGGCCAAACGCCGTAATAGAGGGCTCAAGGTAGAAGGTTGGCGGCTGAGCGGGAGCTACTTGCCTATTTTCACTAGCTCAGGGATCGGTAAGGGCGAGAAATGCGCGACATAAGACCGCATGGCGCGTTCTATGGAACTCATGCCGTATTCTTTGGCCTCCTCTAGGGCCTTGCTATTAGTCCACCGGTCGTGCTCAATGCGATAGCAGGCGATTACCGTTCCGGTACGATCCTTGCCGCGGCGGCAATGGACGAAAACCGTTTGGGAGTTGCTCTGAAGGAGCAGCGACAACGCCTGCTCCATCTGACCTTGGGTAGGGGCCGAAAACGGCCGCAATGGCAGATTCACGTACTTCATGCCGAGTTTTTTGACTTGAATCTTTTCGAAATCCGTTGCTTTACCGTTTTCGCGGAGGTCGATAACCAATTTGACTCCCTGGGCAGCCAATTCCTCAAGGCCCACTAATGAAGGTTCTCCGCCCCGGTAGAGGTGGTCGTTCACTTCTCCAAAGTTGCGGACGTGCGGGGCCGTGGCATCGGCAGCCAGCGTAAGTGGAAGCGCGCTAAACAGAACCGCAAAGACGGCAAGAACAGGACGCATTGTTTACTTGGGTGGATTGGCCGGCTTGGCTGGCGGATTCGTGGGCTGGCCATCGGCGCCGCCCACTTGGCCGTACGTGATGGAGGAGTTGCTTTTGAACTCGTACTTCTTGTATTGGTCGTACTTGACGATCTCTTTAATCCGCTGCGATTGACCGTCTTTGAAGTTCAGCGTATCGTCGGCATAGCTGTAGGTCGGAAACCAATATTTACCGTCGATCTGCTGGCGATAGGTTTCAAATTTAGGGAATTGCTGATCCTCGCCCCGGCGCAGATGGCCGGTAGAGCGGCCATACGTCTTGACGATTTGCAGATCTTCATCGTCCACCCAGATTTCGCCGTCGAAATAGCGTTTGCGGTCTTTCGTCAGAACCTTGGGCTCGACCATAAACGTATAGCAGGTGATCTCGTCCACCTTGTCGCGCCCCTTGTAAGTAATGTTGTATTCGTCTGCCGTCTCGTTGGTCATGACAAACGGATAAACGTTGCGCAAATCCTCCTCATCCTCTGAGGTCATCAGGATATTCTGCAGCGTTGCGACAGGCGCGTGCGTTACGTGAGAAGTGCGGCGATTGCGGTCGTCGAAACTGACTTCTTCGACGATTTCATAACTGCCGCCTGGCGGATCCGTTTCCACGATCTTACTCGTCTGACGGTAGGTGTAGCTCTCGCGTGCGTTGGCGAAAGCCGTCTCTTTCTGAATGAACTTCTTAATAATGTCCTGAATCTGCTCCGGAGTGGGGTCGGGCTTTGGAACGACCGCGGCGAGCGGGAGCGCCACGCCCGCGAGCAATGCCGCGAGGGCGAAACAACGTATGGGCTTCATTACTTCCTAGTTTCTATTCTGACGCAGGCAGGATGAAGATGGGTTTCTTTGTACTGGACAATTCTAGCGGCCCGGATCGAGCAGCGCCTTGGCGATCGTCTGCCGTTGTATGTTGCTGGTGCCTTCGTAAATGCTGCCGATCTTGGCATCCCGGTAGAATTTTTCCACCGGATAGTCCTTCGTAAAGCCAACTCCGCCAAGTACTTCGACGGCCTTTGAAGCTACCTGCTCGGCAATGGTCGAACAAAAATACTTCGCCATCGCCGCCTGCGTGACGAAGGGCTGCCCGGCATCGCGCAAACGAGCAGCGTTATAAACCATCAAGCGCGCGGCTTCTACCTTGGTTGCCATCTCGGCGAGCTCAAAC
The DNA here is from genome assembly GCA_036501045.1 of Bryobacteraceae bacterium. GTDB lineage: Bacteria > Acidobacteriota > Terriglobia > Bryobacterales > Bryobacteraceae > Bog-105. The sequence goes on from DASYAX010000171.1 coordinate 11,924, forward strand.
TGCACGCCTTGAAAATCGCCGATCCGTTTGCCAAACTGCTTGCGCTCGCGAGCGTGTTTCAAAGCATGCTGCAGCGCGCCGTCGGCCAGACCCAGCATCTGCGCCGCAATACCGATACGGCCTTCGTTCAGTGTTTCGATGGCGATCTTATACCCCTTGCCGGGCTCGCCCATCACGCGCTCACGGCCTGCCGCAACGTCGTCGAAAATCAACTCGCAAGTCGAGGACGCGCGAATCCCCAGCTTGTCCTCTTTTTTACCAACGGTGAAGCCGGGTTCGCCGCGCTCGAGAAGAAAACAGGTGATGCCTTTGTAACCGGCGCTGGGATCAATAGTCGCGAACACCAGAAATACGTCCGCTTCCGCCGCATTCGTGATCCACTGCTTACGTCCGGAAAGGCGAAAGCCGCCGACGGGCTCGGCAACGGCGCGGGTGGCGAGAGCGAAGGCGTCGGAACCGGCGGCCGGTTCGGAAAGAGCATACGCTCCCACACTTTCCGTGGCCAAACGCGATAGATATTTTTTCTTTTGCCTAGCCGTTCCCCAGGCTTCGATGGCGTTACTGACGAGGGTGTTCTGGACGTCGACGATGACCGATGCGGCTGGGTCGACTTTGGCGAGTTCTTCAATGGCCAGGATCGATTGGAAAAACGTCCCGCCCTGACCGCCATACTGCTCTTGGATGTCGATACCCATCAGACCCAAATCGAACATTTCGCGCAGCAGATCCTTACGAAACTGCCCTTCTTCGTCCATCGCGCGAACGTGCGGCGCGAGCCGCTCTTTCGCGAACTGGCGAATCGACGTTTGGAACAGACGCTCCTCTTCTTCGAGGATCGTCAGCGGAGCAACGGCCGGCATCCCGGCAGCCTGGGGCATGACGCGACCATAATAGCTTTCGCCGTCAACTGGCGGCAAGGCAGCCAAATGCTTTAAACTTAGGGTGGATGATTTTAATCCCAGGTACTTCGGCTTGAGTTCTTCTACCATGCTGGCGCCGGCCCTCGATGCCCGGGCGGACGCCAGACGTTCGTTTCTTCTGGTTTTTTTTTGCACCATCATCGGGGCGCTTGCCCAGATTTTGTTGAAGCAAGGTTCGTCGCAGCTTGGTTCGCATCTCACCTTAGGACAAGTCGCCCACCGGCCTGAGCTCTTCTTTCAGTTTTGCGCAGGCGTCATTACCAACGTACGGTTGTTTATGGGCTATTGCCTGTACGGTGTCATGACCTTCCTGATGGCCCTCGCCTTAAAAGGCAAAGAGCTGTCGCGGCTGTATCCCATCATCGCTCTGACGTATGTTTGGGTGACGATTCTGTCACTATTTCTGCTTCCGGGCGAGCACATGAATTTCTTTCGCAGTGCCGGAATCGCGTTCATCGTCGGCGGCGTATCCATTCTCGGTCTCCAAAAATAAGCCATGAAGACACCCATGAGTTCCATCGTTCTGGTCCTGTTCGGGTCGTTCATCGGCTCGTTTGGGGCGGTTTTCTTGAAGCTCGGCGCCGAGCACATGAAGGGCAGCCTGCTGCGCCTTGTCACCAATTATTGGCTCGCGGTCGGTGTCATTCTTTATCTGCTCTCGTCGGTCTTCTACATGATGGGCGTGGCGCAGGGCCAATTGACCGTTCTTTACCCGATGGTGTCATTGGGTTATATCTTCGCCATTCTATGGGCGCGTTTGTTTTTCAAAGAGCCCTTCACCAAGGCCAAGATCGGCGGGCTGGCGATGATTATCTTCGGCGTTGCGCTGATCAATCTCGGCAACGCTTAGCTTTTTGGGCAACCCTAGCTGCGCACGTGCTCCCGCCACGTTTGAGCGAAGCTCGCCAGTGCGTTTCGTTTGGGCCGGCGAACGATAAACAGCAGCAAGCCGACAGCGCTCCAAACGAGAAACCCCGCGGTAATCCAAATACGCACGCTGTCCCCGAAGAAGGCCGGCAGAACGAACTGAATCGCGAACAACAGGAACATCGCCAGCGCTTCCCACCAGGCAAACTCCATGTTGATCAGAAAAATCATCGCCACCAGGCTTTGCCCGATGGTGAGCAGCAGTTCCGATTTTTGCTCGGCGTCGAAGGCAAAGCCCGAGGGCGTACCGAGGCTCAAAGAAAAGACGAACGGCAGCATGGCGACGAGCAGCGTCCACTGGTTGATGTTGCTCGAAGCAATGTTCATGAGCGCCATGGAAGCCTTCTGCTCCTGCCGCGCGAAATAGAACGTTGAGGCAAGCTCGGGGAATTCGGAGATCACGGGCGCGAGCCACTGGATGACCAGGAAACTCGGCAGACCGGCGGCCGCGGCGAGCGCGACCAGGCTTCCCAGGAACGGCTCGGCGGCAAAGTAGATCAACGTGCCGCCGGAGACGAAACAGGCCAAGATGGCCAGGATGCGGCGCGGACGCGGCGCGCGAACGATGCTGCGCGGGATGACTTCCAAATCGTCGACGCCTTCCTGCTTTTCCGGCGGGAGTTTCGTCAACAGCAGCAGGTATGCCGCGTAAAAGGCAACCAGCACGATCGAATCATAAACATGCAGATTGGCTTTCCACCAGATGAAAACGGCATACAACAAAGGGAAGAACAAACCGATTACTTCGACACTGTGATGCTGTTGAAGCCTGATCTTGCCAAGGGATTCGCCGGTGCGGCGGCGGTGCGTCACGGCAGCCGTCAGATAAATGACCGGCCACGCCAAACCCGTCAAGAGCCGCAACGCGCCGGTAAGGTTGGCCAGCAAAAGGGCGGATTGCTGTTTCCAGGCAAGCACCGCCTCCACGGCGAATTCGGGAAGAGTCTGCATCACTGCCAGAATGGCCAGTGCAAAGCCTTGGGCAACAAAAAACTGCGCGGCCTCGGCGCCCCATGTAATCAGCAGCGAGGCGATCAGGATGCAGGGCGTCGTCCACAGCGCAGCCCAGGGACTCGATTGGGATAGCGGCACCGCGAACAGCAGTAACGCAAAGCCGGCAAAGCAGTTGGCTCGGCCGGCAAACGCTCTATGCGAAGACGATTTGCGCATGGGAGCCGTCGGCTTGCGTGATGAGCGAATGCTTCTCAAACGCAGGGGACTTGTGCGGGAAATCGGTGCGGTAGTGGCCCCCGCGGCTTTCTTCGCGAGCCAGGGCAGCAAGTGAAATCAGCGAGGCCACCTGATGCATGTTTCGAAGCTCAAAGCTGGTTCGGTCGGGAGCCGCCTGCGCGGTCAGGTAGCGCGATTCGAGGCGCTTGTGCGCGGCGGCAAGCTCCGGCCCGCTGCGTAAAACGCCGCAGGAATTCCAGGCGATGGCGCGTAAATCCCGCTCGGTAATGGCCGGGAAGAGCGCTTTCTGGCGACGGGCGGCGCCTCCTGGCAACTCATCGAGCGAGCACATGCCTCGGCCCGCACGAGCGCCAAAGACTACTCCTTCGAGCAGCGAATTACTGGCCAGGCGGTTCGCGCCATGCACACCGGTGCAGGCCACTTCACCGGCGGCAAAGAGACGCGGTAAGGTAGTGCGCCCGTACAGATCGGTTTTGACGCCGCCCATGGCATAGTGCGCGGCCGGGCGCACGGGCACCGGCGCCGTTTCGAGGTTGACGCCATAGCTGAGGCAGGTCTGATAGATGCGTGGGAACCGCTCGCGAACAAACCCGCGTTCGAAGTGCGTCATGTCGAGAAAGGCGCTGGAGTCGCCGGTGGCGCGCAGTTCCAAAACAATGGAACGCGAGACCACATCCCGCGGGGCAAGCTCTTTCAGCGGATGATAGCGCTCCATAAAGCGCTCGCCGCTGGCGTTGCGCAGATACGCGCCTTCGCCACGCAGCGCTTCGCTCAAAAGGAAACGAGGAGCCGAAGGGATATACAACGCGGTGGGATGGAACTGAACGAACTCGATGTCGGCGATGGCGGCGCCGGCGCGATAGGCGCAGGCTACACCATCTCCGGTGGCGACGTCGGGATTGGTGGTGTTTTCAAAGACGCGTCCCAGACCACCCGTGGCGAGCAATACCGCGCGCGCTTCGATCAGAACGGTGGAATGTGTCATCTCATCCAGCGCCGATACGCCCGATACTTCACCCCCGTCGAGCAGCAAATCGGTAACGGCGGCGAAGCTCTGAAACGTAACGCCCTCGAGCGAACCGGCCTGCTGGCGCAGCGTGCGGACGATCTCGCGACCGGTCGAATCGCCATGTGCATGGAGCACGCGGTTGCGGCTATGAGCCCCCTCGCGCGCAAACAACAGCCGCGCGCCTTCCCGGTCGAAGGCCGTGCCCCAATCGATCAACTGCTCGATGGCGGCGGGCGCTTCCTCTACCAAAGCGTGAACGGCTTCCACATCGCAGAGCCCGTCGCCCGCGACAATCGTGTCCTGCTCATGCAACTCCACTTCATCGTCGTCGTTGAGCGCGGCGGCAATACCACCTTGCGCATATTCGGAGGAAGACTCGCGCAGACTGTCTTTCGCCACGATCAAAACACGTCCGGCCGGAGCCAGTTCGATCGCGGCGCGAAGGCCCGCGACGCCTGCGCCAACCACAATAAAATCGGTGCGTATGCGTTGGTAGGAGGCGTCGATACCCACAATCTTATAGCAATCGACCGTGTCGCTAATCAATTTCGACGCCGAAAGGCGTCATCTCGGCAAGCAGAACCGTTTTAGGAAATTCGCCGGTTCCGCACAGCTTGAACGATCCGAAGTCCTTATACCAGTTGCCGTCCGGCGCTTGCGGTTCAGACGTAACCCACTCCTGCAGGCGAACAAGATCCGCATATTTTATCGACCGCTCATCGATCCACTGTAGAATATGCCGCCGGAGTTCGGCGGGTAGTTTGGAAAAGCGAATTCTAGGCAACGGCGTCCGATCCGAAAATGGCGCGGATCAAATCGTCGCCTGCTTGGAGCTTCTTTTTCGGATCATGCTCTTTCAAATAGCGCCTGTAGTTGCGCCGCAGATTCTCCTGCGCTTCGCGTTCGGCTTTCGCGCCGCGCTCAGCGAGGAACACGATCGCGCCACTGAATGTCAGCCGCTTCTCCCCCACTACGCGCCGGGCTTCCGCCGCAAGCGCTTCGGGAATTGTAATGCTCTGCCGAACCGCCTTGGATCTGCTTTTGGCTGGAGTACCCACTCCGTTATTCTAATGCGCGCTGGTGAACCACAGTGGTTCACGCCAGAATGGCAATGGTACAACGGGATCACGTGCCGAGCTTCCCCGTAAAAACCGCTCAATACGCATACCAGAACGTGGTGGAGCGTGGCATCCTTCAGCGCGTCCGCGAGTTTATTCCCTCGGGCGCGGGCAAACGATTTGTGGTGACGACCGAAGACGTGTGGCGCTTACATGGCGAAAAGATCGCTGGTCAGTTTGACGCGGGCGCGCTCGAAATTCTCTTCTTTCCCGGAGGCGAGGCGAACAAGCGGCTCGCGTCCCTGGAAATTCTTGCCGAGCAGATGGTGAAGCGTGGCGCCGACCGGACGAGCATCGTTATCGGTTTCGGCGGCGGGATTGTGACGGACGTTAGCGGCTTCCTAGCAGCCGTGTTTATGCGCGGTATTCCGGTCCTTCAGATTCCTACTACACTCTTGGCGCAAGTCGACGCGGCCACCGGCGGCAAGACCGGCGTGAATCTCCAAAGCGGCAAGAATCTATTGGGGAGTTTTCATCAGCCGTCGGCCGTTCTGATCGATCCCGACGTTCTTCGAACATTGCCGCCTCGCGAGTACCGTGCCGGCCTGTTTGAGGTGGTGAAATGCGGTGTCATTCGCGATAGCGGTCTGTTCGAACTGTTGGAGCGCCGCCGCGAGGAAGTGCTCGCCATGCAAGCCGCGCTGGTGGACGAATTAATTGCCTCGGCGGTGCGGATCAAAGCCGAAGTCGTGACCGCGGATGAGCGCGAAGGCGATCTAAGACGCATTTTGAATTTCGGGCACACGGTTGGGCACGCGATCGAAGCCGAGACGCAATATGTGCGCCTGCTGCATGGGGAAGCGGTGGCGTGGGGGATGCTGGCAGCCACTCGTTTGGCCGTACTGCTCGAAATGCTGGATGGCGCCGAAGCGGCGCGGATTGCGCGCGTGGTGTGTGGCTATGGACCGCTTCCGCCGATTGAAGATCTGAATCCGGACCGTCTGCTGATGCGGCTCTCGAGCGACAAAAAGACGCTGGCCGGCAAGGTTCACTTTGTTCTCCCCATTACGATCGGCCAGGTGAAAATTGTCTCCGGCATCCAGCCGGATTTGATCCGGCTGGCGATTGCCGGCGCATTCCACCGAACGTCGTGACAACCACTACGGGAACTACCCCGCCGGGAACCTCCGGTGAGAGCCAAGCCTCTTTGTGGATTCGGCGCATGTTCTCCGATATCGCGCCTCGCTATGACCTGTTGAATCATCTGTTGTCCTTCAATATCGACCGCGCCTGGCGCAAGGCGCTCACCAGGCGATTGGCGCCAGTACTGGCCCGCGAGGATGCGTGCGTCCTCGATCTGTGCTGCGGAACCGGCGATGTAGTGCTGGGTTTCGAAAGCATCGCGGCCGCGCAGGTAATTGGCGCCGACTTCTGCCATCCGATGTTGATTGCCGCGCACGCGAAGGCGGCGCGGCGCGGCGGCTCCCTTCGATTGATGGAAGCGGATGCGATGGAACTGCCACTGCCCAATGATTCGCTCGACGCGATTTCGATCGCCTTCGGTTTCCGCAACTTCGCGAACTATCGCACTGGTTTGCAAGAACTGCATCGCGTATTAAAGCCCGGAGGCGTGCTTGCCATCCTCGAGTTCTCTCATCCGCCTGGGCGTTTCATCAAAGCCGCCTACGGGCTCTATTCGTGCGTTTTCCTACCGGTGGTAGGAGGCCTGATATCTGGTTCGCGCGAGGCGTACGGCTATTTGCCCGAGTCGGTTCGCAAATTTCCCGGAGCGAACGAATTGCGGGATATGCTGGAGCGCGATGGCTTCGCGGAGACGCGTTTCGAACGACTCAGCGGCGGTATCGCCGCCCTGCACAGCGGAGTAAAATCAGCGGCTGGCGGCGGCCGCGATGGAGCGGTTGATCTCGTCGCGCAGCCTTAAATTGCGAACCAGGCGGAGCAGGTAGTTTGGATGCAAGCCTAGCAGCTTCGCCGCTTGCTTATAATCGCCGTTGCCTTGCACGTAAGCATCGAGAATGGCGTCGCGTTTTGCCTGTCCGACGGAATGATGATACTTGGTTTCGGAATCGCGTGGCGCGGCTTCGAGCAGCGTTTCGGGTAAATCTTCCGGCAGCACCCAATCGGAAACGCCCAGCACCACCGCCCGCTCCATGGCGTTTTCCAGCTCGCGCACATTGCCGGGCCAAGGATACTGCATGATCATCTCCTGAGCTTCTTTCGAAAGGCCCTGAACCTGCCGCTTGCAGCGTTCGGCCGAGCGCCGGAGGAAATACCGCGCAAGCTGCGGAATGTCGTCCTTGCGATCACGCAGCGGCGGCGATTCGAGCGTAACAACGTTCAGCCGGTGATACAGGTCCTCGCGAAACTTGCCCTCGTTCACATCGTCGGCGAGATCGCGGTTGCTGGCTGCTATGACGCGAATATCCAGCGGATGCGCTTGCGTACCGCCGACCCGCTCAAACTCGCGCTGCTGGAGAACACGCAGCAGTTTGGCTTGTAAGCCGGAAGCGAGTTCCCCGACTTCGTCCAAAAAGATCGTTCCGCCTTGCGCCAATTCGAAGCGGCCACGCTTCAGCGAGATCGCTCCGGTAAATGAACCCTTTTCATGGCCGAAGAGTTCGCTCTCAAACAGCGTTTCACTGAGCGCCGCGCAATTGACAGCAATGAAGGGCCGGTCCCGCCGCGGGCTCTTCTGATGCAGCGCCCGCGCGATCAACTCCTTGCCCGTTCCGCTTTCGCCGGTAATCAGCACCGTAGTGTCGCGCGGCGCAACTCGCTCCACCAGATCGAGAAGACGGCGGATGGGTTGGCTGTCTCCCACGATGCCCGTGTTGATGGCGATCTGTTCCTGCAGCAGCGCGTTTTCAGCCTTCAATGTTTCTACTTCGTGGTTTGCCTCAAAACCAATGGCCGCGAGAGACGCCACCGCTGTCAGAGTTTCGAGATGAGCCGTCAGGCGCGTGGCTTCACGCTCCTGTACGCAAATGATGAGCGCTCCCCCCAATATGCCGGCCAGGTAAAGGGGAACGCCCACCATGCCGTTGGCGGCGTCTTCAAATGCCCCGTCGTCGCAAACGCGCAAAATGCCGGGCCGGAAGTCGGCCTCCGGCAGCGGTGCATAGTCCGCGTAGCGGTCCAGCAACTCCGTCGAGCTGGCACCCAGCAGGAGAACCGCCTCCGCCGTAGGAATCAAGTCTCCCACCAGGCGCAGAATCTGATTTTGCAGCAGTTTGTTTTGACCTTCCGCCATGCTGGCGGCTAAGGCGCGAAACAGAAAGACTAGCGAACAGGCAGCCAGCAAAACCGGTTTGGTGTCGGCGGCAAGCGGTGCGGCCGAAGCTTCCGTTCCCGCCTCGCCGGAACGGAACATCAGGATCGTCTTTCCAATACCGATTTGATCGCGGTCCTCCAGCCAACGCTCCGCCGACCGCATCCCGTTGACGTACGTGCCAAGCGAAGTACGCAAGTCGATCACCAGAAAACGCTGTCCTTGCTGGCGAATCTGGCAGTGCCGCCAGCCCACTTCCGGTTCGTTCAGCACCAGTTTGGAATTCGGCGCGCGGCCTACGAGGATCTCCCCTTGGCTTAGGGTGTAGCGCGTCCCAGCCTGCGGGCCGTTAACCACAATGAGTTCAGCGCTCATAAGAGGATCGCCAATCAGTTTAACCGAAGAGCTTGTCAGACGGGTTGCAGCGTGACCAGTTCTTCCGCTGGTTCTTCCTCGAAGAAACCGGCCTCTTCCGTGCTGCCATCCAGATCGAGGAACCGCGTATCGAGCAGCCTTCCGGTCTCGATCTTACTCATCGCCGAGAGAAGAGTCTCTTTGAGAAACGGATGGTCTTTCTCGATTTCGCCGAAGATATCGCGCAAAGTACGGCGAACCGTACCGGTTTTTTGTGAGCAGCCGCAGGGGATTACCGGCGCGCCAAGAGCGGCGGCAAACGCCCGAGTCAGGTTCTCATTGACGTAAACCAGCGGCCGTATCAAGCGGAATTCGCGTTGGCTCGACCAGGTCACCGGAGGAAGAGCGCTAATCCGGCCGGTGAACATGGCGTTACGCAAAAAAGATTCGCAAAAATCGTCGGCGGTATGGCCGAACGCGATGACGTTGGCGCCTAGCTTCCGCGCCAGCTCGTAAACGGCCCGGCGGCGGAAGCGGCTGCACAGGTCACAGCCATGCTCAGGCTGTTCGGTAAGCAGCTTCAGGGAGGGCGCGTCTTCGACGTAAGTCCAGTCCACTCCGCGTTCCCGCAGATAGGCGCCCACCGGTGAGATCGGCGCCAGAAATTTGCCCTGCTCAATGGTAAATGCACAGACGCTGAAGTGGATCGGCGCGCGTTTTTCAAGTACCAGGAGCGCTTCGAGCAGCGTCAGAGAATCTTTGCCACCGGAAACACCAACGGCCACGCGGTCGCCATCCCGAATCATGCGGAAGCGGCCGATCGCCTCGCCCACTTTTCGCAAAATTGTCTTCTCGATATCCACTTTTCTCCACGATACATTAGCGGTCATGCCACCTGATCGAAGAGCGAGTCGCGGCGTCTTTTGGGCCGCCCTCGCTACGGTGCTCTGGGCAGCCGTCATTGGCGCATGGAATGTGAGGCTGGGGTTCGGCATTTGGGCCGACTTTCTGTTTGCATTCGCCGTCGCGGCCATAGGCATCCCGCTGGTAGCGTTGCTGGTCGCGCTGCTTTTGACCATCCTCCGCCGTCTGCCGCGTTTGCTTTCGGGCTTCGTTGTGGGATCGCTGCTTTTTATCGCGCTGGTATGGTTTCGCTCATTTGGTTTATGGGTGGGTGCGGTGCTGCTGATTGTCGAATGCTCGCTCGGAGCCGCGATCGCAACCATGGCGCTGGGCGGTTTGCACAATACCGGGCTGGCCAAACGGATTGTCACGATTTCCGTTGGAATATTGGCCCTGGGCTCGAATATCGCGCTCTGGCACTTCCTCACAAGCGACGGCGTCGATGAAGAGCTCATCCGGATTACGAATACCGGCGCGCTGCCGGCGAGGCTCGATGCTCCTGATCCCGCCCAACGGGGCGTATATCGGGTGAAGACGCTCTATTACGGAGCCGGCAACGATCTGCGCCGGCCTGAATATGGCAGGAGCGTGGCGATTCGGACCACGCCGCTTGATGCCTCGCCATTTCTTAAAGAGTTCGACGGCTGGAAAGCTTATGTGCGGCGTCTGTATTGGGGATTCGGAATGAACCGGCTGCCGCTGAACGGGCGCGTCTGGTATCCGGACGGCCCCGGCCCGTTTCCATTGGTGCTCATGGTACATGGAAATCACGTCATGAGCGAATTCTCTGACGCCGGCTACGCATACCTCGGCGAGTTGCTCTCGAGCCGCGGTTTCATCTTCGCCTCCGTCGATGAGAACTTTCTCAATAGCGGCCTGTTTCACGATCCTTCGAAACAGCAAGTCGTGCGCGGCTGGATGCTCTTAGAGCATTTG
>DASYAX010000172.1:0-5841 GCA_036501045.1 Bryobacteraceae bacterium
TCGGTGGTCGCCCTGATATTGACGACCGGGGGAACGGGCATTGCACCGCGCGATGTTACACCCGAAGCCACGCGCCGCGTTCTCGACCGGGAGATTCCGGGCATCGCCGAAGCGATGCGCGCGCGCGGCCTCGAGCAAACCAAGTTTTCCGCCCTGTCGCGCGCTCTCGCCGGTACTCGCAAGCAAACGCTCATCGTGAATTTACCGGGCTCACCTCGCGGAGCGCTGTTCTCATTACAAGCGATTGAGCATCTCGTCCCTCACGCCATCGATCTTTTGGGCGGCCGCACCGGCCACTAACGTCCCTCGAATGAGACACTAAAGACGGTACTGGAAACTCAGGACGACGGATAGACATCTTACTAGCATGAGGAATCGGCCCAATAGAGTTTTAGTGATGGTTGCCGGGCTGCTGGCGGCGGCCGCTGGCAACGGGTTCGCCCAGATCGTTCCAGGGCAACTTCCTCCCGGACCACCAGCGCAGCCCGGCCAACTCGGTCCAGCCCCGAAGACGGCTCCTCAAGCGCCGGTTGATACCCCAGTTACGCCGGGTGACGAGGCCGTACCAACCGACGGCAACCCGATCCGCGCCACCGTGCGCTACGTATTGGTTCCAACCACCGTTCTCGACCCCGACGGCCACGGCTACGTAAACGGCTTGACCGCCAAGGATTTCGAAGTGCTCGACAACGGCCAGCCTCAGAAGGTTGTCGCCGACGTGACCCAGCAGCCGCTTTCCGTCGTACTTGCCGTTCAGGCGAATTCAGACGTCGAACCGCTACTCCCGAAGATCAGGAAAGCGGGTGTGCTCTTACAGGGTCTGGTGACCGGCGAGGATGGCGATGTCGCAATCCTGGCCTTCGATCATCGGATGCAGCATATCCAGGATTTCACCAAGGACCCGAACACCCTGGACGATGCCATGCAGAAAATCAGGGCAGGTTCGAGCACCGCCGCCCTCATTGATGCCGTGCTCGAAGCGGACCACATGCTGAAGCGACATGACCCGAGAAACGTTCGCCGCCGCGTGATTGTTCTGCTCAGCCGCAACGTCGATCATGGCAGCGAAGCGCACCTGCAGGAAACGGTTCGCAACATGCAGTTCGATAACGTGATCATATATTGCATCGACATTTCAAAAGTCCTGACCGCTCTGCTGAAGGAACCCGGCTATCCGCGCCCCGCGAATGGTGGTATTCCGCCCGAAGGCATGCCACCAGTAATTGGCGGCACTGGGCCGCGTAGCCAAACCACGGACGTCCAACAAATGGATGGCAACGCGCTGAACGCCGTGCCGCCGCTGCTCCGCTCCATCCGCGACCTCTTCAAGAAGACGCCGTCTGAAGCCTTCACTTACTTCACCGGCGGAAGAGCTTACACCTTCGCCCGTGAGAGAGGTTTGGAGTCCGCAATTACCGACATCGGCCAGGACCTCAATAGCCAGTACGTGCTCAGCTATTCACCGAACAACAAAGACGAGCCCGGTTTCCACAACATCAAGGTTTCGGTGGACCGGCCGGGACTGCAGATCCGTACTCGGCCAGGCTATTGGTGGGGCGGGGGCCAAACGCAATAGCGCCGAAGCTGACCACACTCTGTGGATCGATTTGCCATTGCTGATAGTTGAGCAGTTCCCCACGCAAGCCCGGCATCGCCTTCATGAAGGTATAAAAGGGCGAAGAGCCGCACCACTTCAGGTCGTCATGGCCATCCTGCACCATCGACCAATAGCCGCCTAAGTCGCCCACCGCGATCTTCCCGATGCGTTCGCGGTCGCGCTGTTCGATCGCCACCATCTCGCCGATGTTCGCAGTGGCGCGTAGCGGATCGTTGTAGCGCCTGCCCATGTGTGCCATGTCGACGCCCAGCACCCAGAAGAGCCGCTTGCCTTCCCGCGCACCCAGATTTGCCAGCGCATCCAAAAAGCGCGCGACCCCTTCATTCTCTTCGGGCAAACCGCCTTCGTAAATGCTCTTCACAAAAGGACCGCACAAGATAGGTAGGATGCGCACTTGCGGTCCGTAGAGATGCTGCAGAAACACCACTTGGAATTCGATGGAATGCTCTACCGAGTGGCAATAGTCTTCCATGCGAACCGCGCCGTCCGACGCTTGCGCCAGTTCGTCAACCAACCGGACATTGGTCTGCGCCGTACCGAAAGGCGTCGCAAAACGCTTGCGGGTAAGTCCGAAGCGCTCGGGAGCTCCATAATGCGACGTTCCCAGGATGACGAACGTTCGTTCACTCGCGTCTTCGAGCGGTGGCAAACACCGATAGGCGGCGCGATACGTGTCCCATCCGCCATCGGGACTCGCGTGCGGCGCGGCAATCCCCACCGTTGAAGCCGACCCTTGAGGTCCACCAATCCGCGACGTCAACAACTCGGCTAGCTGGATTTGATGAGCGGGATAAGCCGAACCCGCAAAATTCGGTTCGCGTACCACCTCGCCGGCAAACTCGGCTTCGCGATTCGTCTTTAATTGGCGATAGCGATCATTGTCGAGAAAACCGGCCTCGTCTAACGCATCGAACAGATGCTTTTCGAGGTCCCCAACTTCAATCTCGCCTGTGATGCGCACCAGTTCAGAGCGTAAATCGAGCGTCGACTGCTCTCCATCGAAACATTCCAGAACCTGCACCAATTGCGGCGGCACCAGCAAAGTCGTATCGGAGTAATGATAAGGATCGCGGATGTACAAGCCGGGTTTGGCAGGATCCGGCGATGGCATGAAATCCAGGTTGAAGCGCAAACGCGGTAAGACTTCAGACACGCCTCATTGTACGAAGCGCCCGTAGACCGTCCAGAACCACGCTTGGCACACGCACGTTGCCGTGAAACCCACTACCCAAGCTGATATCCGGCTTGACATCGCCGTGAAAGTCGGAGCCGCCAGTGGGCAATAATTCGAGCTCCTCCGCCAGTTTCCGGTAGTGAGCCTGCCGCTCGGCTGAGTGTTCCGAGTGATAAACTTCCAAACCGAGTAGGCCGGCCTCTTTCAAATGACGCAATACTTCGCGTTCCTGAGCGGGCGTCAAGCCGATCCGGATCGGATGGGCGATGACGGGTACGCCACCGGAGAGCGCAATGCTGCGAACCACCTCTTCCGTTGTCTTGCTCGCGCGCTGGACGTAGCTGGGGGCCTCCTCGCCGATATATCGCCGAAAGGCATCGTCGGAATTCTTCGCGTAGCCTTTCTCGACTAGAATGCGCGCAAAATGCGGACGGCCCGCCAGACTCCTGCCGCGCGCCTCCACTTCCTCGAGCGTGATAGCGACGCCCCGCTCCTGTAGCGCCTGCGCCAGTTTCCGATTGCGCGAGCGGCGATCCGCGCGTTGTCGGTGCAACCACTCTTGGAAATCGGCAGAAGGCTCATCGTGCGGGAAGTAAGCGAGCACGTGAACGTAGCGCGCCGCCTCATCTTCCCCAAGATGCAGCCGAGAGTTCAGCTCAATGCCCCGTACCAGCTCCAAGCCGCCGTCGCGGGCGAGTCCGATGGCTTTTTCGTAACCCGCAAAGGTATCGTGATCAGTAATGGCCAGCGCGGCCAAAGCCGTTCGCTGAGCGAGTGCAACCAATTCGCCAGGCGCTAACGATCCATCGGATTCGTTGGTGTGCGCATGAAGATCGATGAATCCAGGCACTAGCGCCCTTTCGGCTCGGCGTAGGTCTGGAATTCGAAAATCTGCCCGCATGTGTGAGCGATTAGCCGTCCGGCTCCCAGTATCTTGGTCTTCGTTCGATTCATAAAAAAGACGGCGCCGTCGGTGCTGTCGCCCGACTTGAGCTTTGTGCTGACTAAGGTAATGGCAGAGGCAGCGACCGCGGCCCTGAACCCTTTGTTGACGAACTGCGCATAGGCGGCCTCGCGCCGCTGCTCATAGCCATTCGTCGAGCGGAAATTCGCCAGCGCATAGATGCTGTCTTCATAAAGCATCTGCAGCTTGATCACATCCGTGCGGCTCGATCGTTGGAGCAGCGATGCCACGACTTCGTCCGCCGATACGGCTTCGAGCACCGTTCCATCCTGGCGTATGAACGAAAAGTCGCTCGGTTTCACCGTCCAGGAAACAGGAGACCCATTGGTGACCGTGATCTGAACAATGCTGAATTCCTTGATGTGGGGCGGCAAATGGGCGAACATGACGGTGATGCCCTCCCTGGTAAGCGCCTCGTAGTCCATGCCGTGGGACACGAACTCGATAGGAGTTTGGGACGCCGGTTGGGTTGCCCCGGGTGCGGGCGCTTGCGCGCAGCCCACTGCGCCAACAAGCAGCCAAATAGCTAAAAAACGTTTCACTCGCGGCTTGCCGACAGTTTAGCAGTGAGATACCAGCACAGCATCCCCTTTGGGTGCGCCGCAAAGCTCTCCATGTCGATTCGCATGATAGCGCCCTTCTTAAAGTCTACGTGAAGGTGCGGCGCTCCGAGCAAATAGGCTGCTAGGTTGTCGAACAACGGGTTAT
The DNA here is from genome assembly GCA_036501045.1 of Bryobacteraceae bacterium. Classification (GTDB taxonomy): domain Bacteria; phylum Acidobacteriota; class Terriglobia; order Bryobacterales; family Bryobacteraceae; genus Bog-105. Next base: position 4,465 of record DASYAX010000172.1, read on the forward strand.
GTCCAACCAGCAATACCGCGCTCTCATCGCGGTGGGCTCTAATTTCCTCCCAAGCCTGCTCCGGACTGGCGCCGGGCTCGAGTGACTTCGTGCGTAAGATCTCGCCCGCATAGCCCAGCGCAGTTTTTGCGATCTCCGCTGTTTGCACGGCACGCTTTAATTGACTGCTCAATATCAGCGAAGGTTTTACTTTTGCCTCGGCCACCGTTTTCAAAACATGCCGTAGTTTGCGCCGCCCATCGGGCGTGAGCGCACGGTCGGCATCGCTCGCCCCGGAGCGATCTTCTTCGGCGACTCCATGTCGTAGCAAATAGACATGCATAACTGCGGGTTTCGCCTTTCATTCTGTCACATCGGTTTGTCCGCCAGCGCCGAAACAGTCTCAAAATGCGGCGGCTCGGCTTCGCGATGAACCAGCGCCGTGTGCACGTTGCGAAAACCTGCCTTCTTTAAGAATCGCTGTAGTTCAAGCTCCGTGAAGCCCAACCATACGTCGGCATAGAGCTCGCGCGCTTCTTCGAACTGATGGCGAAGCAAGTCGAGTATGGCAATCCGGCCGCCGGGTTTCAGGATGCGCCTGGCTTCTCTTACAGCTTGCTCAGGATGCAGCGCGTGGTGCAGCGATTGACTGAAAAAAGCAACGTCTACCGCGCCATCCGCGATCGGCACCAACTCCAATTCGCCAAGGCGGTACTCGAGATTGCGCAGGCCATGCGTGCGCGCCAACTTAGCGCCGAACTCGACCATCTTTTCGGAGTTGTCAATCGCGATGACACGCTTGGCGCGCAGCGCCAACAATTGCGAAAACGTTCCCTCCCCTGCCCCGAGGTCGGCAATGACCATCGGCGGCATGAGCCGAAGCAACACTTCGGCCAATCCTTCCCAGGAGCGGCCTGGAAGATACTCGCGGCCGAACTTACCGGCAAGCGTATCGAAGTAATCGCGCATTTTGTCGCGCCGCTTGCCGACCACCAGCTTCAGCGCATCACGATCCTGCTCGGCTTCGGGAATCTCGGAGGCCGCCTGACGCAAGACGCCCAAAAGCTGCGAAAGCGCCTTGCCGTCGGCTCCGCGCACGGTCTTAAGGCGATAGAAGATGTTCTTGCCGGTGCGGCGATCCTCCACTAGCCCCGCTTGCTTAAGCTGGGATAGGTGAGTCGAGATCTGGCTTTGTCCTTTGGCCAGAATTTCCTGTAACTCCGCTACCGACAGCTCCTCGCGTTCGAGGAGCAGCAGCACCCGTACTCTGGCAGCGTCGCCCAGCAGACGCAGCGACTTCAAAATTAGAGACATTTATCCATCAACATATCAAGATTCTAAGATATAATCATTTCGAGGTTCATTGAATGGGTTCCGCAACACTCAACCAGACAGCGA
>DASYAX010000173.1:0-3004 GCA_036501045.1 Bryobacteraceae bacterium
CGGGATGCTGCGGGCTGAAGGCGAAGAAATGAGTTGGGTGCTGCGCTTAGGTTAGCTTTCTAATTCCCCGACTCAGCAGAAGGTGGCATTTATTGTGTGGGGTAGGTCAAAGCGAGTATTCGCAATGGCCCAAAAAGTGATTACATTTGAATTTGTCGTTCCGACGGTGTTAGCCGTCGTGCTGGGGATCGTGCTGTCGATCGGTGCCATCTATTTGGAGAACCGCTACCTCGGTCCTGTCGACCAGGCGGAAGCCAATCACTTCGTCGCCGACAGCCGCGGAATTGCTGAGGCAAATGCTGACGGGCGGTTTTCGCGCGTCCAGCTGTTACTTTCCAGTATGAGGTGAGCCGCGTGCCCCACAGGCCGCTGATATCCCCGCTGATCACCGCACTGGATGCAGCACAGTAAGTTCTGACGAAAGACTCGTTGCTCTCGACCGGAGGTTGCGCTTGGATGCCCAACGCGTCTGGGGAGATGCCAAATGACGGATCGCGTATTCTACGTGGCAATGACCTTGTTAGTTTTGACGCTCGCCGCTGGCGAGATTGTCTACGGAATGTTCGGGCCGTTCTCGGCTCACTCACATCGAATCGACGAATTCAGCAGCATCAATCGCGCTCGATAGGCGCAAAGCCCGCCATGACTCATGGAACGCCGCTGGTGCGTTTTGGGTTCGGGAGGCTGTCTGACACCGGCCACCTCCGAAAACGAATCCAGACGGCCTGCTGGGGCGGACGCGGGACCGAAGCCCCGCGGTCTGCCTCTCGTCGGTGGCGGCTTATGCGCCCTTCTTCACGATCTCAAAGCCGTTTGCGGTTAATTCCGCTAGGATGGCCTTGGCAAGGTAGGCGCTGTCCTCGGGCTGAATCCATTTGTAGTCCAAATGCGGACCACCATCGCCCTCGGGGTACGAGGTGAAGGCTTCGTGGATAGCGCCAACGATTATGTTTTCCGGTGTTTTGGCCAACGTTTTCCTCCTGGTGTTGTCCCAAGGATACCACGGCCGCCCCCGAGGCGGGGTGAGAAGAAGACGGCGTTTTAATTCTCCAACGGCACCGCAATCTGCCCCTTGATCCCAAATCAAAGATGTCGAAGGTCATCCCGCGCCTGAGCATTTCCCTTCTTCGAGATTGCCGGCGTGCTGTTTCCACTCGGCGGTCTCGCGGCCGCGGAACGGGGGTTCGCGATGGTCCCTTTCATGGCGTGGTCGGCATTGAGGCCGCCGCGGATAGCCTCGTACATCATCGTGAGGCTCTGATCTGTGAATGCCTGATAGTTCATTCAGCCGCCTAGCGAAAAGCCGCCGCTGGGTTGAGACAGCGACGGCTCTACGCAATACATGTGACCACCAGAAGGTCACGACGAACATGGGCCGGAACAGTTAAGCCCGAGTTACGGACCTGAGCCCGCGCCCTGATTGTCAGGTCAGATGCCGCCCGGCGCACCTGCGCCGAGTAACGTTAAAACCCAAAGTCGATTGCGGCGGTGTCGCCGTTAGCGTCGCCCCATGAATACAAGCGTCAAAATCAGGTGCGACGTCTACAGCCAAAAGGCTGACCCGACCTTGCGCATAGCCGTGGCGACCGGAGCCGGCCTTCCTGCGGCGTTTAAGGCCAAGGACTGGATACGGATGCCGAGCGGCATGTCTCCGCTACATTCCGACGTTTCGAACGATATTGCCCGTAAGGGCTACTGCTATTTTCAAATAAGCAAAGGCAAATAGCCGACCACGATCGGAGCGCCCCCGGGGGCGCAAGCGACATACCTCTCCATGACTCTAGGATGGCCGCTGGTGAGTCCAAGATTTTGCCGGGAGCGTGCCGGGCGTTCGGCGCCGGCACGGGACTGGCGAGTTCTGGCCCTGCGCCGGTGCTGGTAGGCGCGAAACCATTCCGTCAGGCTTGAAACAAACGCCGGGTATCAGGCGTTACCCTCCAGTGTAAAACGGGTGCCTAAAATGATTGAAGCAGTCACCATAATCCTGGGTTTGTTTTGCGCCGGAATCTTCATAGCGCATGCCGTGGACGCTTATCTCACGGCCTAAGACCCCCCTCCCTCCGAGCCTCACTCTGAACCGAATCTCAGAGGAACGACTTAGCCATGGTCGCGTTGCTCTCCCCCACAAAGGCGCGGCGATCAAGACCGACGGCCTCAGCGGGGCGGAACTGAGGCCGTGGGTTGCCCAGAAAAAGGGCACGGGCCGGTTTTGTGCGTTTAGTTCCGAGTTTGGAACAATCCGATGCTTTGCACGTTCACGCGCGGTGTCGCGTGGAGAGCTGTAAAATGCTTACAACATTGGCAATATTGGCCGGACCCATCCTGGTGGTGACCGTCCTGATGATCGTGGTCTTTGAAATCAAGGACACTTGGGGCCGAAACCGCTAATAAGGCCGCCTCAGTTGGCGGCAGTACCAGAAAAAGGCGGACCGAAAGCTTGTGGCCTCGATCCCCTTCCGATCCGCCGATCTTACCGACATTGTTGTCGGGCAGTACCTTTTAGCCGTCTCTCGCGTGAGCCGCCAGCCGCTGCCGGTCGCGCTTCCGTACCGATCGGCGCCGGCGCTTCATGATCCGCCTTCCCGCTGTTCTGTCGCTAGACTGCGGACAACCTTTATGGCCATTTCCTGATGTCTTTCATCGAGGCTGCAGAAGATTTTCAGGAAATACCCTTGAGCGCCGCCGGGATGCGAAGCGGCAGCCTCCGCATCCTTTCGCCGTTGCTCCATACGGGAGAGACCCTTTAGATCGCCGCATAGAAGCCAATCGTAACTGATTTTATGCTTCGTGCAGAACTGCATGCCCGCAAAAGTGCTAATGCGCTTGTATAGCAGCTTGGCAAAATCGGCCGGCGGAATCTTTCACCGGCACGTGGAGCGGGTGTTCAATTCCGATCGCAAGGACCATCATTGGGGGAAACGGAAGCTGGCGCGGGACGAATGATGCCAGGAGGCGTATAGACGGGACCGAAGGCGAAGAAATAAATGCATCCAGCCGCCGAATT
>DASYAX010000174.1:0-16838 GCA_036501045.1 Bryobacteraceae bacterium
TTCCATTGCCAGCGTTCTTCGCTCGCCTGAGTAATCAGGCCGGCGTTGTGGCGGCGCAATTCCGCGGAAGCATTGGTGAGCTTTGTCAGTTCCGTGGACACGGTTGTACCGATGCCGGCATATTGATTTGTGATAGGCTTCGCCGCCGCGGCAAAATCACTCGAGAGCATGGTCAGGCTGGCGATCGAGGCACCGAGCAGCCGGCCGGTATCTTCGAGGGCCGTAGCCGAAAGCTGCTGGCGAAAGCTCTCGCTCATCGCTTCCGCAAGCTCTTCAGGGTCGACGCGCTGAGCGATTTCTTCGGGAAATTTGTTGAGGCGTTCTTGGAGGGCAAGATGGTAAGCGGCGTTGGTTTGACTCAACTCGCGCATTCTCGATGCCCGTTGTTGTGGATTGCGCACGTCGATAAGAACGGGCGTTGAACGGTCTTGCCGCGACGCTTGGGCGCCGCTGCCCAGCCGAAAATCGTAGAAGGATCGGCCCTGGCAACTCCGTAGTTTCTCCGCATGATTCAGCGAATATCCTCGGGGTTTGTTCGCGTACCTGCCTATGGAAGTGATTGGAAAGAGCCGGTTTCGGTGCCGGACGGTGCCCCTGAATTGCCTTTAGGTTCCAGCGCTCGCAAGGGCGTGGGAGTTCAAGTCTCCCCATCCGCACCAAATACTTACAGTCGTTCAAGCTTGCTTGCAAGCACGCTAAAATAGAAAGGCGGCGTACTAATGGCTGAGGGCAACGGACGCGGACGACTGGATCGCATCGAAGCCAACCTCGAGCGCGCAACCGAACGCATCAATGAACTGACCGAGAACTTTCATAGGATGATCGATCATCATGATGCGGAGTTCAAGCAGATGATGACGTGGCAAGTGCTCATGCAGGACAAAATGGACCGGCAAACGGCGATGCAAGCGGCGGAACAGCAGCGCCTCAATACGCTATCGGAGAATACCGACAAGCGCATAGCTGATCTGGTCGCTGCCATTGGCTAGTTGATCGCACGGGTTTAGAGTACCGGCCTCAGTTGCCATCCACAGGCTGAACCAACCGGTAAGTAACAATCTGTGAATTCCTGGTGGCTCCGGCGATGGCCCGCGTTTTGAGGAGGATCTCGAAGTACCGGTCCTTCACTCCCTGCGGCCCCAGCAGCCGCTCCAATTCTTTCGCGAACCCGCTGCTGGTCACCAGATCTCCGGCGGCTTCGGAGCCTTCCATAGTAATGCCGGAAAGAATCAAGACCGAGCCGCTATTCCCCAGATTGGGAAGCAACGCAATATCGGCATATGTTTCGATCGCGCCCGCGTCCTCGGTGGGAATGTAAGCTGCCGCCTCGCCCGGCTCGGGATTTCTGTTACGAAAATAGAATCGGTGCGTCGCGTGGTCCTCTTCGAGCGCGAAGTTCAGTTGCGGCTCAAACAACTCGACCCAGGGTATGCCGCGGCGGCTGCCGATCAGGATAAAATTCTCCGTTTTGAAATCGCGGATGTTCAGGTTGCGCGCATAATGGATCGCCGATTGGGCTTCGACAAAATGCTGGCTGATTCTTTCTATTTCGTAAGCAATGTTGGTATCGGCAAGACTGGTGTATTGCCGGTTGCCGATCAGCTCGAGCGCCGACCGCAAACCGGCGTCCGATGCTCTTCGCAATAAGTCGCTTGCGTATTCGCGGCGCGAATACTCGTCCACCGAAATATCGGAGTGCAGAATGTCCTGCAGCATGACCAGGCTGCTATCGCTAATGACAATGCCGGTCGACTGGCCGTTCCCAAAGAGCCGCGACCAGAATGGATCAGGCGCTTCCCGGTGGCTGGTAGCGGGCGGGACGATTCGCGAACCCGGCCGCCGCAGCGCAAAATACAGCCCGGCAATCGCCAAAATCGCGGTCAGGCTGGCAGCGAGCGCCAGAAAAGGAAGCCGCCGGCTCTTTTCCGGCTCCGCCAATTTCGAAACGCTGTCAGGAGGCACAGGAGGAACAATCTCCGTCGAAAGGGGGCTGTGCGCTTTGGGCTCGAAACGCGGAACGTAAGCACCCCGCGGTATGCGGATCTGCACCGCTTCGTCTTTGCCGTCCGAGGTGAAATACTCTTCCAACTTCTTGCGCAGGTGGCTGATCTGGACTCGCACGATGTTGTCGTCATACGGGTTGAAGTCCGGCTTCCGGCCGAGAACCGTACAGCCGATCTCATGCTCTTTAATGACCGCGGCGGGATCGGCGAGTCCCCGCTGGCAGATATAAATGAGAATTTCCCGCAGTTGCGGCGCCTTGCGGAACTGGCGGCTCGAAACGATGCGCTGGACAAGTTCCCAGCGTTCATCGTTCGCTAGCAAATCCGGTTCGTCCGGTAATTCGCGATGACTTAGTGTTCGATTCAAGACCCTTATCCCGGGATCGCCCGATTAAGCAAACGAGAGCCCGCAAGAAAAGTCTATAACACTCGATTTTTGTTAGCGGACGGTCAGCTCGACCGGCTCCTCCTTCCAATGCGGAACGGTTCCTGGAGGCGCCTGCGCCACCGCGTCCCTCAAAGCGGCTCTGATCTTCGTGTTGGAAACGTCGCGCAGCAGGGCGTCATGCAATTGGTTCAGGCCGTTGGTCCACTGTCCCAGGCGCAACAGGGCGATCGCCAAATTTACCTGAATGGGCACGCTCGCCGGGTTGAGCGCGAGAGCGGCGCGGTATTTCTCCAAGGCGGCCGACAAATTTCCGTCTTTCTGCAACTGCGCGCCTTCGTTATTCGCCCGCGTGGCTGCCAGCTCGTTCTGGCTGAATTCATCGCGTTTACGCAAGACCTGGGCCAACTTCCGCTTCACTTGGTCCGCTTCTTCGGGCCGGCCATCCTGCCGCAGAGCCCGCTGCAGAGCGTTCAATGTCGATTGATCGTCCGGCGTCAAACGATATGTCTGTTCCAGATGCATCACCGCCAGATGAGCCCGGTTGTGCCGGAGATATTCTTCACCCAAACGGTATTGGGCGACGGGGTCGTTTGCATTGAGCTTGACGGCTTTCTCGAAAGCGGCGGTTGCGCCGGCGTCGTTCTGCAAGGTTTTGCGCGCCTCTCCCAAGTCGGACCAAGCTTCCGGAAAATCGGCGCGAATGGAAACGGCTTCCTGGAGCTGCGCCTCCGCTTGTGGCGCATTCCCTTGTTGCGTGTAGACTTTCGCTCGCAGGTAATGGGCGGTGGCGGCGTCCGCGTCCGGTTTGAGCGCGCCGATGGCCCGGTCCAGATGGCGAGCAATCACGTTGAGTTCCTCGCGGCTCGGCTCATGATCTTCGAGCAGACTGCGGCCCAGGTTCAGTTGCGCAATACCCGACTGTGGATCCAGTGCCGCCGCTTTTTCGAAGGCCTGCCGGGCTTGTTCGCGATATCCGAAACTGCTGTACGCTTCGCCTAACGCATTCTGCGCTTCGGAGGAACGCGGCCGCAGCCGGACCGCTTCGTTCAATTGCGCGAATGCTTCATCCCGCCGGCCGGCTTCACTAAGCAGGCTGCCCAATAGCAGCCGGGCATCGGGATCGTTCGGGTCCTGCTGAATCGCGCCGCTCAGCAGATGGATTGCTTGCTCCGGCTGGCCGTTCGCAGCCAGTTGCCAGGCTCGCTCGACCGCAGCCGTCTCCGCCAGCAGCAAGCCGCCGGAAATCAGCAGGATCAAAATACGTCCAACCATTCAACAATCAGAACACGATCTTCAATCCTAGCTCCATTTGGCGGCCTGTGATATTCACCGGAGTTGCATCCTGCGCGCCATAGGTCCCGCCCGGAGCGCCCTGATAGAGATTAGTGCCGTAGTTCGGATCGCCCGGATTCATGTTCGGATCGCCCCGATTCAGCCGGTTGAAGACGTTGTACGCCGATACCTTCAGTTCGCTGCGAACGCGCTCGGTGATATGGAAGCTCTTGATGAGCGAAGCGTCCACATCCCAGAACGACGGGCCTTCCAGGCAACCGAACTGCACGTTATAGGGCACGATGGCCGAGGAGTTGGCCGCCAGTGGAACCATCGACGTATTGAACCAGCTTTGCGGCGTTGGATTCGTCTGGCACGGATTGCCTTGGATTGTGACGGGGGCGTTAATGGGCGATGCGCCGCTGTTCAGATTGTTGAAGCGCGGATAATCGCCGGAGGTGAACGTCGAAAGCCCGGTAATCTGCCATCCGCCGATGAGGGCGTCAGTCAGCCGGTTGACGTTCCCGGCGAAGGCGCGGCCTTTGCCGAACGGCAGCTCATAAGTCGCGGCGACGTTGAACCGGTGATGCGGCTGGTCGCTATCCTGCCAGCTCAGGTCATTGTTGTATTCGTCGAGGGCGTTCGCGAAATTCTGCAGCTTCTCCCGGATATAGGCGTACGATACGACGAAATTGTAGCCGCGGCTAAAACGCTTTTGAACCTTAAACTCGGCCGATTGGTAGCGCTCGGAAGCGCCGAGTACGCCGATTTCGAACAACGGTCCGTACAGGGGATACTTTGTCAGCATTTGCTGGAGCTGAACAGTCGGCTGGTTGTACAAATTGCCTGGAATCAGGGCCGGATTGTTTTGATAGTGATAGAAGGGGTTCGCTACGCTCTGCGTGAGGAAGGCGGTGCCGTACTGCTGGCCGATGGCGGGGTTCACGGCATTCAGTTCTTTGTTGTACTGTTGATTCCCAAAGTTGAGAAAGTAAGTCGCCTCCGCCGTGATTTCGCCGGGGAATTCATGTTCCACCGTGAAATTCAGCCGATCGTTGTACGGCTGTCTGGAGTTGGGGTCATACCAGAGCAAACCCGAAGTGCTGCCCCGGCCGGTTGCCGCTCCCCCCGCTGTTCCCTGAATCGGAATCAGCGGGTTCGAACCCGCTGGAAAGGGATTGGAGAAGGTCTGCTGGGGGATACCATTCTGCAACGGCAGCGCTTGCTGATTGGCCGATTCTCCGTAGAACGGCGGTTCCAGAATATTGATGTCTTCGAAGCCGGAAAGCGGGGCGTGCGTGAAATCGAGTTCGATGGGCTGCACGTAGCGGGCGTATCCAAAGCGCAGCGCGGTCTTGTCATTCAAGCGATAGGCAATGCCAAAGCGCGGGGCCAGGGCCAATTTCTGGGCATTCCACATGCCGGGATTACCGGAGCTGGTGAAGTTCCAGGCTCCGTTGAACTGATAGAAGTTGCTGCCAACGAGCGCCAAAGCCTGGGCGGGCATCTGCGGCGCCCCAAATCCGGGAATGGGCACCGACAAATCCAGACCTCGCGAGAAGGTATGCGCCGAGTTGCTGATGGCGGTTTCGTATTCGTTGCGCAAGCCAATGTTGATCGTGATTTTGGGAGACACTTTCCACGTATCCTGAATGAACATCCCGTACCAGGTGGAATAGGGAACGGGCGCCGGTCCGCCATACACCTGCGAGCTATTGTCGAGCGCACCGAGCAGCATGGTGGCAAAGCCGTCGCCTTGCGTGCTGGGCGGATTGTTAAACGTGCCCGCGGTGAGCGCGCTGGGGAATTGGAACTGGCTTTGGCTGTTCACATAGGTGATGCCGCCCACCCGGCGCCATTCGAAGCCGGCCTTCAGATAGTGTGAGCCCTTTTGGTGCGACACGTTGACGTTGAAGGATTCGCCATGCGGTTGCTGCAGCCAGAAAAGGGAGGGTCCGCCCAACGTGTCGCCACCAATGATCAATTGCGGCAGGTAAGTGGGAATATTGTTGGACGCTGTTTGATAAGGCGCGTACCAGTTATTGTTCGGCCAGATCTTGCCGAATCCGCCCTCCAGAACCGGCGCGGCCAGAGAGTCCTGGAAGTTTTGCCAATCTCCATTGACATCGATCACGGTGTTCGCCGAGAGCGAGTAGACTAAGTCGGCCGCCACCTGGTTGCCGCCGCGTACGGAACCGGTGGGCTGCACGAGTATGGAGTCATTAGGTGTCGGGTTGGAACTCGTATTGCTCGTGTTATAGCGGGCGTAGTGACCGGAGAGGCGCCATTTATCGCTGATGGCGTAATCCACGCGATCCATGATGTTGTAGTAACTGAACAGGCTGGGGAGCGAAGCCAGATAGTTGTTTTCACCCGTCAGGTTGCTTCCTGCATTGTTGGGCGCCCAGAACGCGTTCATCAAACCCGCTGAAACCGGGTCAAAGCGGCTGGCTGGAATGATATTGCCGGGGAACTGCGTACGAGTAACGGTGTTTCCGTTGACCACTGTACTGAACGGGTCGTAGATGGTTCGCAGGCTGCCGTCGGCGTTTAGAGAATGGGAAAAATCGCCGCCCTTCTCCGCCGTGGTCGGTACGGTTTGATTAAACGTTCCCGGCGAGCTGACGTGCCAATCCTCGATCGAGAAGAAGTTGAAAAGCTTGTTCTTGAGGATGGGGTTCCCGAACGTACCGCCGTACATATTCTGGCGGGTGGATTGGAGGACGTTCTGCGTGCGGTCCGCCTCAGCGCTTAACCACGGATAGCGGCCCAGATAGAAAGCGTCCCCATGCCACTCGTTCGTGCCGGATTTTGTCGCGACATCGATGGTGCCGCCGGCGCTGTGGCCGTTTTCCGCCTCGACACCGTTAATCGAGACGATGCTTTCCTGAACGTCATCGGTGTTTGGGATGTAGGCGACCTTTTGTCCGATTCCGAGCGGAATGCCGTCCAGCTCGAGCTCGTTCTTCAAGTTGGTTCCGCCGCCCAAATCGACGCTGTTGGCCGACCAGGAGTTATACGGCTGGACCTCGCCGCGGGTATTGACCGCTTGCGGCTCGATCAGCGTTAACTTAAAGGGATTACGGTCAAGGCGCGGCGTGTCGTTCGCCATTTTCGTGTCAATCGTCAGGTTATTGTTGGCGCTGTTGAATTCGATCGCGCCGGCCGTCGCGTTCACCTCCACCGTTTGTTGTAGTGTGCCCACGTTCAGGACGGCGTTAATAGTTACGTCGCCACCCGATTGCACCGGAAAGCTCGGCTGCTTAAACGCCGGGAATCCCTCCGCCGTAACGGTAATGGTGTAGTTGCCCGGATTGACCAGGTCAAACACATAGAGGCCGGTGTCGCTGGTCTTGCGAACCGTACTGACACCCGTGTCTACGTTTAGAAGCGTTACGGTTGCGTTCGGAACCGGGGCTTGCGTGCTATCGGTCACCAGTCCTTGTACTTGGGCGCGACTCGCTTGCGCCCAACTGCCCGCAGTGAACATCAGGCCGAGCAACACGGCCCCAATCGGCTTGGTCAACATGGATCTCCCTTGCTCTTTCGAGAGTGGGTCCTCGCAGGAACCGAGTCAACACACTTAACGTTAATTAACGGGTGGGGCCCAGTAGGCGCATAGACTTCTGCGGGTGCAGCATTTACGTAAATTTTGGCGTTAACAGCCCAAATTGATCTAACGAGCGGCCGAGAACTTCGCGCGGACGAGGCGAAGTGCGATATCCTGACGATACTGTGGCGACTTCAGAACGTTTTGGCCGCCGGCGTGCCGGAAAGATTCCCGCTTGTCGATGTCGCCTGTCTTTGTATTAAGCCATTCGGCCCGATAGCTTCCCGCAGGCAATTCGAGTTTCACTCGGGTTACTCGAGGCGTGTCATCAATGTGAAGGCGTGTTTCCTTGCGGGCGCTCTTCACAATACGTGCATTGTGCAGGTATACGGCATAGGCCTTTCCGCTTTCGCCCAACACGCGAACGGAGGTGCCCTCGGGCGAAGAGCCTTTGAGGATCTCCGGCGCCGGCTTCATTCGGACGAAATCGAAACTGTCCATAAAGTCGCGTAGGATCATCAGTTGATGCCTGAGCGCTGGCCCGCCTCCACCGGCATGTTTATCGGTGAAAGTACCCTCTTCGTGGCCGGACACAAAGGAATAATCCAAATTGTTGTAGAGAGATCCGCCCGCGATGAGGAAATCCCAACCCTCAATTCGGTAGGGTGCATCGCCTATACCGTCGAAACCGGTCTCGTTGAATCCAATGACGCGATCCAAATCGTAGTTCATCGCCACGCTGTCTGGCGGGCGCGAATAATGAAAATTAAAGATGGATACCAACGGATCCGGATTTAGTATTTTCTGAGACCCATTAGCGATGTTCTGTGAAATCAGGTGGTGCTCCGGGAAGGAGGATTCCGCCTGGGTGATGACCTTCGCAATGTGCGCCTGCCACTCGGCCGTGACTCCTCCAAAGTAGGGTTCATTGCAAATCTCAAAGTAAACATTGTCGAAACCGCGCAATTCGGTCACGATGCGGCGGACCAGCCTTTCCTGTACTGCCAGCATTGGTCCGTCCTTCAGGGTGTAGACGCTGATCCGCGCCATGTTACCGATTCCATTTATGTTATTGCGGGCATTGAGAGGGCTCAGCGACCACATCCGATCCCGGTAGAAAGGGCAGAACAGGTTCATCTCCACGACGATGTTCCTTGCAGAGGCCTGCCGCACAAAATCCCGCAGGCGGGTGAAGAACGGCTCATCCCATCGGCTCAGGTCAAACTTGTTCAAACCATCTTCGGAGCAACATTGGTTGCTGCGGGGCCACGGCGCAAGATAGTTTGCCGGTAGTGGGGCGAGCGTGTTGTGGGAGATGCCGAAATCGCCGGGATATTCCCGATAAACACCACTGAACAGGCGGGTCAAGTTGAGCCTGTCCTTGGCCAGCGTGTTCAGGTACACGGGATATTGAAACGCCAGATTCAACACCGAGCCGTAATGCTCCCCGGACGTGATGAGAACTGTAGGCTTGCCTCGAAAGAAAAAGTAGTGCGGATTTTGCGGATCTAACTGAATGGGCTCCGACGCCCATACCGATCCCGCCACCAGCAGTAGGCCAATCGTGCTTCGCGCTACAAAATTTATCGCGGAGGTGTCCCCTTACCAGAGCTAGGGCCGCTATCGGTCCCGGCCTCTCATATCAGAAACTCACCTTAAGCCCAAATTGTATTGCTCGGGGCGCGTTTGCTTGCGACGTCACCTGACCGAAGGTGCTGCTGCCGACACCGGTGGCGGGCGCGCCGAACTGGGGCGTATTCGTAAGATTTAAGAAATCGGCCCGAAGCTGGGCGTTAATCGGCTCCCAGAGTTTGAAGTTCTTCATCAGAGAGATGTCGGTGTTGTGGGTTCCGTCCTGGCGCAGTTGCGTTATCCGGCGAGGCGCGCTTCCGATGGTGAACGGCGCCGGCTGCGAGAAAGCGTTGATGTTGAACCATTCGTTGACGGTCGGATTGCTAATGGACACGGCGGAGCCGCTACTGATATTCGGCGGATTATAAGCGAATCCAAAACCATTGCCCGGCGCAGTCATGTAGATTGGGATGCCACTCTGATACGTCATTAGGCCCGATAACTGCCATCCGCCCACCAACGCGTCCGCGATTCGGTTCATGTTGCTGCCGAATGTTTTGCCTCTGCCGACCGGCAGGTCGTAGAGCATGGTGACCGCCAAGGCCTGCGGGATGTCGTGTGCGCTGAGCGAGCGCTCGAGGTCCCAGTTGGCAATATCACGTGGTCCGGAATCGCCTATTTCCCAGGCTTGCGCTTCTGAAGTATCGTCGATCGCCTTCGACCACTGGTAGCTGCCAATCAGGTTCAGGCCATTTGAGAACCGTTTGGTAAATCTTGCCACCAGCGCGTTGTAGCTGGATGTTCCGCCGGGCGTGCTGATGTCGAGACCCACGCTCGCGTACTGCGGATAGGGCACCAGAAGTCGCCAGAGTGGTACGGTCGGCCCGCTGAGAGTCGCGCCCGCGGATGCGGGAATAGTGCCATAAAACGGATTGGAAACCGTCTGATAGAGCTGACTTCCCAAACTGAGATCCTGCGCCGGCAGTTGGTTGAGGTTCATACTTCCGTAAGCCAGGGACAACTTGCGGCCCTGATTTCCGGAGTATCCCAACTCGAGCAGTGTGTTGCTTGACAGTTGATACTGAAAATCGGCGCTGTAGTTCTCGGTGTAGCCGTTCGGATGGCTACTCAAAACGGCGGTGATTCCCTGGCCCAAGCCGGTTGCCGCCCCTTGCGACTTGCCGATGATCGGTATGAACCCGTCCGGGAATGGATCGCTGATGGGGTTGCCTGGATTAATGCCGTTTCCCGCCGCCGTGCTCAGCCAAGGCGTGTTGGTGGAGAATCCGATCGGGTTTTCGTCGCCCAATGACGGCACGAAAAAGATCCCGAAGCCGCCGCGAAATACCAGCTTGTCGGTGAGCTTATAGGCCAAACCGACGCGCGGCGCGAAATCGTGCCACTCCGGATTCCACATTTGGTGACTGTTAGCAAACGACATGGCGCCTTGCAGGTTCATGCCCGGAACAGAAACAGGGCTGGAGGCGTCGAAGAGGAACGTGCTGAAGCGATTAAACCGGTCGGTGGTTGCACCCTGGAACTCCCAGCGCAGCCCGTAATTCAGGGTTAGCCGGTTGTTGACACGCCAGGAATCTTCGACGTAAAGAGCGTAGTCATGGTGACCTTCGGCGAGAGGAGCGGTGTACGGGGAACTCCCTCCGGAACCATATCCAAGCAGGAGCGATGCCAGCGCATTGCCACTCGTGGTAGTGCCAGGCAACACCGCAGCTCCGCTGGTCAAACCCTGATCGAAGTTAAATGTGGGACTGCTTAGCCAGCCACCGGCGCCGGGACCGTCCTGGTAGGACATTTCCAGGTCGCCTCCAAATTTGACAGTGTGTGCGCTCCATACTTTCGTGGCATTTACCTGCAGGGATTCCGTGCGTTCGGGATGATAGAGCTGTCCGTTAGTGCCGAAACCCAGGTTCGAATAGTTGGCAACGGTGAAACCCGGCATAATGTTGGGCGCCATAAACTGGCCTACCTGCGCCGCGGGCATTCCGATCTGGGTAGCCGAGGCATGGACGACTGGAATGTCTTCTTCCGTCCAGTGGCCGTGTCCAACGAGCACATTCAGGATGAAGCTGGGGTTAACCGTAAACGTGTTTCCGAACACAGCCGTTCCACGCGGATTGGGCGTAGTAAGTGCATTGCTCGCGATGCCCCACGCCGGGAAACTCAGGCCGATTCCCTCTTCCCAAGCCTGGGACCAGCGGAAATACATGCTGTCGCGCTCGCTGGGCGTCCAGTCCGCGCGGATGTCGTAGTGATCGTTTCTGGTGACGTTCTTGCCTGTGCCAAACCAGTTATTGCTTTGCGTGAAACCGGTGCCTGGCTGGTTCGGCAGCGGGTATAGCGCTGCAACCTTCGAGCCCACCGTGTCGAGCATAGTCACAGGAATAACGTTGTTCGGGAACGGATCGCGAATATATCCGGTTCCGCTCGCGTTCAATCGAGTGGTAAACGGATTGTAGATCGTCTGTAGCGTTCCATCGGTATTGTAGGTCTGGGAAAAATCACCTTGCCGCTGCAGCGCTGTCGGCACGCTGCTTGTCTGCGTTGCCGGAGTACCCTGACGCAACCCCTCATAACTACCGAAAAAGAAGAGGCGCTTAGATTTCCAGATCGGACCGCCCAAACTTCCGCCAAACTGGTTCTGTCCATAAAATGGCCTGGCCACGTCGCTACGATTATTAAAATAATTGTTCGCGTCCAGTACGGAATTCTGGAAGAATTCGAATCCCGCGCCATGAAACTGAGCCGTTCCTCCTTTCGTGACGATACTGAAGACACCGCCGCCGGAACGGCCGTACTGCGCGTCATAACTGTTCCGGACCAATTGCACTTCCTGAACCGAATCAAGCGTTGGGCTTTCGTAGAGACCGTTCCACTGTGAAGTAGTAGTGTCCGGAACGCCATCAACCAGAACCGCAGTGCTCTCGGTTCGGCCGCCGTTCATGCCGAAACGGTCCAGGTTTTGATCGCCGGTGTTGCTCGTCGCGCCATTAAAAGCCTCCGAAATCCCGGCATTGGCCCAGACGATGCGGAAAGGCTCACGAGTCGTCATGGGAAGATTGGCAAGCGTATTGGTTTCGATATGCGTGGACTGGTCGGCAGTTTGCGTGTCAAGTAGAGGCGCCGATGCTGTAACTCTGATACTTTCGGTAGCGGATCCGATCTCTAACTTAACGTTAACTTCGTCCGAATCGTTGGCGTGCAACCCGAGGCCTTGCTGGATATACTCCTTGAATCCAGTTGCTCCTGCGGAAAGTTCGTACGTTCCGGGCAGCAGTTGAGAAAACACATACCGGCCATCTGCCCCGGTCGAAGTGGTCCTTTTTTCGTGGGTGCCGTTATTGATTATGCTGAGCGTTGCGTTCGGCACGGCGGCGCCGCTCGGATCCGTAACAAGGCCGGTCACCGTGGCAGTAAATACTTGGCCAAAACCAGGCAACGCGCCAATCATCACGCCAAACGCCGCACACAGCCAGATAAAATACCGGAAGGACCACATCATGGTGTCTCCTCAAACCCCGCTACCAGGCGGGTAACATTTATGGATTAGCCAAAATATGTAACCGCTTGCGGAGCGTTTCAATTTTAATTCGCTGCCACAATTGAGTCAATGTATTTTTTTTTGGCGTGAATCGATGTTTATGTTGCGTTCCCGCGTATATAGTAGCCGTACACAGTAACACTGGCCGTATGTAGTAAAAGCCCGCTCTCGTCGATGCGGGCCATTATTTATTGGATTGAATTCTGAAATTTTCAAACTGGGCACTATCCCGATAGGCGAAAACGCCAGCGTCTTCCAACTCGCCGGCGCCAGGCACATTTACTTCACCTACTTTGCTCCATGTTTGGCCGTCGACGCTGGAATATCCGGCAAAATCGGTACCGTGACGTTCTAGCTTAAGCCAGTGCGGCCAGAGCGTCTGCCCTTCGAACTCCGTGTGCTGATCGAGCGTTCCGTTTCTGTCGGCATCCCACTCCAGGTATGAACCATTCGACGGGGACGAATCCAAGACAACATATCCAGTTGACTGTCCAGGCTTCGAGATGTCGTTTCTAACCATGATCCCAGCGCGGCCCACCCAACTGGAGCGCAAATCGGGATTGTCCACTTTGGTTATAATCACTCCGTCGCGAGGTAAGCCATGTTTTACATATGCAGTTATATACTGGTCCCCGTATTGCATCACAGGGTTATCGCCTTGGGCCCGGATATAGATACTTCCACCGAATTGCAGGACTTCACCGGCTATATTGCGAAATTCACGATAAGGCAAACCGACTGCGTGTCCACCAACTTTCTCTAAGACGCTTAGCTGCCTTGAAATGTCACCGGCTCGTACCTGTAATTGACCGGGTTCGTTGTGCCTGACGTTTATGAAATACAGCCGCGCGATTTCTCCAGATCTGAGCCAAACGCTTCTCGATAATTTCTGGTCTCCCAACTGCACAGAGATCGGGGCCAAACCGCTTGATCCTGCATCTTGCACCGTGACTGTGAACGAAAATGGCTGTCCGGCGTAGACTTGACTCGACGGCAACTCGATACTCCTGACAATGACTGAGGCGGGTTTAACCTCCTCGCCATCGGCAAATACATGCCCGAGAGCAGAGGCCTGCAGCGTATCAGCGCCAGCGGATGTCTTCGGGCCTTGAAAGCGGTCCATCTCAAGCGTGCCAACGTTCTTTACGAATAGGGCCGGTCTGGTGTCCTTCTTCTGAACGCTCATACGGACGTCATGGAGTTCAAGATGCCGGACATTCCGGCAATATAAAGCGAATGACTGCAAAACAGAATAAGGACTGAACCCCTGTTGCTCGGCTTCCGATTCCGTCGCACCTCCTTCGTATGAAACGCGTACATTATTGAGGATGACGGATTCCGCAGGATCATTCGGTGGAGCAGAAATATAAATGGGCGTTTCCTGCGCTTGCAATACGGTAAGGTTATTCACGATGATTCTGCCGACACCAAGATTGTTCCTGCTATAGGGGGCGTCGTTACTGTAGGCGATAAAAATCGGCGAAACCACATTCACCATCGTGATGTTGGATAACACCATGTTGTCCACGGGACCTTTGGCCGCATATTTATTCTTTTCTGACGCCGAATTCGGTAAGATCTGGAAACCGGATTCCGTGTTATGCCGAAGGGAGGTTCGATGCACAGACTCGCCCGGCCCGTAGATAACACAGTTATCGAACAAGACGTTCCGGCCACCAACTCGAATAGCATTAGCAGAGGAGTTTAGTATCGAGTTAGTGACTGTTACGTTTTCCCAATATGCGCCAGCAAGGGAATCATCGCCGGTAAATAGATGACAATTCGCAATGGTTGCATCCTTTACGTCATGCATGTTGATGCCATCCCACCCGCCTTTGACGGTGAGACCGTCAATCTTAACTCTCAAGCATGATCGGAGAATTACCGCATAGTTGCCTGCATCTTTGACGGTGATCCCTTGCACACTAACATCCTGACTGTCATAAAACAAAACTCCATGTGGGCCACGCATGTGCTCCTCACCGTCAGGATTGAATACCTGATTGCCATCAATGATCCCGTGCCCCATCACTGCGGCGTTGTGAGTTTGCTTTCCCAGGATCAGCGCTGCGTACCAGGCATCCCCTTTGACTCCGGTCTCATACTGCCGGAGATCCTTGGCGCCCAATAAAACCGCGCCAGAGTCAAGCCACAGCGTCACATTATCTTTTAGCCGAACAGTTCCGGAAAGGTATGTACCCGCAGGAAAGTAAACAGTACCGCCTCCTGCGGCCGCGCAGGCGTCTACCGCTCTATTGATGCTTGCGGTGTCGAGCGCAACTCCATTGCCCGCCGCTCCAAACTGTTTCACATCGAACAGCGGGCGGCCTTGGCCAAACACCAGTTCCTGCACTCCTAATAGACACAGAATCAGAAGTGATAACCGGCGAACTGTCAGCATCCATATCTCCTTTGCCGTCAAGCGTCCTTCTTCGAATAGCACTTTGCCCAGAAAATATTGCCAGGCAGCATTGTCTGGTGCATCGAAGTAGAGGAACCTAAGCGCGGGCCGGCATAGCGCTTAGGTTCGGGTAATTACGTGTCCGGGATTGCGTGATCCGCCGGAATATCCCGGCCGCTCCAAACTTTCTGCGCCGTCCACAGCCCGCGGGGTTTACTCCAGAATGCATCGGCGGCGGGCAGGCCCAAAGGCAAAAGGCCGGTCGAACAAAGGTACAGGCTGCCGGTTGAAATATAGCGCTCGGCGATCGCGGGTTGATGGCCGCAAAATCCGATTTGCAGCCAGCCTTGTTTGTCGAACGTTCCGGGCGCCTCGATCATTTTCCGGATGACCGCCGTTAAGGCCGCGCGCACCTGCTCCGGCGCCATGTCTTCCGGCAGCTCTCGGCGAAGCGTAACATCGGCCAGTAAATGAAACGCGCCAAAGCGATAGGCGAGCGACCGCCCAAAGGCCGGATACATTCCTTCCGGACTGATCAGCCGCTCTTGGATCGCCGCGTAGCGTCTGGCACGCGCCAGCATTGGCGCACGGAAAGAATCCCAGGCCTTCGATTCTTTCGATACCGCATCGAGCACCCTGAGCAGCATCGGTTGAATCACAAAGCTGTTGTAGTAATCCCAATGGAAATGCGGACCATCGCCGTAAATGCCGTCGCCCTTGTACCATTCTTCGTGCTGGCGCACGGCATAATCCACGCGCATTTTGTCCCACGCTTCACCGGCGTGACATAGGAAGGCTTCGACGGTGGCGCTGAATAATAGCCAGTTGTTGAATCCCGGGCGAATGACGCGGCTCGATTTGAGCGCGTCCACCAGTTGCGTTTTCGTGCCGCTGTTGAGCCTGTCCCAAAGTTCGCCAGGCGCGCGCAAGATCGCCAATGCCAGAAACGCCGCATCGACGACCGGCTGCGCGCCTTTCGAGAAATTCATGTAATCCGGCGAAGACGGATCCACCGCCGCCGCAATCGACTGGCGGGCCAGTTCGCAGTGTCGGCGCCGAAGCTCGCCTTCGTGCCCGCTGCTTTCGCCGTATTCGAGCCACGGGCTGATGCCCGCCAACAAGCGCCCTAATGCCTCGAGATAAGTGTATTGGCGGCGATCGGCCACATTGCCGTGAGGCGCTTCCACCGGCATCAAGGCTTTCAGCTTTCGTTGGCTGAGCGCGCTTAGCACCGGATCCGCGATTCGAGTCAGGACTGCGACCCAATAATCACGGTCAGACGTCTCAGCCGCCGGAGCGTGGGCGCCGGCGGAAGCAGCTACTGTCGATGCCGTGAGAAACTGCCGTCGCGAAGATGCAAAGGATAGATGCAAATCCGATAACCACCATATACGATCCTGGTAGGGATGAATTCGCCGCCAGCCGGCATTCTAGTAAGTGCGGCCCGCGCATGCGGGACTCGCAGAGGAGAATGAAGATATGAAGCTTTCGAAAGCCGCAGCAGGTCTGATGACGGCGGCATTGCTATTGGTCACTGCCGTGGCGGTGTCCCCGGCCTTGCGCGCCGCGGACATGCCCGCTGTGGGAAGCAAGGCGCCCAATTTCAGCTTGAATTCGCAAGAAGGCAAGCCGGCCAGCTTGAAGCACTACCGCGGCAAGTGGGTGGTTCTCTATTTCTACCCTAAGGACATGACGAAAGGCTGCACCATTGAAGCGCATAACTTCCAGCGCGATCTTGCGCATTATACGGAGAAAAATGCCGTTATCCTGGGCGTGAGCGTGGACACTGTCGATTCGCACCAGCAGTTCTGCACCAAGGAAAGTTTGACGTTCAAGCTGCTGGCGGACCCGACGCATAAAGTGACCACCGAATATGGCTCGTTGGGAGATTACAAGGGAATGGTGCTGGCGAACCGGAATACCTTCGTGATCGATCCCAAGGGCATAATCCGAAAAGTTTACGTGAAAGTCAGCCCCGAGCCGCACAGCCAGGAATTATTGGCCGAGCTGACCGAACTGCAGAAGGGCGCAGGAGAATAACCGCCGGTCATCGTGGCGACGCGACAGGACGAATTTGAGCAGACCGCGATGCCCCA
>DASYAX010000175.1:0-17063 GCA_036501045.1 Bryobacteraceae bacterium
CGCGCTCCGAGATCGGCAAGATTGCCTTCCAGGCGTTGTGGACGATGCTCGCGGACCCGGCGCTGAATGGACGGGAATTTCGCGTCGCCACCAAGCTGATCCATCGGCATTCGGCCGCCGCGCCTGGAGCGCGGCGCTAGACCGAGACGCCTACCGGCGCCAATAGCCGCGATAGTAACGGTGCCCGTAGTAGCGCGGACCTACCCAATAGGCGTGGGCATATGGCGGTCGCGCCCAGTAGCCGGCATGCCAGTCATAGCGCGGACCCGACGGATACCAATACCCACCCACCCACGAATAGCCGGGCCGCGCATAGGCGGGGGCCGCGTAGCTTACGACACGCGGCGGAGGGGGAGCGTAATAACCATAGCCCGGTCCGCCGAATCCAACGCCAACGAAGACCCAGGGTCCGGCAAAGAGGGAACTCCCGGCCAGTAAAAGAAGTGCCAGTAATTTTGCTTTCATAAAGCCTCTCACCAACTGAGATTGCACGCGGCGTGCCAACTGCAATTCATTGAAAAGAGACGAATGATTAAGGAAGTCCGCGGCTGTTGTCCACCAAAGGTGGTGGTTTTAGACCGTCTTCAAACATGCGCCATGAAGACGCTTCTCCTTACCACTTCCAGATCGTCCACGAAGACGAAATAAGAGGCACCCTGACATTCTACTTTGAGCGTTTTCTCGCTGAACCCGGGACCGCCGACAGATATTTCAGCACCTTCTGGCAGTTGAGTAATCAACCCAAGCCGCATCCGCTCGCCATCGTCGGGGGGCAGAATCTGGATCGCTGAAATAATCTTCGGCAGGACGTACGTTCTCTCGAAAGGCACTGAAGTGGCAGTATCCACAGTATCCACGTTCATAACGGCCTTACCTCACAACACCACGATAGTAGACCGTTCGTACCGAAACCGCCAGTACAAAATGCGATTCGAGCAAGCTATTTTATTTGAAACGTTTACGTGTTCCGTGGGAGCGCTTACAATGCCTGCCGATTCGTATGCTGTTAGACAGAGTGCAACCATCGGGGCGGAGCAGGCTCTATCAAGTGCAGTACTATGCCAGCTTTCCTGCCTCATTGCTGCCCTAAATGCCAATCCTACGAGATCGCACGATCGCACCGTAGAAACAAGTTAGAGAGAATTGCCAGCGTGTTGGTCGTGCCCTGGCGCTGTCGAGAATGTTATACACGCTTTTTTCGCCCGTACTGGTTTCACCCGACTCCCTCCCTTCGGCCGCATACGATCGAAGGAAACCGGGAGCCGAGTCCTCACTTGGAATGAGCAAAGAGGTCTTGCCAGGACTCATCTAACAGAATCCAGCGGTCGGGTTCTTCGTCCCAACTCGGCGCCAGATGCGGGACATGCAGAACGCCGTGGCCTTCGCTGCAGAACAGCTCAATCCCTGACCAGTCGAGCAGCAGGCAGCCCGGGCAGCCAATGCGGACCGGAAACGCCAACAAGCGCAGACACACGCGGCAGCGCGCTCGTTGGTCGGCCAGCGCCCAGAAAAGGACGCCCATAGTGCCGAGGATATAGAGCCAAAGCAGAAATGGCCCATTTCCCGGATCTTGCGAGGCGAGCAGAACCGACGAGGCGGAGCGGCTCCATTCGAGGCACGCCACAAAGACGCAGGCAAGCGCCAGCGCGGCCTTTGCGGCAAAGAAAAGCGCGCGGCGGGCAGCGGCTTGGCGGTTTCGCGGCTGAAGCGCGAGCCTGACGTATTTGAATCGGAAGCGGAACACCATGGCAGCAAGCAGACTGGCCACCAGCAACGCCACGCCGAACATACTGAGCGGTGCGAGCAGCATATCTTCCTGAAAAGCGAATCGCAACTGCGATTTCAGGAAGTAGTAACAAACATCCTGCGCAATCCGGGTCAGCTCGCGGTCCAACTGTTTTTGGGTTACGCCCGGCCGCAGCCGCGCTACGGCGAATACCCTGCCATTCGTAATTTCGCGATGGATCAGGAAGATGGCTGGCTGCCTGGAAAGAAACCGGAAGCGGGGTGGGAGAACGGCCGCCACCCCATATTCGGCCCCCCCGACATTCAGTTTCGATCCGACTACCGCCGGATCCGCGTGCGTGAGCGACCTCCATGCTGCGTCGTCCAGCACCACACCCGTCTCGCGCGGTATGCCGCCTATTTTCGGCTTTATGCCGACGATGTCGAAAAGAGCCGGCTGGGCGTCGATGACCAAGGTACGCGCCGGATGGGCGCCGGCGAAGGAAACGGGCCGGTGTCTCAGTTGAAACGCCGCCACGCCGCGCAAGAAGCGGCTGTGAGAGGCCCAGGCTGGCACCAGGTCGGTGGGCAGGCCTTTGTCTCCGCCGCCCATTTCGGGATGAAGCAGGATGAACAGCAGCTTTCCTGCGCTGCCATTGGCGGCGTGGCTGAGCAACTCGCGCGTGGCCGGCAAGCCGGAACTCAGCGCCGTCAGAAGTAATAGCAGTCCGGCTAACGCGGCAAGGCAGGAAAACGGCGAGCGGGCCAACTCACGAAGCCGGTCCCAAACGGCTTCCTGCGACGCCAATAACCAGGCGGCGTCAAGGAAGGCGCCTAACGTATTGCGAAGTAAGCGCAGTTTCTCACGCCGGGTCCATTCTCCGGTATGAAACAGGAATTGCCAGCAGTGCCAGATCTCGGCGCGCCACTCCTGTTTCCATTCTTCGCGCTGCGCCCGAGGCACCAGGCGGGCGGCTACGGAGACCAAGGCAAAACTGACGGCGACCGATACCGGGTGCTTGCGCTCCCTTGGCATGACCAACCTCTTAGCGGCGAGATTTGGGAGTTAGCTTCCCAAGCAAAGGATAGCGCTTTTGCGACTGCTCCAGCACCTGCGCACCGGAGCGGGTGATGCGATAGTACTTCCGAGCCGGGCGCTGTTCGGCCAAAGCTTTCTTCTCGGGTTCCCACTGGGAGGCAACCAGGCCTTCGTTTTCCATCCTGCGCAAGGCCGGATAGACGGTGCCGCTCGGCAAGCCGGTCTCATCC
This sequence comes from Bryobacteraceae bacterium, assembly GCA_036501045.1. GTDB lineage: Bacteria > Acidobacteriota > Terriglobia > Bryobacterales > Bryobacteraceae > Bog-105. The sequence goes on from DASYAX010000175.1 coordinate 2,995, forward strand.
ATAATGTCAAATCCGTAGCTGCAGCCGTTATCGACGGTTTGCAAAATCAAAGCGGCGGTGTGGGAAAGTTTGGCGGAATCGGTCATAAACTGGCCTATATAGAATCCTACACCTGTCACGCAAGCTTGAGAAGCTCAAATGCCGCAGCCGGACCTTCCTCGAAGGTAAGCACCTGCTCCGCCATTTGCCGCTGCCGTTTGCGGCGGGCGATTTCGAAGAAAGCCGCTCCGGCTAGAGCGGCGATCAGCGCCAGGCGGAGCCAGCCGCTAAGCGCCCATTGTTCGACCGAGACCAAGAGCGGAATCAACAGCGCTACGGCAAACAACGCGGCGAGCATGCGGAGAATGATTTGTTTAGCGTCGGGCCGGGCAATGTAGGTGAACGCGATCTTATGGAAGTTCCAGAGCAGGAGATCGATGGCTAAGACGCTCAGGGCCATGTCCATGGCGGTGATTTTGAGGCCGGCCGGCCATCCCAGGCGATGCGCGGCAATGGGGGCCAAAATTGCGGCTTGCCACGGCAGTACCGCCAGACGCAGGAAACGGCGCGCCATAGCTTCGGGCGAGGGATGCGGATGGGTGGGCGCTGTGCGAAACACCCAATTGGCAGCGAGTACGGCCGGCGTCTCAAATACCAGACGCAGCCCGCTGATCAGGAAAAATGTGAGCAGCAACGGTACTTCCAATACGTTGTTCGTACGGTCGAAAAGAGCCTGCGCCACAATTACCAGGCCGATGCCCAGATAGCCGCCGAAAAGCATGACGTGGCGCTCGCTGCGCAGCAGGACTTTGAGGGAAAAACGACTACAGGCCTCCTCGAATCGCGAGCGGAAGAGCACGCGGCCGAGCCACTGGGGCAACGGCAGCCGGGAAACATGGCGGCTGCCGCCGAGCGTATCGAACGATTCGGCCAAGCGGAGAAAATGCCTTCGGTAGCACAACGAGTAAGCGGCTACCGCGATCACAATCGAGGCGGCGAGCGCGGCCAGAGCTTGGTTTCCGAGTTGCGCGATCGCGGGCTGGGCCGTGTGCAGGACGTTTTCGTACACACCGAGGAACCAGAAGGACGGCAGAAATCGCGCGTAGGAGCCGGCATGGGCGGACGAACGTCCCGAGAGCAGTTCGAGGAACAGATTCGAGAAGAATTCGCTCAACAGTGTCACTACCAGCAGCATGCGAACCGCTACCGAGACAGGCCGGAACAGCCGCGCAGGCAACAACAGCATCAAGAGCCCTACTAGGGAAAGCACGGCAAAAAAGCTGAACAGGCTGGCGGAAAACACGGCCGCCGCGTGGGCGGCGGCCACCTGCAGAAATGCCGTGACGGTGGGGTGGCCCATCGTCACAAAGATCGGAAACAAGAAGCTCGAAACGGCATTTACATCGATTGCAAACACGAACGCCAGCCCCAGCAGCGCGGCAAAATTGGCCAGAAATACGTCGCGGATGGGAATGGGCAGTACCGCCAGATTCCAGAAATCGCGGCGGTCGGGAAGCAGCTTGTTCCAGCGCAACACCATGACTAGTCCGGTGATGGTCATGGAGAGCACAATGAAGAAATATTCGTCCGCGGCGGAGGATTTGAAGGCGTTGAAATGCCTGATCCCGCGCAACCATTGCAGTAGCGGCGAGTATTTGTCCATAAGCAGGATGGAGGCGAATGCGCCGGGCGAGGCCAGAATCGCCAGCACCATTCCCAGGCCCAGGCTGGTGCTTTCGGTTCCCTCTTCTTCTTCGCTGGCGGTCAGGCGTTTCACGAAATGCTCGACCAGACGCCAGAACGGAGTCATTGCCTCACCACCGCTTCGACGATTGCTTGCGCGGAGGCTTGGGCGTCCTGTTCCTGCACGAGATGGGAAAACGCCGCTTCCAGCGACGGCATCGCTTGAAAGCGCTTCAGGTCTTCGACCGAGCCATAAGCAAGCTGCTTACCGCGCTGCAGAATGATGACGTGCGAGCAAACTTTTTCCACCACCTCAAGGACGTGCGAGCAATAGAAGATTGTTTTGCCTTCGTGGCTGAGCGCCTCAAGCAGCTTTCTGAAGATGAGCGCTGAAGTGACGTCCAGTCCCGATAGGGGTTCATCGAAAATGATCAGCTCCGGATTGTGCAGGAGCGCCGCGATGAGCAGAATGCGCTGGCGCATGCCTTTCGAATAGGTGGAGATGGCGGTGTAGCGGTGCGGTTTCATGGCAAACACCTCGAGCATGGCGTCGGCCCGGCGGGCAATCCGCTTTTCCGGCAGGCCTCGCAGCCGCCCGACCAGTTCCAGATACTCGAGCCCGGAGAGGAACGGATACAGATTCGCTTCTTCGGGCACATACCCGACCAGCCGTTTGTAGGCCGTCAGATCTTCGCGGATATTGCGCCCATTGAAAAAAACACCGCCGCTCGAGGGCTCCATGAGACCGGTGATGATTTTGACGGTGGTGCTTTTTCCAGAACCATTAGGACCCAGATAGCCTAGGACCTCGCCCGGCTGCACCGTGAAGCTGACGTCTTGGAGCGCCGGCACCGAGCTGTAGCGCTTGGTAAGGGAGCGGACTTCGAGCATGAAAGTAGCATACTACATAGTGAATGAACTGTTACCCCATGGCGGCTTTGCCGTTCGAAATGCGCGCGCGCACCAGGCGTAGAACGATCTCTTCGACTTCTTCGAGCGACAGGCCTGTCGTATCGACCAATTCGGCGTCAGGAGCCTGCACCAGGGGCGCTTCCTTGCGAGTGCGGTCACGCCGGTCGCGCTGCTTCAACTCGCCCGCGACCGACTCGACATCCGCGTGCTGTCCGTCTTGCCGCAATTCGAGCGCACGGCGGCGGGCGCGTTCTCTTGGATCGGCATCCAGGAACACCTTTACTTGTGCCTGCGGAAAAACCACCGACCCGATGTCGCGGCCTTCCATGACCACGCTGGTCTTTTCGGCCATGCTGCGCTGCACGGAAAGCAGCGCGCGCCGTACGCCCGGCACGGCGGAAACCTGCGAGGCGGCCTCGGCAACCTGGGGATCGCGAATGGCATCGGTCACGTCTTCGCCATTTAGCAGCACCCGGCCCTCGCCTGCGGTCAATTCGATGTTCGCTTCCCTGGCGAGCTGCTCGAGCCGGTGCATGTCGGCTGTGGGGACGCTCAAGCGCAGCGCCCACAGCGCAACAGCGCGATACATGGCGCCACTGTTGATGTAAACGAAGCCCAACCGTTCAGCGACGCGCCTGGCTAAGGTGCTCTTGCCGGCTCCGGCGGGTCCGTCAATGGCAACAATGACTCGCTTTTCGCTCATGCGGCAGACAATTCAATCCCGAGTATGCCATGCGCCCCCGCGACGCGATAAGCTAGCAGGTTGCCCCAAAACCTAAAGCGTTCCTTTTCCGGGCTTCTGCCCGCATGGCTGCTAAGCGCCGTTCTCAGCATCCTCCTTCCGGCGGCGGTGCGGCCGGCTGACTGGCTCACCTTCGGGCACGACCCGCAGCGTACTGGCTGGGCGGCGGAAGAGTCCGCGCTCAACACGAAGACCGTCCCCAACCTGAGGCTGTTATGGAAGGCGAAAACGGCGAATGAATCCTACAGTTTGTCCGCACTGACGGCTCCGGTTGTGGCCGAGAAGGTCTCGACCGCAAAGGGAATTCAATCCGTCGTTTATGTTGCCGGAATTTCCGGTATGGTCTTTGCGTTGGACGCGGCAACGGGCGAGGTTTTGTGGACCTATCAGATCAAAGACTTCGTCGAATCGAAGAAAAAAGTTTACGTGTTTCAGGGAACGTTTCTGTGCCCGAACGGGATCACGGCAACGCCGGTGATAGATAAGCGCAGCCAGACGTTGTACGTGCTTGGCGCGGACGGTATGCTCTATGGCCTGGACCTGGGAAGCGGCGGTCTCCGCTACGGGCCGGTTCAATTTGTCGCGCCGTTTTCCAAGGACTGGAGCTTAAGTCTGGTGGACGGCAAAATCTATACGACGCTTTCGCAGGGCTGCGGCAACGGGCTCTCCGGCATTTATTCGATTGACGTGCGCGACCCGCATCGTCCAGTGATTGAGCAAGGCTTGCTCTCGAACACGAACACGGCGGGAATCTGGGGACGGGGAGGGCCCGTGATTGGAACCAATGGCCGCGTGTATGGTGGGACGGCGGACGGCAGTTTCGATCCCGGAGCGGGAGACTACTCGAATACCGTGGTGGCGGCGTCCTTGGAGAGTCTGAAAGTCGTGGACTACTATCTGCCGCCAAACTGGTCATACCTGAACCGGAAAGATTTCGATTTAGGTTCGGCGAGCCCGGTGTTCTTCGGCTGGCGGGATCATTATCTGGTGGCGCATGGCGCCAAGGAAGGCGTGGTTTATTTGATGGACGCCGGGTCGCTCGGCTCAAAGGATCATCAAACGGACCTCTACACATCACCGCGGCTGGGAAATGATGCGGCGCAATGCTGTTCAGGGCTGGGCATCTGGGGCGGCTTGTCGACGGCTCGCGACGCCGAGGGCCAAACGTGGTTGTATGTGCCGATGGGCGGACCTCCGGCGAAAGACGGCGCCAATTTTCCGCTGACCAACGGCGACACCAGCATGGGGAGCGTCATGGCGTTCCGGGTGGTGGCCGATCCACATACGCAGAATCCGACGCTCGAGCCGGAATGGATTTCGGGCGGCTTTGCGTCGCCGGAGCCGGTGGTGATCGCGGGTGATGTCGTGCTGGCGCTTTCGAACGGCGAGAATCCCGTTCAAAAGGGCGGGGAAAGGAACCGGCTGCAAAATACGCGGCCGGCGGTGCTGCGGGCGCTCGACGCCAGGACAGGCAAGGAGCTATACAACAGCGGAGCAAGCATCAGTTCGTGGGTGCATTTCAGCGGATTGGCGGTCGCCGGAGGGCGGGTTTATTTGGTTGACCATGATTCGAATGTGTACTGCTTTGGCTTGCCGCCCCGATCATAGCGGCAGTTCCCAATGCAAGCGAATGGAATAAATCGAGGCAGGTCCGCGATCCTGGTTATAGGCCGGATTCACGATGTGCTGATAGTCGAAGCTGGCGAAAAGACCCGATAACAATTGTGCGCTGTAGTAACTCTCCCAGGCGTACTCGGGGCCGTAGTTCAACTTTCCGTCGCCAATGAGAAAGTCGTGTCCGCCCATCGTCAGGTATTCGGCATGCACCGCCGACAACCCCGCTACGGTCAGCGCTGTGGCAACGGTATCTTTCGGTCTGTGCCAACGCTGGCCGGTAACCGATAGACCGCCCGAGGCGAGGCGGTCAATTGCCGTGAATGCGAAGCTCTCGGTTTTGCCGTCGTTCCAGCCCAGGCGCGTGAAGAATCCTATGTCCTTTGTGATCTCCTGCTCGGTGTTGGTTCCGAATCCATACTTCACAGTGCCCGGACGACGAGTGGCAGTCACATCCGGGGCGCCGCCGTTCTGCTTCGCGAGTTGAATCGCTTGCGAGTAAGTTCCGGCGTCGGCATGATTGACATACTCGAGTAGGCGAATGGCTCCCGGATGTGTCCCAAAGGTGTGGCGATGCTCCTCTTCTACAACGTCGCCCCGATCTTCGAGAATGCGCCTGTCGAAGCGCAGTCCGTTGGCAACGCGCGGCATTCCGCCGCTGCCATACCGAATAGACCAGTTAGCTGTATGAAATTCGTGGACCCATCCCCACGTGTAGCCGCGCACGTCTGCCGGGTAGTCCCAAGCGCCGTTGTACATCACCGCCCATCCCATGAACTGTGTGCGCGGGTCGTGCGAGTAACGATTGTTGTCGAAGAAGTCGGTAAGCGTGAACCGCCCGGCGACGATCGTGTAGCGCGTTTGCGGACGCTCGCCCGCGAGTTGGTTTTCGTCGCTTTCAAAGGACTCCTTCTTCGAGCCGAAGCCGAAGTCATGACTAATGTATAGCCGTGCGAGATACGGCTTAGGCGTTGCGGAGGCAACACGCGGCAATTCCCCATTGGAAGAATTTGCGAGGCCATTGACTCCGCTGAAACCACGACCGCCTGCGATCTCGGGATTGAAATATAGCTGGGTGTTTTGATCCAGGCGAAGAGCGAAAAATAGCGTGGTCGTCAGAGAGACATCGCGTTCCGGATAGTTCTGGAGGCTGAACGCATCCCCGTAAGGAGATGGGAAGACGCCATGGTACTGCCCGATGGAAGTTGCCTGCCAGAACAGATTCCAGCGCTGATTCTCAACCGGGGGTTTTGGTTTCTTGTTCTCTTCCGATGGGACCTGGGCGGTAGCCACTAAGGGCAGCAGCACTAACCAAAGGAAGACGACGCAGGTTTTTTCCAGTCGAATCCAGTCTGCAATCAGGATGGCATCACTTGTACAACGATGCAAGTGAAAATCTTATGAATTTGATGGCGCCGGGGAGGCCGCGGCGTATCGGGAACGTCGTAGACTACGTTCAGCCTCCATGCGGATCAGCTTGTTCGGCAACCTGCGCATCAGCGTCGCGGGGCGGCCGGTCGCGGCCGTCAACACGAATCGCCTCCACTCGCTAATTGGGTACCTGGTGCTGCATGCCGGCACGCCGCAGCCGCGCGAACGGCTGGCTTTCCTGTTGTGGCCCGCATCGACAGAATCGCAGGCACGTACGAATCTACGACAGCTTCTGCACAATTTGAAACGGGCGCTACCGGCCGAATGCAACTCGCTCGTGACGGATCATTTCGCAGTTCGATGGCGGGAGGATACTTCCTGCACGGTCGACACGGCGGATTTTCAAGCAGCGCTGGCGGACGCCGCCACTGCGCAAATGGAGAGAGACGAGACGCGCGAGATACGAGCGCTCAGCATCGCCGCGCAGCTTTATGAAGACGACCTGCTGCCTGCGCTCTATGACGATTGGCTCACGCCGCTGCGCGAAGAATATCGTAAGCGGCTCTCGCATGCCTTGCAGCGACTGGCGACCCTGTGCGAAGCACGGCAGGAGTACCCGGCGGCCATTGCATGGACTGGCCGCCTGGTGGCGCTCGACCCGCTGTGCGAGGCGCATCACCAATCGCTGATCCGGCTGCACGCCGCCAACGATGACCGCGCCAGCGCGCTACGCGCCTATCACCAGTGCATGCGGGTACTGCGGCGCGAATTGGGCATCGAGCCGGGGGCGGCGACGCAGGAGCTGTTTCAACGGATTTTGAAAGCGGAGCATGGTGCTTCGCGCCAGCCGGCCGCGGGATCATCCGGATCGTCCGCGGCGAAGGCGGGCTCGCCATTACAGAAAGTGGGGGTGCTGGTTGGCCGCGAAAGAGAATGGCGTCAGTTGGCGTCGGCCTGGCAATCGGCGGTGGAGAACGGACCGCGCGTAGCGCTGATTTCGGGCGAACCTGGGATCGGCAAGACCAGGCTCGCGGACGAGTTATATCAATCGTGCGTCCGGCGAGGGAATTCGGCCGCGCGGGCCCGCTGTTACGCCGGACAGGGGCAAGTAGCGTACGCGCCGGTGGCGGAGTGGCTGCGGTCCGATGCGGTTCGCGCGGGCTGGATAGGCCTAGGACCACAGCGGTTGGCGGAACTGGCGCGGCTGGCGCCGGAAATTCGTGAGCGGTCTCCGGAAGCACTGGTCGAGAGTTGGCAGCGGCTTGGTTTCTATGAATCGCTAAACACCGCTTTCGAAAAAAGCCGGAAGCCGATTCTGCTGTATCTCGACGATATGCAGTGGTGCGATGCCGACTCGTTTGAATGGCTGAACGCGCTGCTGACCTCTTCGGCGGCGACGGGCATCCTCCTGCTGGGGACGGTGCGCGCGGAAGAGACGGGCCGCGAACATCCGTTCAGCCGGTTTCTCGCCGGGCTGCGGCAATCGGGAATGGTGGTGGAAATTCCGCTAACCCCTCTGAATGCCCAGGAGACGGCCGAGTTGGCGCGCCTGGAATCCACGAAACCGCTCGAAAGCGGGAACGTGGGAGAAATCTTCCGCTCCACGCGAGGCAATCCTTTATTTGTAGTGGAGAGCGTGCGCGCCGGACTGCAAAGCACGAAGGTTCATGCGGTGATCGCGGCGCGGCTGGCACAGCTTACGGCCGCTTCTTACGAACTGGCCGGTTTGGCGAGCGCCGTGGGAACGCCGTTCTCCTTCGATTTGCTCGAGAAGGCTACCGATTGGGACGAAGCCAGCGTTTCGCAAGCGCTCGACGAACTCTGGCGGCGGCGTATCATCGAAAGCCGCGGGGCTGCCGAATACGATTTCACACACGACCGGCTGCGCGAAGTGGCATACGCGGAACTGAGCCTGGTGCGGCAACGCTATTGGCACCGGCGCGTGGCGCGTGCGCTGGCCGAGGTGTATGAAGCCGACATCGAGAGCAGGAGTGGGCAGATCGCCTCGCATTTCGAGCAGGCGGGGATGGCGGAGGAGGCGATCGAGTACTATCGGCGGGCGGCCGCTTACGCGCGGCAGCGCTATGCGGAGACGGAAGCGGCGGAACTGCTGAGGCGCGCCCTCACATTATGCCGCGGATTTCCCGAGTCGGACCCGAGGCTGAAACAGGAGCTGGATCTACTGGCCGCGCTGGGTCCGGCGTTGGTAACAACGGAAGGCTATTCGGCGACGGAGGTCGGCGAGACATACGAGCGGGCGCTGGAGCTTTCAAGGCAACTTGACGATCGCAATATTTTTGTGATTCTAAGTGGCTCCTGGGTGTTTCAAATCGTGCGCGGCAATCTGGAAAAAGCGCGGCAGTTTAGCCTTGAATTTTTGAAAGCGGCGGAGCGGGAACCGGCCGCGGAGCTGCAGCTCGCAGGGAGTTTCATCCTGGGAAGCAGCCGGTTCCATTTGGGCCAACTGGAAGCATCGCTCGGCCATATGACGGCGGCCCTTCGCGTACATAGCGGCCCCGCGGAATCGGTGTTGGCGCAGTTCGCCGGGCCGGACTTGGGCGTATTTTGCCGCTCTTACCTCGCCCACATCGCCTGGCACCGCGGGGAGGACGACCAGGCGGACGCTCATGCCGCGGAAGCGATAGCGGCGGCGAGACGGATGCGCCACCCGTTCAGCCAGGCGATCGCGCTCGATTACGCCGCCATGCTGCACGTCTTTCAAGATGCAAGCCGTGCGGCGCTCGCGCACGGACGGGAGGCCGTGGAACTGTGCAGCCGCCACGGATTTGCGTATTACCTCGCCATGGCAAACGTGCTCACAGGATGGGCGGCGGCCGCAGAGGGCCATGCCGTCGACGGGCTGGCTCAACTTCGCGAGGGACTGGAGGAGCTGCGGAGATTAGGCGCCGAACTGCGTTTGCCCTACTATTTCACGCTGCTAGCGGAAACTTTAGGACGTATTGGCCTGGTTGGCGAGGCGCTGGCGAGTCTCTCGACCGGGTTTGCTTTTGCAAGCAAGAACGGGGAGAACTGGACGATTGCGGAGCTGCATCGCGTACAGGGGAATTTGCTGGCGGCCGAAGGAAAGCTCGAAGCGGCGCGCGCCAGTTTTGGGCGAGGCTGGGAAGCAGCCCGGCAATGTGGTTCGCTGGCGCTTGAACGAAGACTGTCGATTTTTTTGGACGGAACGGCAGCAAACGCCGTTACAGAACGCTCTTAGAACGCCAAGCCCGGCATAGTAAATCAGAGGAGAACGGCCATGTCGTTGCAGGAAGCGATTACCGAATTTAGAGGACGGTTTCGCGGCGCGGTGTTTACGCCCGAAGATAAGAGTTACGACGAGGCAAGGAAAGTCTATAACGGGGCGATCGATCGCAAACCGAGGCTGATTGCCCAGTGCACCGATGTGGCCGATGTGATGGCCGCCGTGCAAATGGCAAAGGCCCATGGCTTACAGGTTTCGATCCGGGGCGGCGGCCATAATGCGGCCGGCCTGGGCGTTTGCGACAACGGTATGGTGATCGACCTGACGCCGATACGGTATGTGAGAGTGGACCCTTCCTCGCGAACCGTGCTGGTGGGCGCGGGCTGTAAGTGGAGCGATGTGGATCACGCGACGCACGCCTTCGGCTTAGCGGTGCCTTCGGGCATTGTCTCGAGCACCGGAGTGGCGGGGCTAACGTTGGGCGGAGGGTTGGGCCATCTAAGCCGGAAGTACGGTCTGACGATCGACAACCTGCTGTCGGTCGATATGGTGCTGGCTGACGGCAGCTTTGTGGTCGCAAGCGCCGAGGAAAACCCGGACCTGTTCTGGGCGGTGCGCGGCGGCGGCAACTTCGGCATTGCGACCTCCTTCCTGTTTGAGGCGCATCCGGTAGGTATGGTTTGCGCCGGGCCGATGCTCTGGAATCTGGAAGACGCGGCGGACGTGATGAAGTGGTATCGGGAGTTCATCACGCAGGCGCCGGAAGAAATGAATGGCTTCTTCGCCATGCTGAGCGTGCCGCCGGGGCCGCCCTTCCCCGAGGAGCTGCACCTGCGCAAGATGTGCGGGATTGTGTGGTGCTATCAGGGTTCGATGGAGCAAGCGAATACGATTTTGGAATCGATCCGCAGCTATCGGCCGCCGGCTTTCGAATTCTTCGTGCCGATGCCATTTCCGATGCTGCAAGGAATGTTCGACGGTATTCTCCCGCCCGGTTTGCAAATGTACTGGAAGGCCGATTTCTTCCGCGAGCTCAGCGATGCGGCGATCGAGAAGCATCTCGAGCACGGAGCGCTACTGCCGACCTGGCAATCGACCATGCACTTATATCCGGTGAATGGAAAAGTAAATCGAGTGGGCGAAACCGATACGGCGTTCAGCTTTCGCGATGCCATCTGGAGCGGGGTGATTGTGGGCATAGATCCCGATCCGGCGAACTGCGCGCGGATCACCGATTGGGCCAGGAGTTACTACAATGCTCTGCATCCATTTGGCGCCGGCGGCGCTTATCTGAATTTCATGATGGAAGAAGGCGATGAACGGATTCGGGCGACGTACCGGAGGAATTATGAACGGCTGGCGGCGATCAAAGCGAAGTACGACCCCGGGAATTTCTTCTGCGTGAATCAGAATATCCGGCCGGCGGCATAGCTCCGGTTTGTGGCTTATCTGATGGAGTTTTGGGCGGCGGGCGAATCAGCTACCAAGTCCGATAAGTCACCAACTCGGGAGAACCGGGCGTGTGCCCGTGTATCGAGGTGCGGATAACCGCCTGAAAGTTTTTCTTGGTCCACCCGCGAACCTGGTGTGTGAACGCGGAAAGATACTCTTCGCGGGTGAGAAATTCAACCGCCGCCTGGGTGTCATGCGGATCGATTCCGGCTGCCATTAAGATGGCGTTCCCCGATTCCGAATCCAACAGCCGGCCCACGAGCGCATAGCCGGTACGCGGCGCTCCGTCTCGCCCGCCTCCCGATGCTTCCCAGAATTGCGTGGGGTTGCGAGTGTCCACGATTCGATGTTCCTGGCCGCCAGTAACTTCGAGGGGCAGTGTCCTGGTCAATTCGACGGTCCAGCGCGAGGTAAATGCACCTAGCAGAATCGTCGGATATTGGCGCAGATCGGCGAAAGAAACATCACCGCCGAACTTGAGGAAAAAGGCGCGCTGCCGCAGCGCGAGTTGCTCGCCGAATCTGGCTGCCCCCTCCGCCGCTCCCACTCCCACGAAATCGCCACCGCCGGAATCCGCTTGAGGATCGGCGTTGTTGGCGGCCTCGCGGTCGAGCAAGAGCAGCCGATGCGTACTCCAGGATATGACGTGCGGCGAGGGTAGCGAGATCAACACTGGCTTCCCGCTTCTGATGAACGAACCCCACAGCAGATCGAGGCTCGAAGGCGACGGCCAGACGGCGCGAACAACGAGAAAGAGCCCAAGGGCGGCAAGACACACGGCTGCTAAAGGGAAATAGCGCTTTTTCGTGCTTCGGCGCGGTAGCTGCGGCACGGCAAGCGCCGGGGTGGGGCGAGCCGCCGGCGGTTTTTCGAACGTGATCACGGGTTGATAGTGCCCGACCGGTAATTCGATCCGCACGCGATCGCTTATCCCCGACTTGTAAGCCACGGCAAGCCGCTTGCGCACTTCCGTCGCTTTCACTCGAACCAGCGAATCGGATTGCGCGTCGAAATCCGGCCCTTTGTCGAATACGTCTGTGGCGATGTTCCGCTCCTTGATGGCCGCGCCCCGGCCGGCAAGGAATTCATTCACGATGTACTGTAAGAACTCCCTGCTGCGACGGCTCCCTGAAAAGGCGTCGCTCGCTAAAAGTTCCCGTAGGTGGTCGTCTATCTCTTGCCGGATCTCATCTGAAAAGACGCCGGAGACAACATGTTCCACAACAAGCTGCTCAACCATGGGGAAAGAACTCCGCGGGGAGTATATCACGGAATAACGTGACGTTACGGCCCTGTATTGCGGGCATAACGGGGGCGGACCGGCGCTTTCCTTAGAAGTGCGAAGGCCGAGTAACGTGCGGAACGTTGCAGCGCCGCCGACCCGCACGTAAGCTGATCCTAATGTCGGGCTTACGGGAATGGATCAGAGAAGCGCGCTTGTTTGTGGGTGTCTCCGCGCTGTTTATCGTTGGAGGTGCGACCGCGTTCGGGCAGACGGGGCGCATCACTGGCCGGGTGGTGGACCCGTCGGGCGCCGCGGTTTCCGGCGCGACCGTCACGCATACCAAATCGGACACCAACCAGCAACGAACGACACAGACCAGCGCTGACGGTTACTATGACCTATCGAGCCTGGTTCCCGGAACCGACTCGATCCGGGTTCAGTCCGCCGGATTCCGGCCGACTGTACAAAATGATATTCGTCTGCAGGTAGATCAGAATCTGGGTCTCGATCTGAGTCTCGAGATCGGCGCGGTAAACGAACAAGTCGTTGTCGAAGCGCAGGTTCCACTGCTCGATACCGAGTCGCACTCGGTCAGCCAAACGGTACAGGGTACCCAAATCATCAACCTCCCCCTGCTGGGCCGCAATGCATATTCGCTGGGCGCGCTGGTACCCGGCGTGCGGGTCTCGCGCGGGATGAACGATCTGCCGGTGGATCAGATCAGTACGGCGTCGGTCTCGATCAACGGCGCGCCGGGGAATGCGAACGAGTTTTTGTTGGATGGCGCCCCAAACACGGCTGCTGCGCAGAATCAACCGATCATCTATCCGAACGCGGATTCGGTTCAGGAGTTCCGGGTCGAGACCAACAATTTCAGCGCGGAGTACGGCCGGGCCGCCGGTGGAATTTTCAACGTTGTGACCAAGGCCGGGACCAACGACCTGCACGGCGATCTATACGAATTTCTTCGGAATGACAAGCTGAACAGCAACGATTTTTTTGCCAATGGAGCCGGCCGCAAGATCCCCCCGTTCAAGTTCAACCAATTTGGCGGCGTTTTGGGCGGCCCGGTAGTGATCCCGCATCTGTATGACGGCCGCAACAAAACCTTTTTCTTTGTCAGCACCGAGCTGGTCCGTTTTGTCCAGGGAGTGACCTATACGGCCACTGTGCCGGACCCGGCGCAGTTAACCGGCAACTTCAGCGGACTGGTAAATTCGTCCGGCCAGCCGGTCGTGATTTACGACCCGTCCACTACAGTCGCCAATGGCACAGGATTTACGCGGACCCGATTTGCGGGAAATCGCATCCCCACAAGTCAAATCAACCCCGTAGCAGCGGCCATCGCCCAATACTGGCCCGCTCCCAACGTAACGGGCGCAGCGGTCGGCGCCAGCAACTATGTACGAACGGACAGCAACAACATTCAGAAGAACACGTTCAGCACCAGACTCGATCAAAACTTTAGCAGCAATACGCGTTTGCTGGCGCGCTATTCCTATGACGACACGCCCTGGGCTCGCGCATCCCCGTATGGACTTTCGGATCTGGGGTCGCCCGCTTTTGGCCCGCAGGATTTTACACGCTACAACAGCGTGGCGGAACTCGACCACGTGTTCTCACCTTCCCTGATCAGCACCATTCGCGTTTCCTATTCGCGCCTGGCCAATCAGCGCGGCCCGCTCAGCAATGGCTTCGACATCACAAAACTCGGGCTGCCAGCGAGTTTAGCGACCGAAGTGGGAGATCCGGCGGCGTTTCCAGCCATCGACATCACGGGCTACACGGTCGGCAGCTCGGTTAGCAATAACTCGCGCACGGGAACGCTCGGAGAGACCGGGCGAATCGCGTTCGGAATGAACAATTATGCACTTCAGGCGAATGTC
>DASYAX010000176.1:0-10696 GCA_036501045.1 Bryobacteraceae bacterium
GGCTTTCGGCGACGTGAGTCAGGTATACAATTCCTCCGGCTATCTGAGCTCCAATTACAATTCGCTGCAAGTTGCCTTCAACCGGCAATTCTCGAAAGGTTTGATGATCAAAGGCGCCTATACCTGGTCGCACGCCATCGACTACACCGATGACGACGGCTGGGCTGAGATGGATTGGTACGGTTCACAGTTCTCGCGCAACCGGGCCACGGCGGGCTTTGACCGTACGCAGGTCTTCCAGCTTGGCTGGGTGTACCAGCTACCGGTCGGTAAGGGCAAAGCGTTCGTGAATAGTGGCATTGCGGCGACGATTCTAGGCGGCTGGCAGTTTAGCGGTATTGAATCGTGCTATACGGGAAATCCGCTGACCGTTACCGCCAATGGTACTTCGCTGAACGCTCCCGATCAAACGCAGACAGCGAATCAGGTACTCTCGAACGTTGCGTTTCTCGGCGGCATCGGGCCGGGCGCTTCCTACTATAATCCGGCGGCTTTCGCGCCGGTGAACACCGTTTCTTACGGCAACGTAGGAAGAAACACTCTACGCGGGCCAGGCATGTGGAACACAGACATGAGTATTGTGCGCGATTTCCCGATCAAGGAACGCGTCACACTCCAGTTCCGGGCTGAGTTCTATAATCTGGCAAATACGTCACACTTTGGCAATCCAGACACGAATGTGAACGATGCATCGTTCATGCAGATCACCAGCTCCACCGGCGAACGAAACATACGTTTCGCCTTCCACGTGACGTTCTAATGTAAATTTGGATTGATGTCTTGTGTGTTGAGAAAGCGGCTTGCCTGGCAGGCCGCTTTTTTTCTTGCTCTCACGTCCCTGCTCGCATTCGGGCAAAGCGCAGACCTGGCTCAGCAATCGCATCGCGCTCATGAGTTGATGGCGGCGCATCGCTTCGAAGAAGCAATTCCCATTTACGAAAAGCTGGTCAAGGCAGTCCCCGGAAATGCGGGCCTGCTCTTGAATCTTGGCCTGGCGGAAGAAATGGCCGGCCACCCGGCCCGCGCTATCCCTCATTTTGAAGCCGTTTTGAAAACGGAGCCGGAAAGCGTTCCGGCGCTTGCCTCGGTATCAATGGCGCATCTGCAACTGAATCAGACGCGCGAAGCGATCACTCCTTTGAAGAAGCTGATCGCGCTCGACCCCGGCAACCTTAACGCGGTTGGCATGCTGGCGGATGCCGAGATGCGACAGAATTTATTCGAAGACGCGGCGGGGCGCTACCGGCAATTGACCGCCTCCGATGACCGCGATCCACGCGCCTGGTACGGGCTCGGCAAAGCGTACGAAGCGCTGGCGACGCATACGTTCGAACGGCTGAACACGAGCGCTCCCGAATCGGCTTATATTGCCGATCTGCTGGCCGACACGCGCCTGCAGCGGCGGCAATATCGCAGCGCCTTTTTCTTTTATCACCAAGCGCAAAGCAAATTACCGGATCTGCCGGGAGTGCATGCGGGCCTGGCGCTGGTGTACCGCGGCACCGATCACGCCGATTGGGCTTCAGCCGAGCAAAAGCGCGAGGAGACCTTACCCTCTCCCGATTGCAAGACGCAAGCGAACGAATGCGAGTTTTTGTCGCAGCGCTTTCTGGCGGCGGCGGAAGCGGCGACGGCGAACGCGTCTCCGGCAACGCTGTTTTGGGCTACCAAGGCTTATAACCAGCTTGCCGACGGGGCTTTCGATCATCTAAGCCAGTTGCCGGAATCGATTCAGATTCACGCTTTCAAAGCGCAGATTTTGCGCGATCACAACCGGGAGCTCGACGCCGCTAACGAATGGCGGGCCGCTTTGAAGCTGGCTCCCGGCGACGCGAAAGTCAAGCGCGAATATGCGGCAGCGCTTTTCGACGCCAAAGACTACCCGGCCGCCGTACCGCTGCTCGAAGAACAGCTTGCCCGCGAGCCGCATGCGGCCGATTTGAATTACATGGTGGGCGCGAGTCTGTGGCACATGGAGCAGGCGGAAAAGGCTCTGCCGTATCTCCAAGCGGCGTTAGCGGGCGGCGCCGGCAAGACGCCGGCGGACGGGGTTATCGGCTTAGTGCTCGTTTCGCTGAATAAAAATGCGGAAGCCATTCCGCATCTGAAAAAGGCCCTGGCGCTCGATGAGGACGGCGGCATGCATTACAGCCTGGCGCGCGCCTACCAGGCGGCCGGCAAGACGCAGCTCGCCGCGGAAACCATGCAGGAATATCAGAAAATTCAAAAGCAGAATCAGGAAATCAACGGGCAGTTGGCGAAAGAAGCAGAGATCACGCCCCCCTCGCCTTAGGGGACTTCCCTCTAACACCACCTAATCAACAGTGGTCCTATGGCCGATATGTCTATTGAGGCACACCCGGATCTTGACAGTACCGCACGCGGTCATGGACGGTTCTTATAACTACCTGCTGGTGGCCCTGTCGGTGGTCATCGCGATGTTGGCGTCCTACGCCGCGCTCGACTTGGCGGGTAGGGTAACGGCAGCCCGCGGCGCGGTGCAGCTTGTCTGGCTAACGAGCGGCGCAACGGCGATGGGCGGCGGCATCTGGTCTATGCACTACGTAGGGATGCTGGCGTTCCGTTTGCCGGTTCCGGTCCTGTACGACGTTCCGACGGTGTTGGTCTCGCTACTGGCAGCGATTTTCGCGTCGGCGGTGGCGCTATTTGTGGCGAGCCGGCAGACGATGGGATGGCTACAGATTGCGGCTGCCAGCCCGATCATGGGGGGCGGCGTAGCGGGCATGCACTACATCGGCATGGCCGCGATGCGACTGCCGGCGATGTGCCACTATTCCGATGCGCTGGTAACGCTCTCGGTAGTGCTGGCCATTTTGATTTCCGCTGTTGCCTTGTGGCAGACGTTCCGGTTTCGCGGAGACACCAGGGATACGAGCTGGCAAAAAATCCTAAGCGCGCTGGTGATGGGCGCAGCCATTCCCGTCATGCACTATACCGGCATGGCAGCCGTCAGCTTTACACGAGACGGCATGCCGCCTGATGTGTCTCATGCGCTCGACATTTCGACACTCGGTACGGTGGCGATCGTTGGCATTACGTTCCTGATTCTCGCCCTGGCGGTGTTGACATCGGCAGTGGACCGGCGATTTTCCGCCCAGGCCATGGCGCTCCAGACCAGCGAGCAGAGGCTTCGGCAACTGGTGGAATCGGTGCAGGTCGTTTTGTGGCGCAGAAATATCCGAACGTGCGAATTCACGTTTGTAAATAGCGAAGCGGAAACGCTCCTCGGCTACGGCGTGAAAGAGTGGGTAAGCCAACCTATGTTCTGGGAGGATCATATCCACCCGGAAGACCGGAGTTTGGCGGAATTGTCCTGTGCGGCGGTAACAGAGAAAAACAGATCGCAGCAGTTTGAGCACAGGATGACGGCAGCGGACGGACGGGTCGTGTGGTTGTCGACTTCGCTGCGCGTGGCGGGTGGGAACCAAGAGGGAACGGAGCTTGTCGGGGTGATGGTGGACATCACGCAGCGTAAGCGGGCGGAGGAAGAATCGCGCGCCGCAAGACAAGCCGCCGAAGCCGCGAACCAGGCGAAGAGCGATTTCCTGGCCAACATGAGCCATGAAATTCGCACGCCCATGAACGGGATTCTGGGAATGAGCGAGCTAGTGCTTGATACCCAGCTGGATGCCGATCAGCGCGAGTGCCTTGGCATGCTGAAGGCTTCCGCCGACTCATTGCTGACGCTCATCAACGATATTCTCGATTTTTCGAAGATCGAGTCCGGCAAATTCGACCTCGATCCGATTCCTTTCGATTTGCGTGAAAGCCTGGCGGCGACGATGAAGACGCTCGCGCCGCGAGCACATCAGAAGGGTCTGGAGCTGCTCTATGAAGTCGGATCCAGCGTGCCAGTGTTGGTCATCGGCGATCCTACCCGGCTGAGACAAGTCATCATCAACCTGATTGGCAATGCCATCAAATTTACCGAAAGCGGGGAGGTCGCATTACACGTCAAGCTTGAAGCGCGAGAGGAAGAGGCGCTCACGCTGGAATTTACGGTTCGCGATACCGGAATCGGCATTCCGCCGGAAAAGCAGCCGCTGGTCTTCCAGCCTTTTACGCAAGCCGATGGCTCGACAGCGCGCCGCTTTGGGGGCACCGGCCTGGGACTGACCATTTCCTCCCGCTTAGTGGCGATGATGGGCGGAAACATCTGGCTCGAGAGCGAAGTTGGGCGTGGAAGCCAATTTCATTTCACGGCGGGTTTCGGGATTGCAAAGGTTGCGCCGCGGGTTCTTCCAGAAGAAGACCAGAGACTGGCGAATCGCCGGGTTTTGGTAGTGGACGACAACCTGACCGGCCGGCGTATCAGCGAACAGATGCTTCGCGAGTGGCAAATGCAGCCGGTTTCGGCGGCCGACGGAGTGGAAGCATTGGCGGCGGTGCGCGCGGCATGGACTGCGAACGACCCGTTTGCGCTCGTGCTCACGGACGCGCAGTTGCCGGGGATGGATGGATTTGCCCTGGTCGAAGAGATCCACAAGGAGCCGGGAATGGCGCTCGCGACCATCATGATGCTCACCTCCGGGGGCTTTCGGGGTGATGCGGCGCGCTGCCGGGCATTAGGAGTGGCGGCCTATTTGACGAAGCCCGTGGGCCGTTCTGAGCTTCACGCCGCCCTGCTGAAAGTGATCAATTATCAGCAAGAGCCAACGTTGGTTACCCGGCATTCGCTTCGCGAATCGGGTGCAACCAGGGCCTTGCGCATCTTGCTGGCGGAAGACGACCGCGTCAATCAGCACCTGACCGTCCGGCTGCTCGAAAAGCTCGGCCACCAGGTGGAACTGGCGGCGAATGGCGCAGAAGTTCTGGCAGCGCTCGAAAGGGACGCGTTCGATGTTGTTCTGATGGACGTACAGATGCCTGGCGTGGATGGATTCGAGGCGACCGCCGCCATTCGAAAGCGCGAGAAAGGCACAGGAACTCATCAGGCGATCGTCGCCATGACGGCGCATGCGCTGAGCGGAGACCGCGAACGCTGTCTGGCGGCCGGAATGGATGGATATGTGTCCAAGCCCATCCGGCATGAGGAGTTGATCGAAGCCATAGACAGACAATGCTGTCCGGCCGAGATACGCACGAATACCAGCCAGGTGGAGAGCGATGCGTGCGAGGTTCGATTTTCATAAGATAGATCGATGAAACGCAGAGAGGTTCTGCGCTCTCTCGCGGCGGCTGCGTTTCCGGGCGCTCTTTCTCAGGCCGGAAGGACGCCAGCCGATTTTCGGCTGCGTATCGCGCCGGTTACGCTGGAACTGGCTCCCGGAAAACTGGTCAGGACCATCGGCTATAACGGCGCAGCGCCCGGGCCGCTTTTGCGCTTGCGCGAAGGGCAGCGGGCCGCCATCGATGTATACAACGACACGGACGTGGAGGAGCTGGTGCATTGGCACGGGCTGCACATTCCATCCGAAGTGGACGGATCGCGCGAAGAAGGGACGCCGGCGGTTCCCGCGCACGGCCACAGGCGTTACAGTTTCACGGCAACGCCGAGCGGTACGCGCTGGTACCACACGCACACCATGGCGGGACGCGATTTGAAACGCGCCACCTATACGGGGCAGTTCGGTTTTTTCATCGTCGACCCAAAACGGGATCGAGGCAGCTACGACCAGGAAGTGTTTCTTGCGTTGAAGGAATGGAATCCGCACATGACCGGCGAGGATGACCCGGCGGGTACTTTGGATGCCGCGTATGAGTATTTTTCGATTAATGACCGCGCACTGGGGCACGGCGCGCCGATCCGCGTGAAGGAACGGCAGCGGGTGCTGTTTCGCATCCTGAACGCGAGCGCCACCGTTCACCGGAGAGTCGCGCTCGCGGGTCACAAATTTCTTGTCACGGCGATGGATGGCAATCCACTGGCTCTCCCCAAGGAGACAGAAGCGCTCGAGCTTGGACCGGCGGAGCGCATTGATGCGATCGTCGAGATGAATCAACCGGGCGTGTGGATCTTCGGAACGACGGACGATCACGATCGCGAGGCCGGCATGGGAATTGTGGTCGAGTACGCGAGACAAGGCGGCACGCCACGCTGGCTCCCGCCGGGAAACGAACGCTGGGATTACCGCTTATTCGGAACGGCAGCAACGCGAATCGAAGAGGCGGAGCGAATCCCGCTGGTGTTCGAGAAAAACGGCTTCAAGCCATTTCCGGGCGCGCGTTTCCGCGAGTTCGGCGTCGGCCGCCGTTGGATGGACAAGTGGACGATCAACGGCAAGTCTTATCCCCAAACCGATCCGATTCGAGTCAAAGCAAACGGACGGTACCGGCTGGTGTTCGATAACCGAAGCGACGAAGCGCACCCGCTGCATCTCCATCGCCATACGTTTGAGCTGACGAAAGTGGACGGCGTGCCGACCGCCGGCGTGCGCAAGGACGTGGTGGTGGTGAGAGCGAAGAGTCAGATGGAAGTCGATCTGGTGGCGAATCATCCCGGGCCTACGCTGTTCCATTGCCATCAGCAGATGCACATGGACTATGGGTTTATGGCGTTGATGGAATATAGCTGATCGCGAACTGGCACTGAAAAACTCAGTGCTTGGCCGCGTATTCCTTGTAGAGGTCGGCTACATGGCCTGTTTCGGCATCGCCCGGATGAATCACCACACGCCAGCGGAACACTAATTTCTGGCCGGAAGGCAGCTTCCAGTGACTTTCCTCTTTGTCGGGATCGAAGGCGTTTTGTCCGAAGGGATTCAGCGCGAACAAGCCGTAATCTCTCGCATGCCAGTAGGTCGGGTGGCGCGGGTTTTGGGGATTGTCGAAGATGGCCACGCCGAGGCGCTCCCCATCGACCTCCGCTGTATAGTCAACCCAATTGGAACGCTTGCCCCAGATGTTTGCCATGGTGGTCCGGCCGTCGGCATCCACCATGCGTCCCCCCTTTTTCTCTGTGAAGTTGTCGGCCAGGCGAATGGCAAATGCGCCTTCCTTGGTATCTCCGAAGGTTACGTCTTCAGCAGCCGTGAGCGTGATTTTGAAATCGATGGTCCGCAACTTCGGATCCGAATAAAACGTCATGTCACGATCTTCGATCAGCAGCGCTTTGCCGCTCGGATCGAGCCATGCCATTTTGGCTGTTAGCGTACCGGAGCGGTCACCACCTTTCCAGGAAGCGTTGCGCACCACGATGCGGCCGATGTTGGGCTTGGTGTAGGACGGATCATTTTCCCAGAACTTCACGCCATTGACGTCGTCATAGGAAAACCATAGCCCGCGGTGATGCAAATGATCATGGCTTTCGCCGGGCACGATTTGCTGGGGAAAGCGGCGCGTCACGATTTTGCCCGAAGCCGAGCGGAGCGGAGCCAGAAACGGCTTATTGGCCTCGGTCCCGTAGTGAAAGATAGTGAACGGCTTGCCATCGACATTGATGGCAATTTCTTCCGGGGAGAAGCGGACTTGGGCTGAGAGGCTGGCGGCGACGGCCAGGCACAGAAGGAATGCGGATCGCATAGTCTTAAATTCACCAGCAAGTGTATCGCTAACGGCGAAAGCAGATAATAGCGGAATGCCATTTCCACGATGGGCCGCCGGAATCCTGATAGCGCTCAGCGTGCCGGCTGCGCAAGCGCCATTGCCTGAGTTGCACACCGAGCCGATCGGCGGCGGCTCGATCTTCACTGTTCACAACGTCGCATCGCAGCCGCTGACGGCGTTTCTCATCGAACTGGTTCACTATCCGGGCAGTTCCTATTCCTACTGGCAGGATGATCTCACTTCCCCGCCCCTTTCCGCGGGCGGCGAGCAGCACATACGCGTGGCGAACATGACGGTCGGCGCGGTGCCCGACTACGTGAAGATGCAAGCCGCGCTCTATGCCGATGGAACGTCGGCCGGCATCCCGGAGAAGGTCGCCGAACTCGTGGAGCGGCGCAAGTTCAGTCTCGAAACAACGCACGCCTTAATTGAGCGGCTCGAGAAAGCGCAGGCGGCGAACACGCCGAAAGCCTCCGTCGTTGCCGATCTGAAGCAATGGGCGGATTCGCTGCCACCGGCGGGCAAAGTAAAACGAGATTCCCAGCCGGCCATCAATCAAGCGGCGGCCCGCGGGCTGATTGGAGCCGCAGCGGCCGCGCTTGAGACACGCTCGATTGCGGAGACGCTCACCGATCTGCGCGCCGCCGAACAACGGGCGAGCACGAACAAGTCAACGCCCTGACGTTAGAAAAACATCTTCATCGAGAACTGAAAGATGCGCGGATCAAATGCCGCTTGCGCCCTTCCGAAGGTGGACGAGCTTTCGTTGGTGGAAAGCGTCGCATAGGCGCTAACCGTGCCGGCGGGCGAAATTGCTCCCACGAGGTTCGTGTGATTAAAAACGTTGAAGGCATCCACGCGCGCTTGCAAGCTGAAGCGCTCGGTGATTTTAAAGCTCCGGCTTAGAGAGGCGTCGAAATTCACCGTATGGGGCCCGCGAACGGCGTTGCGTCCGAGATTGCCATAGGTGCCGAGCGCGTTCGGCGTGAAGGCCGCGGCATTAAGGTACTGGACGCAGGCGGTGGTGCCGTTCAGGCAGACCGGATTGGTGGCGGCGACATTGGCAAGCACTTGATTGGGGCGGTCGTTGGAACTCGGTGGGTTAAGGCCGGTAAGCGAGTTGTCCTTGCCGACAGTAAGGTTCAACGGCTGGCCGCTAGACGCGTGAACAAGCGGCGCAATCTGCCAATCATTGATCAGCCGCCGGAGCCACGGGCTGCCGCTCTTGAACGCGCTGGTCGCTACCACCGAAGTGTTGAAGTTATGGCGTGTATCGAAAACGCACGGGCCCCAGTCGGCATGGCGATTGAACGGTTGCGAGTTGGAATCTGCAGCTAGGGCGGCACCGAAATCGGCATCGGAAATACAGTAGGAGTCGGTGTAGTTGGAAAGGAGCGTGAAGTTGTTGGCGAAGCGATGCTCTAAGGAAAGCTGCAAGCCGTTGTAGTGAGCCACCGCTCCGTCATCCATGGTGTTGATGCTCGAGTACGCTGCCCCGAGAGCGGGATTCGCCAAAAAGAGGATGCGGCGCTGGTTGGTATTGGAGGTCGTTGAGCACGGCGTGTATGTTTTGCCGGCGATGGTGCAAGTGCCCAAGCCCAAATACTCGGCAGGATTTACTTCCCCGCCGCCGCTCCAAAGATGCGTGGTTTTGTTCCCTAGATAACTTACGGAAGCCAGCCAATTGCCAGCAAATTGACGCTGATAGGTCACGTTCCAATTTGCGACGTAGGTGGGCTTGGGATTAACGGGCATGTTGACATAAACGCCCGCAGTCGGAAAGTAGGCCTTCCCGCCGGTGGGGAATGGATTTCCGCCGGGATAACCCAGCCAGGGGTTCGAGAACCCGCCGATTGGATTCGGGGTATCGAGTGCGGTGCCAACAGGGGCATTCGTGGTTTCGCGCTCGTTGAACCAGGTCTCCGATACGTCGTAAAGGATGGAGCCGCCCACTCGCAACGTATCGCGGCCGTCTCCATGAGGATTCCAGACAAGGCCGGCGCGCGGCGCGAAGTTTGCTAGATGGCCGTTCCAATTTGCGGATGGTATTCCCTTATCGCCCGGAAAGAACAAACCGGCGGGCGCGTTCGGATGCACCGTGCTGACCTGGCCGGCGTAAAAAGCGGGCAGGCTGAAGGATGTGCCGCGTCCGTATTTGTCCGGATCGGAGAAGGTCGGCTCCCAGCGAATGCCAAGGTTCACGGTAAAGCGGTTGGACACTTTGAAACTGTCTTGCGCATAGAAGCTCATGATCCACTGCCGCAGGTCGTCGGGCGTGGCGTTGGTCTGGGTGAAATCGCTGGGCAGCCCGGTCAGGAAATCGGCGAGGCCGAAGCCGGTGCGCGAGCCGCTGAATGTGAAGTTCCCGTTTTCGTTGAAGCCCGAAACGGTGTTGTTCTGCACCCGTTCCAGGTTGAATCCGAAAGACATTTGATGGCGGCCGCGAATGATATCCACATCGTCGGCTACCTGGTAGCTGGTGACGTTGAAGTGCCCAGGCGCGCAGGTGCCACAGAAGGTGCTGAAGCCGCCGGTAACGGCCAGCAGCAGGAAGTTCGGCACGGCGCTATACATATTGACGCCGAGCATCGTCGGGTTGATGGGAATACTGGTCGGGCCGCGATCGTCACGCCGCCGGATGAACGTGAGATGAAACGAATTCACCGTGCCGGGACCAAAGGCGTAGGTATCGCCGATGGTGGCCGACTGGGCTAACTCCAGATTTCCTGCCTGGGTGGTCGTCAATAGATTCTTGCCGTCATAGGTGGGAGGATTTTGGAAAGCAGCGGCAAAGTAACGTCCAAACAGCGTATGCTTTTCGTTCTGGATCCAATCGAGGCGTCCAATATATTGGTTCTCATCGCCCGTGATCGGAATAGCATAGGTAATCTTGCCGCATTGATCGGCCGAGGTCGCGGGCAGATAGCTGGTGGCGATTTTCACTGCCACTGGGTCCAGCATCGATATGGGCACGCGGTTGCCGGCGAACGGGCTGGTAAGCGTCAGGCCTTTTCCACTCGATTGGCAGGCGGCTGAGGCAACTGTGCTGAAATCGCCGCTCAGCATGGCGGTATTCGGAATAAAGGTGGTGGAAGTGGGCGGGTTCTGACGGTTGCGCGTGCCCTGAAAGCCGCCAAAGAAAAACAGCTTGTTCGAAATGATCTTGCCGCCGGCGGTTCCACCGAATTGG
>DASYAX010000177.1:0-34855 GCA_036501045.1 Bryobacteraceae bacterium
TCCCGCATCATCTGGATGCATAGTAAAAGATGTGTGAAAGGAGGAGTGCTTGATTCTCAATTACTGGCTGAGGCCGGATGATGAAGACGACGATTTCGAATACGACGAGGAACACGTTGAATTGGAGTCCGACAAGGACGAGTATGACGACGAGGACGATGAGGACGAGGATGAAGTAGGGGAAGGGGCGTCGCCTCTCATCCCGGCCAAGCCCGTGCCGAAACCGGAGAGCACCAAGCCTGCGGGGAGCGGAATCAGCGAGCCGCCCCAGGAAAAGGGGCATACCGAACCCAGCGATAGGGAAGCGAGCGCGCCGCAGGGCGAACCCAAGCCTGCTCCGAAAAAACGCGCCCCTCGCAAGACCGTCGCCAAGCAGGCTGAAGTAACGATGCCGCCGCCCGCCCCACCAACAGTTGCGGCAAAGAAGGTCGCGCCCATTAAGAAGGTCGCGCCCATTAAGAAGGCCGCGGCCGTTAAGAAGGCTGCTCCGAAAAAGAAGCAGGCGCCTGCCAAGAAGAAGGCTGCTCCCGCTAAACGCAAAGCGGCTGTGAA
The DNA here is from genome assembly GCA_036501045.1 of Bryobacteraceae bacterium. Taxonomy (GTDB): domain Bacteria; phylum Acidobacteriota; class Terriglobia; order Bryobacterales; family Bryobacteraceae; genus Bog-105. Next base: position 553 of record DASYAX010000177.1, read on the forward strand.
GAAGGCGCTAAAGAAAGTGGCGCCAGCGAAAAAGAAAGCCGTTTCGAAGAAGGCCATCAAGAAGGCCGCGCCGAAGAAAGCGCTCAAGAGAGCGGTGAAAAAAGCTACCGCTAAAAAAGTGGCGAAGAGACCCGCCAAAAAGGGTGCGGCGAAAAAGAAGAAGTAACAAGCAAGGCCGGGTCCCGCCAGCGAACGCGGGTCAACCCGGCCTTGAACCTCGCTTGGAAGCCTCTATTTAGGCTCCTTGCGAACTACCGAACGGCAGCGGGTGAACAGGTCCAGCAGCGCGTCGGCATACTCCTCCGCCGAGCGGGGCCCTTTCCCCCCGAAGCCCGCCGTCGGCGTGCCTCTTCCATATCCGGTGGTCACCGCGATAAACTTCGTCAGTTCCAGCGCCAACTCGTCCGGACTCTTGGCAACAGGTTTCTCTGAATTATCTTCGGCCATTCTCTTGCGATGTACTCCTTCTCGTTGTGCGGCAATTTTGTTCTGTAAAGATCTAGCCTGATTCTCTCATCAAGACTGCTCGATGCCTGTGCCTGCCCGAAATCTGATCCGAAAGATGCGGGGCGGAGCGCAGGCTCATCTGCTGGAGGGGGAAGACGGTCACTATTACGTCGTCAAGTTCCTCAACAATCCCCAGCATCGCAGGGTGCTGGTCAACGAGTGGCTGGCATGCGCGTTCCTGCGCTACCTCCAAATTTACGTCCCCGAGACCGCGCTGATTGAAATCGCTCCCGCTTTTGTGGCCGCTCACCCGGACCTCTATTTCTCTGTTGGCTCGCGCCGCGAGGCGGTCCGCCCAGGATTGCATTTCGGCTCTCGCCTGGCAGTCCATCCGGATCGCGTAGCCCTCTTCGATTTTCTGCCCGACAAACTGCTCGGGAAAGTGGAAAATCGGCCGGACTTTCTCGGCACATTGGTATTCGACAAATGGGTAGCCAATGCCGATTCCCGGCAGGCCGTTTTCTTCCGAGCTCGCGCCAAGAACTGGACTCCGCTAAAAGGCGAGCTCCCGGCCAGGGTGGGATTCTTTGCCCAGATGATCGACCATGGCTTCGCTTTCAACGGCCCACATTGGAGCTTCGCCGACTCCCCGTTGCAAGGGCTGTATTTTCGTACTTCCATCTACGATGAAGTGCGCTCGCTCGATTCCTTTCAGCCCTGGCTGGACATGGTGGCGAGCTTCCCCCTCGAAGTGATCGATTCCGCCTGGAAGGAGATTCCGCGCGAGTGGCTGGGCGAAGACGACGAGGAGGAACTGGAGAAATTACTGCAATCCTTGCTCAAGAGGCGCCAGCTTGTGCCCGAACTGATACAAGATGTGCGTCGCCGGCGCGCTAATGCGTTTGCAAATTGGCGCTGATCTCATCGACTAATTTCCGGGCCGTTATGGGCGCTAACAGAATGCCATTCCGGTAGTGACCGTAAGCCAGATAGAGGCGGTCCGACTGCCATCGGCCGGCATGCAGCGAATCGCTCGACGGCCGGAAGCCGATCCAGCTCTCCGCCGGCGCCACTCGACTCAAATGCGGCAGCAAGAGAGCCGCCCGCGCCCGAAGATCGGCGACGATCGCCGGATCGATCCTCCGGTTAAAGCCGGCGTGTTCCACTGAGCTGCCGGCAATCAATAATCCGCTGGCGCGCTGCAAAAGATAGGTATGTTCATGCCGCAGAATGGCCCGGCAGGTTCGCTCCGGCTGCTGATAGCCGATCAGATGGCCTTTTATGGGTTCCGCGCCCGGCAGCGGGGAAACGCCGCCACGAATCCCGTCGCTCCACGCGCCGGCGGCGATAACCAAAGCTTGGTACGACTGCTCTTGCTTGGCAGTCCGAACAACAATCCCATCGCTTTCGAGAAAGGCTTCCTCGACCGGGCAATCCTCGAGCAGGGCGACACCCAGCTTACGGCAGGCGGCGCAAAGCGCCAAAACCACGTCACGTGGATTGACGATCGCATCGTCCGGATAGAAGCGTGCCCCGAACAATCCTTCGATCCGAACCTGGGGGAAAAGCGCCAACAACTCGGACGCCTCTATCGCCTTGGACTCGATTCCGATTTCATTCTGACGGCCCGCCCGGTCTTCGAGGACATGCCTTTCCGCTTCCGAGTAGGCCAAGTCAAAGGCGCCGCACTCCTGAAAATCGATCGCGAAGCCGGAGCTTTCCTCCAACTCCTTGACAAACGGTGCGTAAAGTCGTCGCGACTCGATCGCGAGCGATGCCAATTCTGAAGGTTCATCGACCTCGCCGCCGGGCGCGAGCATTCCCGCGCCAGCCCAGCTCGCTTCGCCTCCCATGGAACCCCGGTCGAGCACCGAGACCTGAAACCCCCGTTGCGCCAAGCGCCACGCAATCGACAAGCCGATGATTCCGCCGCCGGCGATCGCAATCGAAGCCGCGCGATTCACGCCAGTTCCTGCAACGGCTCCGCTTCTGCGCTCCCGCGCTTCACTACGTCGAGGAAAGCTTTTGCCGCGTGGCTCAACGCGCGCCGCGCCGGATACACCAGCCGGAACTTGCGCTCCACATTCAGCTCCTTCACACGTATTTCGTGCAGAAGCTCCTGTTGGATCTCCTGCTCGACGCACATGCGCGGTAGGAACGCGATCCCCTCGTTGTCCCGTACCAACCGGCGAATGGTTTCCACCGTCGGCATTTCGACATCCATATTCAACGGAACCTTGTGCCGCTGAAACTCCCGCAGTACCGCTTCGCGATACGGCGAGAGTACGTTGTGGGCGATGAACGTTTCCATCCCGAGTTCGCTGATTGAAAGCTCCGAACGCCCGGCAAAACGGTGCTTCGGCGAAACAATCAAGGTAAGGCGATCCGTATAGATCACCTGCGAAAGCAAATGATCGTCTCCAGGATCGTAGCTGATCACGCCCAGCTCCAGTTCTCCGTCCAGCAGTTGGGAGGGTATTTTGCTGGATTCCGACCGCCTGACCTGTACCTTTACCTTCGGGAAAAGCCGCCGGTACTGCTCGATGTGTTGTATCAAATAGAGAGAGGTGGTCTCATTGGCCCCAATCGAGAGCCGGCCGGCGTAGTTATCCTTCAACTCACGCAAGGCATTTTCAAGCTCTGACTCCATATTCTGGAAGCGTTTGGCATATTCCAAAACCACTCGCCCAGCATCGGTAAGCAGTAGCTCCCGGCCCGACCGGTCAATCAGCTTCTCTTTCAAATCACTCTCCAAACGCTGGATGGCAATGGAGATAGCGGGTTGAGTTCTTAACAGTTTCTCGCCCGCACGGGAAAAGCTACGTTCCGTAGCTACAGTGAGGAAAACCTTCAGGGGATACAGTTCCATAACGGCCACCACGTAGACCGTTTATGTCATCATTATATCTAATGCTAAGTGCTAAAACTATAAATTTGCATAATCGAAGAGTGCAAATTACGATGAGAAAAGCGTTTCCGATCTAGGAGCACCACGTTGACCCGAGTCTACATCTTTGACACTACTTTGCGCGACGGCGAACAGTCTCCGGGATGCAGTATGACCATGCCTGAGAAGCTGAACATGGCGAAGGCGCTGGTCGATCTCGGTGTCGACATTCTGGAGGCGGGCTTCCCCATTGCTTCCGACGGCGACTTCGAGGCGGTGGACGCTGTCAGCCGCCAATTTCCGTGGGTGCAGGTCGCGGCCCTGGCCCGCGCATGTACTTTGGACGTAGAGCGCGCCGCCAAAGCCTTGCACCATGCCAAGCGTCCGCGCATCCACACCTTCATTGCCACCAGCGACATTCACCTGAAGCACAAACTCCGCAAAACCCGCCAGCAAGTACTGGACGAGGCCGTGGCAGCGGTGAGTCTGGCGCGCAATTACACTGATGATGTCGAGTTTTCCGCGGAGGACGCCACGCGGACCGATGCGGACTATCTGGAGCAGGTAAGTAAGGCTGTGGTCGAAGCGGGCGCGCGCACCGTAAATTTGCCGGATACCGTGGGTTTTTCGGTGCCGGACGAATACGCGGAGCTGATCACACGCATGGTAAAGGCGCTGGGCGACCGGGCCATTGTCAGCGTGCATTGCCATGACGATCTAGGCTTGGCGGTCGCGAACTCTCTGGCTGCCGTCAAGGCGGGCGCGCGCCAGGTGGAATGCACCATCAACGGCATCGGCGAGCGCGCCGGTAACGCAGCCTTGGAAGAGGTAGTGATGGCAATCAAGACGCGCCATGACCGGCTCCCGTTCGAGACGAAAATCCATGCCGAAAAGCTGTTTGGCGCGAGCCAGTTGTTGACCCGGTTCATCTCTTTTGGACCGCAACCCAACAAGGCGATCGTGGGCGAAAACGCCTTCGCGCATGAAGCCGGCATTCACCAGGACGGCTATTTGAAGGAACCATCGACTTACGAAATTGTGAGCCCCGCGAGCGTCGGTGTGCCGGAAAGCCGTTTGGTATTGGGCAAGCACAGTGGACGGCACGCACTGAAGAAGCGCGCCCAGGACCTGGGCTACGAACTTTCTCGCGAGCAACTGGATGAGGTGTATGACCGGTTCACCCATATGGCCGACAATAAGAAGGGTGTGCGGAACGACGAAATAGCCGCATTAGTTCAAGAAGTGATCGGCGGGAAAAGTGTTGAAGACCTGTCCGTACCGGTAACGGTGGCCAAGTAACGAATGAATCTGTCCATATTGATTCTGCCGGGCGACGGAATTGGCGTCGAGGTCACCCGCGAAGCGGTGAAGGTCTTGCGGCATGTCGCGGAAGATCACGACCATCGCCTGTCACTGAGTGAGGGCTTGCTCGGCGGAATCGCCATTCATCAAACCGGCACGCCATTCCCGGAAGACACGCGCCGCCTCGCCTTAGCGGCCGACGCCACGCTCTTAGGCGCGGTGGGCTTGCCGGAATTCGACAGTGCGCCGCCCGAGAAGCGCCCGGAGCGCGGCTTACTCGGTATACGTAAGGCACTGGAAGTTTATGCCAACCTGCGCCCGGTGCGGTCCTACCAGGCTTTGATTGATTCGTCGCCCCTCAAGAACGAGTTGGTGGATGGAACCGACATGATCATAGTTCGCGAGCTGACCGGCGGCCTGTATTATGGAACGCCGCGCGGCATTTCGGGCAGCGGCGCGGAAGAGCGGGCCGTGAACACTATGGTCTATACCCGCGCCGAGATCGAGCGCGTGACTCACATGGCCTTTCAATTGGCCCAGAAGCGCCGCAAGAAGGTCACCAGCGTCGACAAGTCGAATGTGCTCGAAAATTCGCAATTATGGCGTCGTGTAGTCACCGAAGTGGCCGTCGCTTATCCCGGCGTAACGCTCGATCATTTGCTGGTGGATAACTGCGCCATGCAATTAGTGTTGAATCCCAAGCGCTTCGACGTGGTCCTGACCGAAAATCTGTTCGGCGACATTTTGAGCGATGAAGGTGCGGTCTTGGCCGGGTCAATCGGTATGCTCCCATCTGCCTCGATCGGCGCACGGCGTCCGTCGGGTGCCTGGACCGGTTTGTACGAGCCGGTGCATGGATCCGCCCCTGACATCGCCGGCCAAAACAAAGCGAACCCGCTCGGAGCCATCGGGTCCGTGGGCGCAATGCTTGAATATAGCTTCGGCTTGATTGAGGAAGCGCAGGCGGTTTATCGAGCCATCGAAGAAGTTTTGAACAGCGGCCGCGTCACGGCCGACCTGAAGCCGGCCGGGAAACCCGCTGGAACCAGCGAAGTGGGCGATGCCGTATGTGAGGCCCTGGCCGCCGGTGCCGCCTCTGCTTTAGGACGTTTCTAATTAGGAAAAGACATGCCGCAATCCAACGGCGCGGGAAGCAAACCGCGCACGATCATCGAAAAGGTCTGGGACAGCCACGTGGTCGCCGAGCGTCCAGGCGCTCCGGCGCTGCTGTACATTGACTTGCATTTAGTTCATGAAGTAACTTCGCCGCAGGCCTTTTCAGGCTTGCGGGAGCGCGCGTTGAAGGTGCGCCGTCCCGATCTCACCATCGGCACGACCGATCACAGCATTCCTACCCACGATCGTTCTTTGCCGATTCTTGACAAGGTTGCCGAAGCGCAAATCACGCAGTTCGAACAAAACTGCCGCGATTTTGGCATACCCTATTACGGGCCGCATAGCGCCAAACAGGGCATCGTGCATATCATCGGCCCCGAGCAAGGGTTTACTCAGCCCGGTATGACGGTGGTGTGCGGCGACAGCCATACCGCCACACATGGCGCTTTCGGCGCGTTGGCCTTCGGGATTGGGACCAGCCAGGTGGAGCACGTTCTCGCCAGTCAATGTCTGCTCCAGACCCGTTCGAAAACATATGAGGTGCGCGTGGAAGGCCGGCTCAGGAACGGCGTGGGCGCCAAGGACATCATCCTGAATCTGATCTCGCGGATCGGTATCGGGGGGGGCACCGGTTGCGTCTTCGAATATGCCGGCTCCGCCATTCGCGCGCTCTCCATGGAAGAGCGCATGACCGTCTGCAACATGTCAATCGAAGGTGGCGCGCGGGCCGGACTCGTGGCGCCTGATGAAATCACCTACCAGTATTTGGCTGGCCGGCCTTACGCACCCAAGGGCACCGATTGGGAGCGCGCTCTGAAACTCTGGCGAAAGCTGCCCACCGACGAAGGCGCCCGCTATGACAAGCGCATCGACATCGATGCGAACGCTCTTGAGCCGATGATCACGTTTGGCACGAATCCGGGTATGGGAATCCCGATTACGGCCGCCGTTCCGGATCCGGCCTCGATGAGCGATCCGGTCGAGCGCGATACGCTCGGCAAGGCGCTCCGCTACATGGATCTGCCGTCCGGCAAATCGCTGCTGGGGCATCCGATAAACGTAGTTTTCATCGGTAGCTGCACGAATTCGCGTATCTCCGATTTACGGGCGGCGGCGGAAATCTTTAAAGGCCGCAAGGTGAATTCGAACGTGCGTGTCATGGTCGTGCCAGGTTCGCAACAGATCAAGGAGCAGGCCCAGGCGGAAGGGCTCGATCGTATTTTCAAAGAGGCCGGAGCCGATTGGCGCGAAGCCGGCTGCTCGATGTGCATCGCCATGAATGGCGATCAGTTACAACCGGGCCAATATAGCGTCTCGACCAGCAATCGTAATTTTGAAGGAAGGCAAGGCAAAGGGGGCAGAACGTTCCTGGCCAGCCCGCTGACCGCCGCGGCGAGCGCCGTAACGGGCGTGGTGACCGACGTCCGAACGCTCCTCTAAGAGAAAAACATGAACAAGGTAACAACCTTTACCAGCCGGCTGGCGCCTTTGCCGATCGATAATATCGATACCGACCAGATCATCCCCGCGCGTTTCCTGAAGACCATCTCGAAGGTTGGTCTGGGAGATCAGTTGTTCTTTGACTGGCGCTACGACGCCGAGGGCCAGCCCAATCCCGATTTTCTGCTCAACAAGCCGGAGGGCCATGCCGCCCAGGTTTTACTCGCCGGTGACAATTTCGGCTGCGGCAGCTCGCGCGAGCATGCGCCTTGGGCGCTGACCCAGTATGGCTTCCGCGCCGTCATCAGCACTTCGTTCGCCGATATCTTTCGCGGCAATTCATTAAAGAACTCGCTGCTGCCGATTGCTATTCCGCCCGAGGCGCACAAGGCGCTGTTCGCGGCCGTTGCAGCGGACCCGGCGGCGACCGTCACCGTCGATCTCGAGCAGCGGAAACTCACGTTGCCCGATGGCTCCGCCGTTACCTTTCCCATCGACGAATTTGCCCGCCATTGCATGCTCGAAGGAGTCGACGAACTGGGCTACATCCTGCAACAGGAAGCCGCCATCGTAGCCTATGAGGCGGCCCGGCCGCTCACCGTAGACACCCGCGGCGCAGCCTAGTCCGCTTCTCAATCTGAGCGTCTTTGCGCCCTCTGATACGGCATTTTTGCATGTTATGGTGAAGCTAGTGCCGTCGCCCTTGAACTTCCATCTCGAGCAGTACGAGGGCCCATTGGACTTGTTGCTCGACCTCATCCGCAAACAGCAAATTAATATCTACGACATCCCGATTGCGCAGATTACCTCGCAGTATCTCGAATACATGCAAAAGGCGCTGGAACTCGATTTCGAACTTAGTTCCGATTTTGTGTACATGGCGGCGACGCTGATCCACATCAAAAGCAAGCTGCTGCTGCCGCGCGATCCGGAACTCGACAAGATCGCACCCGAAGAGGACCCGCGCCAGGAACTCGTCGAGCGCCTGATCGAACATGAACGCTTTAAAAACGCAGCCGAAATGCTGCAGCAGAAGCGCGTCATCGAAGATGCCGTCTGGTCGAACCCGCAAATCGAGCAGTTTCTCGCCGAGGATGAAGGCCCGGGCTTGGCGGTCACCATTTTCGACCTTGTCAAGACCTTTCAAGGCGTGCTCGAGCGAGTAAAAAACCGGCCGATTTACGAAATCGGCAGTGAGTCGGTCAACGTCCCCGAGATGATGCAATTTCTTCGTGAGCAGCTAGCGCGCCCACGGCGCCACGCACTCTCGGCCACGGAGCTATTCGAGCGCCAGCGCAGCAGCCGCGCCATGATCTGCTTGTTTCTCGCCATCCTCGAGCTTGTGAAACGGCAGACGATCGAACTCACGCAGGGCGAAGCGTTTGGTGATATTGGTCTGCGCCGTGGCCCGAATTTCGAAGCATCGCCCGAAGCCGTGGAAGATCTCGCTACGGTAGAACAGGAATATCACTAAACATCACGCATGGAAGAAGTCGAAGAAATCGTCGGCGCAGCGGAGGTTCCTCCGGCCGCGCTGAAAGCAGTGATTGAAGCTGCTATCTACATAACCGATGAACCGCTCGCCGCGGAACAAATCGCGTCGGCTGTGGACCAGCCGCTCGAAAGCGTGCAAGCGATATTGAACCAGTTGGTCGCCGAGTACGCTGCACCCGACCGCGGTTTGTCCATCCGCGAGGTGGCCGGTGGCTACAAAATGGCTACCAAACCCGAACACCACGAATCCATCCGAACGTTCGTAAAGAAATTACAAGCGCCTTTAAAGCTCTCGCTCGCAGCCCTCGAAACACTGTCGGTGGTCGCTTACAAACAGCCCATTACCGCACCCGAAATTATGGAAATACGCGGTGTCCAGGGAGCCGGTGTATTGAAAACGCTCCTCGACCGGAAGTTGGTGGCCGCGGCGGGCCGGAAAGACGTACTCGGCAAGCCGATCCTGTACAAAACGACCCGTGAATTCCTGATTCAGTTCGGGCTGAATTCTCTCGCCGAGCTGCCGACTCTCAAGGAATTTGAGGAGCTCGGACGTTTGGCCCTCAGCGATACGGCGGATGCGCCTCCTGAATCTGCCGCCCCCGCTCCACAGCCAGCAGATGCCTGAGGAGCGTCTTCAAAAAATCCTCGCGCATGTGGGCATAGCCAGCCGGCGCAAGGCGGAAGGGTTGATCATCGCCGGCCGTGTATCGGTGAATGGCGCTACCGTCACCGAGCTTGGCTCGAAAGCCGATCTTTCCATCGACAAAGTAAAGGTGGATGGGCAATTACTAAGTGCGCCCAAGCACCATCTCTATTTCGCTTTTAACAAGCCGAAGGATTGCGTTACCACTGTCCACGATCCGGAGGGCCGCCAAACCGTCATGTCCTTTTTCAAGGGCATGCGCGAGAGAATCTACCCGATAGGGCGTCTCGACTACGCCAGCGAAGGCCTCCTGCTTTTGACCAACGATGGCGAATTTGCCAATCGCCTGATGTCACCCGCGAGCCATGTCACAAAAACGTACCTGGTAAAAGTGAAGGGCGCTTTGACCACCGAACAGGAAGAGAATTTTCGGCGCGGCTTGCCCATACACGGCCGCCTGACCGCACCCGCCGGCATCAAGCTGATTCGCAAAGGGGAGAACCCCTGGTACGAAGTTCGCCTGGTAGAGGGCCGTCAGAATCAGATCCGCATCATGTTTAAGCACTTCAACCATCTGGTCGAAAAGCTAAAGCGCGTGAAGATCGGCTTCCTCGAGCTCGGAACACTGAAGCCCGGCGCCTATCGCACTTTGACAAACCCCGAGGTCGCGCGCTTTCGCAAAATGATCAATCTGACGCCTGGGGAGGGCAAACCCGTGCAAAGCAAGCATGCTAACTGATGCCGAGCTGGCCGAACTGTTACGGCAAGCTAAAAACATCGCCGTGGTCGGTCTCTCGAGTAATCCGGCCCGTGCGAGCTTCGGCGTATCGCGTTTCTTGCAGCGGCAAGGTTATCGAATCATCCCGGTCAATCCTGGTGAGACCGAGGTGTTAGGCGAGCCCGCGTATCCGTCGGTCCAGGCGGTGCCGGATCAGGTGGATATCGTCGATATCTTCCGGCGATCCGACGCGGTGCTCGAGGTGGTGGAAGATGCTCTCCCGAAAAAACCTCGCTGCATCTGGATGCAGGAAGGCGTGATTAACGAAGAGGCTGCTAAGCGGGCCAAGGCTGCCGGCGTTGCGGTCGTGATGAACAGGTGCATATTAAAGGAAATCGCCCGGCTTCTGCCAGCCTCAAAATGATAGTTTGAGTTAGTCTCGGTAATAACTGCTTTCATGCTTCGGTCGCCGCTGTTTCTGACCGCTATCACTGGTTTGGTGTTGCTTTCCTTGCTTGCGTCCACTGGATGCACGGAACAGCGGGAAGTGCTCGGTCAGGCGTACGTCGCGCCCGCGTCCCTCAACGTCCGTAGCCAGCTTTCGCAAAAGAGCGGCACAGTGGCGAAGTTGAAGCACGGCGATCTGGTCAGCATCATCGATGTGCAGCGCCGCCTGGTGCGAGTTCGCACCGCCGCGGGTTTTGAAGGCTGGGTCGATTCGCTCGAGCTGCTTAGCCCCGAACAGATGAATGAACTGCGCCGTGAACGGCAGCAGGATTTGGCGCTTCCCGCGGAGGGATTCGCCACAGCGTTTGAAACGCTCAACATCCATCTCCAGCCAAGTCGCAACTCTCCCGCCTTCGCCCAGATCCTGGAAGGTGGAGCGGTGACGATCTTGGGCCGGCGAGTCGCACCCAAGAGCGAGGGACCCTTGCGCTCCCAACTCTTGCTTAGCGGACGCCCGCAGCCGCCTTCCCGGCGGCGTCGCAAAGAGCCGCAAACCAGGTTGAGCTTCCGCCTTCCGCCCAAACCTCCACCTCCAAAACCGCCCGCAAATTGGCAGGAGTTGTCAGCCGAACGGATCGACGGCGCTCCCAGCACGAAAGATCTCAAGCTTCGCCGGGACAATGAGAACGCTGCCAAAGCCAAGAACGCCGTCGAACTCAAAAGGCCAGTCGTCATGGAGGATTGGACCCTGGTCCGAACGAAGGCCAACGAGGTGGGCTGGGTTCTAACCCGCAACCTGATGATGTCGATTCCCGACGAGGTGGCTCAGTATGCCGAAGGGAAGCACATCACCTCCTTCTTCGATCTCGGCGCGGTGACGGATGAAATGAAAGGCGTCAAGCATAATTGGCTCTGGACCACTTCGCCCGGCCTGTCGCCGTACGACTTCGATTCCTGGCGGGTATTTTTGTGGAACGCGCGCCGCCATCGCTATGAAACTTCGTACCGTCAGCGGGATCTGGAAGGCTACTTCCCGGTCCGTGTGGACGCGGCCAACGCCGGCAGCCGCGAACGAACCTTTCAACTGATCACCAAGGACGATGACGGCAACTTGCGCCGGCGAAGCTACCTCTTCGATGGTTCCCGCGTGCATCTGACCGCCACGGAAAACTATCGAAGTGGGGCGGAGACAAACCTGCAAAAAGCGGCCGGCGTCGATACCGATAAACTTCACTCCAAGGCACTACATACCGGCTGGTTCCGGCGGCAGTTGAGTGCCTGGAAGCGGCGCTTCTCGGGCGGGCACTAAACTTCTTCGATCTTGCCCGAGATCTCCACCTTGTCCATAGCCAGGAACTGTTTTACATGCGGATGTTCCGACTTGTCCAGTTCGGAAACCGGCCCAAAATAGATCGCTTCGCCCTTATAGAGGAACACCACCGAATCCGCCACTTTCCTCATCAGATCCAGGTCATGTGTCACCACGATCGACGTTAAACTCAATTGCTTTTTGAGCCGCAGCATGAGATTTCCGAGATCGTCCGACATGATCGGATCCACCATCGTCGTAGGCTCGTCGTAAAGGATGCATTCCGGCTGCGCCGCCATCGCCCGCGCAATCGCCACCGCCCGTTTGTATCCGGTCGAAAGGTCGGCGGGAAACAAATCCTTTACGTGCTGCAGGTCGACCATTTTCAACAGGCCGTTCACTACATCTTCTTTGTTCTGTTCGTTGTAATCGTCGCGCAGTTCGAGCGAGAAAAGAATATTCTCGCCTACCGAAAGTGAATCGAAGAGCGCGCCCGATTGGAACACCATCGTGACCTTCTTGCGGATCTGGCGCAATTCGGTTTCGGTCATGTTTGCGATCTCCGAATGCGCCACGATGACCTCTCCCGTATCAGGCTTCAGAAAACCCATGATGTGGCTAAGAGTTACCGATTTGCCGACGCCGCTCCGGCCAATGATGGCCAGCGTCTCACCGGGGTCTACGTGAAAGCTGACGTCCTTCAGAATCGGGCGGTCGAAGCTCTTGTTGACGCCGCGAAATTCAATGTAGTGTGTCGGTGCGCCGTTGCTCATGCGCTACGCCGGAAGCCTCGCGCGCCAGTCTGCCAATTGCTCGGGAGTATTCAGATTGCCGATCACCGCATCCACCTGTACCTCGCTCGCGTTCAAAGTCCGTGCCAGATCCAGGAGTCTGAGCCGCCCAGCGTCCAGCGCCTCGCGAACCAGCGGCAGGCAGCCGCTCCGGTAAATCGCGCAAAGCGGGTGCCGTGTCCCACCTGCATCGCGCGCCACAACACACTGCGCGCCCGTCCGCTGTGCCGTGGCTAAGAGTTCTTTCAGCCACTCCGCCCGCAATCCCGGCATGTCGCAAGCGACAATCAAGTTCAGCTCCGCGCGCCCGCTCGCAAGCGCCGTCTCTAGGCCGGCCATCGGTCCAAGCCCCGGACGCAAGTCCGCCAGACATTCGTACCCCAGATCGGCATAGCATTCCGGTTTTCCCACCAACGCCACCCGTTCCGTAGCTTCTGCCACGCTTGCCGCCACCTTCTCCACCAGCAATTCGGAACCGATCCGCAAGCGTGCCTTGTTCTGCCCCATGCGTGAGCTTTCGCCCCCCACCAGCACAAAGCCGGCCGCATGCATGCCCAAATAGTAGCATTGGGCTCCCTGCTTTCCGGGGTATAATCTTAACAACAAAGCTTGTTTAGTCTGTTTTATGTGTCAATCGAACTGGCCGTTAGTCCCAGTTACGGGCACTGCCCGGTGGGCTGGTAGCTTTCGCCAACGCGATCCTCGCGGCAGATGGGCGTCCGCCAATCGCGCGGAGAGGCAATCCTGCATCTGCATCCGGTAGCTACATGGCCATCTTCCTTTTCCCCCGAAGGCCGGTTCCCGCTGTCGCACTGCTCTTTGCTTTAATTCCTTTCGCTCAGGCGCAGGCCCCGGATGCTTCCCGGGTAGATGCCATTCGCTTCTGGTCATTTGGGGATGTTACTCGGGTCGCCATTGAAACCTCGGGCGATTACCACCTCTCTTCCGAGCAAATCGAGAATCCCCCGCGCGTCTATTTCGACCTCAACGGCCTGCATCCTCCCTCGACGGCTCATCACGGCATGCAGACCATCCCCGTCAGCGATCACCGCATCAAGGAGATCCGCCTGGCCGAAGTAGCGCCCGGCAGAACGCGCATCGTCTTTGACCTGGAATGCCCCGTCGAAGTAATTTCCTCGCAACTGGTGAACCCCGATCGCTTGATGATTGAGATTCGTCCCAAGGGAACCAGTCTTCCCGCGCTTTCTTCAGCGCGCAGCATCACCGGGTCCCAGCGCATCGATCTCTCGGCCAGCGCCCAAGCCAGCCGGGAAAAGCCGTCCGATACTGCCGCTAGAACCGATTTCCCCATTCCTGGTGTGACCCGGGTTTCTGTGCCTTTTCCATCGCGTCCCACGCCGCCGCCAGTCACCGTCAACACGCCACCGGCTCACGAGGAAGCTGTCTCACGTGAACCTTTGTCAGACTTGACCGCTGGCGTTGCCCCGGCCAAGAGCGATAGCAGCGGCGACCGCTCCCTGGTTCGGCTCTTCGGTTTGAAACTCGGCCGCGTGGTGATTGACCCCGGTCACGGTGGTAAAGACACCGGCACCATCGGACCCAATGGCCTCATGGAGAAGGAGTTGGTCCTCGATGTAGCGCTCCGCTTGGGCAAGCTGATTACCCGGCAGCTTGGCGCCGAAGTGGTTTACACACGCTCCACTGACGTATTCATTCCGCTCGAGGAAAGAACCCGCATCGCCGATCAGCAGAAGGCGGATTTGTTCATTTCCATCCATGCGAACTCATCGGCTGCGCCCAGCGCGACCGGTGTGGAAACATATTACTTCAATCTCAACTCCGATCGGACCGGCCTCGATCTGGCAATGCGCGAAAATGCCTCTTCCGGCAGTTCCATTTCCGATCTCGGTGATCTGCTCCACCGCGCGGTGTTGCAAACCAAGCTGGAAGAATCCCGTGAATTCGCCCAAAAAGTACAGGAATCGCTCTGTGCCAACTCAACCCGGATGAACTCCCGGGCACGCGACCGGGGCGTCAGACAAGCCCCGTTTGTCGTGCTGATCGGCGCTACCATGCCCTCCATCCTCGCCGAAATCGGCTTCGTTTCGAACCCGCATGACGAAAGGCTCATGAAGCGCAGCGATCAGCGCGAGAGAATCGCCGAGGCGCTGTTGAAGGGCGTTACCCAATACGCCAATTCGCTGAGCCACACGCAGATGGCGCGCGCGCATTCCGATTAGCCTTAGCCGCGCTCCTCGTCTTCCTTTCCCCCCCTTTGTCGGCCGGGTCCCTCGCGGCAAATGCCGCGTTTACTATCCCGTACAAACCTCACCAAGTGCCGAGTATGCTCGCCCGGCCATTCCTTCTCGATGCGTTCCAGTGCTTCCGCTTGTGTCAGGCCTGAGCGGTAAAGCAGCCGGTAGGCTGCTTTGAGTGACCGGATGTCTTCGCGCGAAAAACCGGTGCGCCTCAGTCCTACGACGTTTACGCCGCGCGCCGCCACGTGGAAATCGGAATACAGAAAATACGGTGGCAAGTCGCTATTCACTCGCGTGTTCCCGCCCACCATCGCGAGACGTCCGATCTTCGAGTGTTGATGAATCACTACGCCTCCCGAGAGAAAAGCCTGGCTCTCAATTTCGGCGTAGCCGGCCACCAACGTGCAGCTTGCGACCACGATATCGTCTCCCAGCCGGCAGTTGTGCGCAATATGCCCCGACGTCATGATGTAGTTGCCGTTTCCGATCAATGTCTCCGATTCGGGCTGCGTGCCGCGCGACACCGTAAAATGCTCCCGAATCTTGTTCCGGTCGCCGATGCGCAAATAACTGCGTTCGCCACTAAAGCCTTTGTCCAAAGGGTCGGTGCCGAGCACCACACCGGCAGAAATTTCGTTCTCATCTCCCAGGCTCGTCCAGCGCTTGATGTAGACATGGGGTTCCAGCCGGCATCCGGCGCCGATCGTCACATCCGATTCCACTACACAGAATTCACCCACCCGCGTTCCCGGCCCGATCTTCGCGTCCGGATGAACTCGAGCGGTGGGTGCAATGTACGCCGATTCATCAGCAGCCATCATGCTAAGTATGGAGGATGCCGGCTCTTACGGTCGCTCAAATCGCCGCAACCTGCGGCGGAGTCGTCGAGGGCGATCCCACCCGCTCCATCACCGGCGCGAATGCTCTGGAAAATGCGACCACGTCGGATTTGTCATTCGCCGCAACTCCGAAAGCCCTGCCGGCTGCCGCGCGCTCCGCTGCCGGCTGCCTGCTGGTGCCCGTTTCCTTTCACTTGAAAGGCGCCTGGGCAGTCATAAAAGTCGCCGAGCCTCGCTCGGCCTTTGCGAAAGCGCTGGCCATGCTTTATCCGCGCGAGCGCCCGCCGTCTCTCATTCATCCCACGGCCATCATCGCCGCTAGCGCGCGCATCCCGGCCGATTGTTATATCGGTGCGCACGCCTCGATCGGTGAAAATACCGAAATCGGTGATGCCTGCCACATCGCCGCTGGCTGCGTGATCGGAGATCGCGTCTCCATTGGCGCCGGCGCCACCCTGCATCCCAATGTGACCGTATACAGCGACGTAAAGATTGGTAAGCGCGTTATTCTGCATGCCGGCGCCGTCATTGGTGCGGATGGCTTCGGCTTCACGTTGACCGGCGATCGCTACGAAAAATTTCCACAGGTCGGGGCCGTCGAAATAGGCGACGACGTCGAGATCGGCGCCAATTCATGCATCGATCGGGCCGCCCTGGGCGTTACTCGAATCGGAAGCGGTACTAAACTCGACAATCTCGTTCATGTCGGGCACAACTGTATCATCGGCCGACATGTGGTCGTGGCCGCTCAAACCGGCTTCTCGGGAAGCGTCGTCGTGGGCGATTACGCGGTAATCGGCGGCCAAGCCGGCATTGGGGAGAAGGCAACCATTGAAGCCAACGCCATTGTCGGCGGCAAGAGCGGAGTACTCACCTCGCAGGTGGTGCACGCCGGCGAGCCCGTCTGGGGAATACCTGCCCGCCCGCTTCGCAAACATCTAAAGGGATTGGCTCATGTCCACAAACTGCCTGAGCTGAAGGCGCAAGTCCTCGAGCTCAGGCAACGCGTCGCGGAGCTGGAATTTCTACTGAGAAAAACGGGCTAGTTCTCGTTCGTGCAGCGAGCGCGTTCGAGAATGCGATTGGCCTGCGAGACCATCGCTCGTATGTGTTGCAGGTGATCGTAGCTCTTTTCATCTGTCGCGGTGAGCTCCAGATAGTAAGCCAGCGAATCGATCACGCCTAAGGGCTGGCGTAGTTCGTGGATGAAGTCTTCTAAAAGCACAGGATTAGCACCTGTCAACTGGCGAGGAACGATGTGGCCGTGCGCAAGAGAGGCTTCTTGACGCAGAGGAGTGAACGGTAGGGCGACTTTATTCATGTAGCTTGAATCGTGTTGTCTGAAAACCCACCAGGCTTTCCGACCGTTCGATTGTGCCTGTGATTCGACTCAGAGTCAATAGCTCGAAAAGTGAAATCCCAATTCTTTTTTCCAGATGTCCTGTGGTCCCCATAGTACCGGGGATATGGTATTCTCAGGACGTAAAACCTGAGCATCGGGCCTGTGGCGCAGTTGGGAGCGCGCTTCCATGGCATGGAAGAGGTCGTCGGTTCGAACCCGACCAGGTCCACCAAACTACTCAACAACTTAAAAAAATCGAGGCGGGGCCGGCCGTCGCGCGCTTTGCTCCTGCTCTCGCCGTCATTCGCCGGTCCACTGGCAATCGTAATCAACGCCGTCTGGGCGCCAACTTCAGCATCGCGCCGGCGCTGCGCACTCGTGTCCGCTCGCAATTCGGCGGCGCCCATCCATAACTCGTTGAAAATTTTTACAGCAAAGGCCCGGTTTCTTCACGGACCTTTGCTGTTCGGAGGAAGGACAGTGCGCGTATTCACGAACTGCCCAATTGTTAATCAGTTTACCCCAAAACAACCCGGTTACAAGTAAGAATGCGAGTTACCAAATTTTAATTTCTGTCTCTCTCGCACACTTATGGGAGCATCGGAGCATGGTCCATTCGCTGCCCCATGAGCCTCACCCGCCACCCCACCTGCCGCAGGCCGTGGACCAGCGCGCCAGCGCAGCCGGTCTAAAAACGGTCGCGATCTTCGAAGCTCTGAAGGGTCTCATCGTGGTCGTTCTCGCCATCGCCCTGCTGTCTGTTCGCACCCACATCGAAGACTACGCCGAAGACCTGCTCTACCATCTCAACATCGATTTCGATCATCGCTTCGCCCAGGCATTCTTAAGAGCTGCGTCCAAACTGAGCGACGCCCGCGGCTGGACCGTAGCGCTCGCCGCCCTCACTTATTCGACCGTGCGTTTTGTCGAGGCTTGGGGCTTGTGGCAGCGTCGGGTTTGGGCGGAGTGGTTCGCTTTGCTGTCGGGCGCGCTTTATTTACCCTGGGAACTGCTGAGGATCGCCGAGCATGCTACTTGGGATCGAATTGCCGTACTGGGAGTGAACATTGTTATCGTGCTGTACATGCTCGAAATTCGCATTCGCGATGTCCGTTCGTCTTCCCGAGACTCGGCAGGGCCGGCGGAGTCGTGACTAGACATTAGCGATATAGTTTCAGAGATGCTTCGAAGCCGATCTGTCCTCTGCGCTTTCGCTCTGCTGCTTCCCGTCATGGCCGCTGGGCAGCCCGTTTCCCACATTCTAAAATCGCCGGACGGCCGCCTGGCTCTGACTCTTGAAATCATCGAAGCGATCGACAAACCGCAGCCTTCTCCTATCGGTCAGCTCGTCTATTCGGTGACCTTCAAGGGCAAACCTCTGCTGGATAGGTCCGGGCTCGCTCTGAACCTGCAAGGGCAGCACCCGCTCGGCTCGGACGTAAAGATCGTGAGCGAAACGCCGTCGCAGGCAGACGAAACATACCGGCTCATCGCCGGTAAGGCGAGCACCGTGCGCAATCACTACAACGCGCTGCGGATCGATCTCGAGGAAGCGAGCACCCAGGAAAACTTCGGCATGGCTCGAAAATTTTCTGTCGAGGCAAGAGCCTATGATGACGCCATCGCCTTTCGCTACCTCGTTCCCGATCAGACCGCGATCCGCGAATTTCGCCTGGTCTCCGAGGCAACCGAGTTTCGTCTCAGCAAGGATGCCACCACCTACGCGCTGTTATTGCCGCACTTCCGGACACAGTATGAAAGCGAATATGTCCAGCTCAACGCCAGCGCGTTTGCGAATCAAGATGGCCTCTCGAAAAAAGTGTTGATCGGCCTGCCGCTGCTGATGCATCTTCCGGGAGTGGCGTGGGCCGCCATCACCGAAGCCAATCTGCGCGGTAACAGCTCCATGTATCTGGTCAACCCCGAGACGAATTGGGGAGGTCGTGTCTTTGAATCGCGCATTGCTCCCGGCGACGATGCCGATGTCGTGACCGTCGGCACGCTGCCGCATCACTCGGCCTGGCGAGTGCTCCTGGTGGGAGACGATCCCGGCACCCTCATCGAATCGAATGTAATTACCAGCCTCAACCCTAAATCCGCCATCGAGGACACTTCCTGGATTCACCCCGGCCTTACCGCCTGGGACTGGTGGAGCGGCAGCCTCGATTCCCACGGCCATCCCTCCTTCACCACTGCCAACATGAAATACTATGTCGATTTCGCCGCCAAATCGGGCTTCCCGTACATGCTCGTGGACGCCGGCTGGTCACCCATCGATGACATTACAAAAATGAACGGTCGCGTGGACATTCCCGAGCTGGTTCGCTACGCCGCCCCGAAGCACGTCAAGATCTGGATCTGGATGCACTACAAAGCGGTCGACGCCCAGATGAACGAAGCTTTTCCCTTGTTCGAGAAATGGGGCGTGGCCGGCCTGAAAATCGATTTCGTCGAGCGAGACGACCAACGCGGTATCAACTTCTACTATCGCGCGGCTGAGAAAGCCGCTGAACATCATCTGATGGTCGATTTCCACGGCGCCACCAAACCCACCGGCATGGAGCGCACTTACCCGAACGTGATGGGCTACGAGGGCCTGCTTGGCATGGAGCAATCGCGCGTAGGCATGCGCGATAACCCGCACCATCGCGTGATGATACCGTTCACCCGCATGCTCGCTGGCCCCATGGATTACACGCCCGGAGGCTTTGATAACGTCACCGAAAGCGACTTCGTACCGCGCTCCCCGCATTCCATGGTCATGGGAACACGCGCCGAGCAACTGGCAATGTATGTTGTGTATCAGGCCGCCTTTCAAATGGTTTCCGATTCACCGAAGGCTTATGAAGATCAACCCGCTTTCGAATTCATCAAGCACGCGCCAGCCACCTGGGATGAGACCAAAGTGCTGAACGGCCAGCCGGGCGAGTACATCACGGTGGCGCGGCGAAGTGGGCGCGATTGGTTTCTTGGAAGCATGACAAATTGGGACGCCCGCTCGCTCGATCTGTCCTTGGATTTTCTAGGCCCCGGCCGCTACACCGCCGAGATCTATGCCGACGCACCCGATGCCGACCAATATCCCAAGGGTGTCAGCATCACCACGCAAACGGTGGAACGCGGCAGTCGCCTAACCGCTAAGTTGGCTCCGGGCGGCGGCTACGCCGTGCGCTTCGTACCAAAAACCGCGCCGCAAAACTAGCTTCGCGGGGCCGCTGGAACGCTCCAGGAAACGAGTGTGACCAGCAGAAACCCGGCCAGCACGCCTGCCGCATCGACCGCCACGTCGGTCCACTCGTAGGCGTTGTGATAAACCAGTTTCTCCAAACCCTCCAGCAAAATCGCAATCGAGATCGCACCGCAGCAGCGCAGCAGCTTGGTGGAAACGCTGCCGGCATTCCAGCACATCAATATCGCCGTCACCAGGAAGATCACCAGGTGGCCGAAGTTGTGCATACTCCCGATCGTGCGAAAGCGATATTTCACCTCGAGTGGCGCGAGCGAGAGCGCTGTCACGAATAGCAGCCACGGTATAAGGATGAAGCGCATGAATACGACTGACTTGCCTGAGAGCTCGTTAGCCTTTATTGTCGCAAACAATCGGCAGCCGCCAAGCGCTTCATCTAGCTAGGGGGGAATCAATCGATAAGCTTCCTCCGTGGTCAATCCGAAACTTCCCGGATAGAACCGCCGGTCCGGAAAGATATCGCCGTTCGCATTCCGGAAGGCCTCCCTTTCTTGGGGTTTGATGAGCGCATCCCAATCTAGGCCGGACACCCCACTCATAAACGGTGAATACACCACTCGTTTGCCGGTGCGAAGAGCGTAAGCGCCTGCCCAGGCTCCTAAGAAAGGAACGGACGCGAGACTGGGAACTCCGCTCGCCACCAGCTCACGAAGAAAACTGGCTCGTATCACTGCGAGTTCCGTCGACACCGCACTAACCGAACGCTGCTTGCGAAGCTGCGTGAAATAACCAGGATCGATCGCCGGACGCCCCCGATCCGGGCAGCCGCAGTCGCCATCGAAGCCCAGCACATACCCCGCGGAGAGGATCGAGCCGTTTTTGTTTCGAATGCAGCCGCCCACCATGACGGTATCCGGATGGCGCTCCATGAGGGCCATCGCATCGTCAAGCCAGTCGGGGCGATCAATCTGCAGATCCTTAGAAATAAGGCAAACCAGCCCTTCTGTTCCAGCAAACTGTCGTCCCACCATCTCGTCCAAAACCGGCAAAGGCAAACAGTCCCCATAGTCAGCCGCGGCTCCCAGCAAAACCTTCAGCGTCGGCCACGTTTGGCCTTGCCGCCTGTACAGCCACCAATCCGCTGTGCCGTTGAGTAGCGGGCTGTACTCCACCGCGTAGTCGTCCGCCATGCCGCGCAAGTTCAAATATCGTTGCAGCACGGCCTTCTGTGACGCGTGTATATAGGGTTTGCTCAACGCGTCGTCGGCGGTCGATTCGGGATGCATGCGCCAGCTATACACTACTTCCGGAATATGGACGGCGGTGTGCCCGGCCGCCAGAAAACGCACGAAGAGATCCCAATCGGGACTACCCTCCGTGCTTTTGTCCGAGTAAGCGCCCAGCTTCAGCGCCAGCTCGCGGTCAATCACACCGAGATGCGCAATGTACGCCGAATTCAACAGCAGAACCGGATCGAAATCGGGCTTGAAATACGGCTGCACGGCTCGCGTCCCGATGAGTTTGTCCTCGTCGGTGTAGAGCAGCGGCGCGAAACCGGTTTTCCGGAGCCACCGGTTCACCACGCGCAGGCAATCGGGATAAAGCCAGTCGTCCGAATCCACCGGCAGTAGGTAACGCCCCTTGGCGCGCTCGAGACACAGGCGCAGGCCGCCGATGATCCCGGCATTTTCGCCTGCCTCGTGCACCGCGACCCAGCGATATTTCCTCAGCGCTGTCAAGTACGCAAGCAGCTCGGTTTTCCGGCACCCGTTGTCGACCACTACCCATTCGCAATGGCCGTCTTCATTTTGGGCAATTATGCTCTCCGCCAGCACGCGCAGGTATTTCAAGGGCGTGCCGTCCCAAACGGGTGTCACCACCGAAAGCAAGCCGGCTTCGATGGGCGCTGCGTATTCGAGCCGCCTTTGTATCAAGCGCTCGCTCATCCATGCGTTATAGGCGCGCGCTTCCCACACCAGATACTTGGCCCTGGCCCGCCGCCGCAGGTAAGATTGCAAACCCGCTGGAACCACGCCGCGAAGGAGCGCCCGCTCTTTTTTGAGCAGGTGATATTCGAGCGAGAGAGCGATCGTTCGCGGGGAAATCATCCTTTAGGTTACGCTGAGGTGTAAACGCTCCGGCTTCATGTTAGACCGCCCTCTCGTTGCCATCGCCATCGTCACATATAACAGCAGCCGGTTCATTCGCCAGTGCCTGAGGTATGCCTTCGAACAGGATTACCATCCGTTGAAAATTATCGCGATCGACAACGCCTCGAGCGACGGGACTCCGGACATACTGCGGGAGTTCGCAAGCCGCATGCAAACCGCTTACAACCTCGAAAATACCGGTTTTGCGGCGGGACAAAACCAGGCCATCGCACTGGCAAACGCCGATTGGGTACTCACGCTCAATCCGGATGTCCGCCTGAGCCCGAATTTCGTCAGTGAATTGGTCGCGGCAGGACAAATGGACTCTAGCGTTGGCAGCGTCTGCGGCAAACTGCTCGCCATGTCCGCCGATTTTGAGCGGCCGGCATCGCCTGTATTCGATTCCACCGGAATTTATTTCACTCCCAACCTGCGCCACTTCGACCGCGGTAGCCGCGAGCCCGACCGCCATCAGTATGAGCGATTGGAGCACGTCTTTGGAGCGACCGGCGCCGCTTGTTTGTACCGCCGCGAGATGATTGAAGATATTTCCGTCGCTGGCGAATTTTTCGATGCGGACTTTTTCGCCTATCGCGAGGATGCCGACGTCGCCTGGCGCGCTCAACTGCGCGGCTGGAAATGCCTCTACACCCCGTTCGCCATCGCCCATCACGTGCGCACCGTTTTGCCGGAAAATCGCAGTGCGCTGCCGGCCGTCATCAACATGCACTCCGTGAAGAACCGTTGGCTGCTCCGCATAAAAAATATGACCGTGGATCTCTACCGGCGTCATTGGCTCTCGATCACCGCACGGGATTGCGTGGTGATTGCCGCTTGCCTCTTACGGGAGTTTCGCTCCTTGCGCGCGTTTGTCCTACTGTTCCGCGCATGGCGGCGCGCTTGGGGGAAGCGCTGCGAGATCATGCGCCGCCGCCGCGCCAGCGACGACTATCTCGCCGCCTGGTTTTCCTGGCAGCCGGTAAGTTATCCCATTCCTCAAGGAAAGATGGCAAGCAGATAAAAATCCGCCGCTCTTTTCGTCCTTGATCGATGCGCATTGCCTTACTTGGAACTCGTGGAATTCCGGCCCGCTACGGCGGCTTTGAGACTTTCGCCGAAGAAATATCCAGTCGCCTCGCGGAACGTGGCCACCAGGTAACGGTTTACTGCCGCGAAAAATATCCATCGCCGGAATATCTCGGCGTCAAGCTGAGTTATTTGCCCACCGTCCGGCACAAATATCTGGATACCGTGGCGCACACCGGCCTCTCCACCGCCACTCTGCTGTTCCGCCGCTTCGACGTCATTCTCTATTGCAACGCCGCCAACGCGATTTTCACCCTTTGGCCGCGCTTCATCGGCGTGCCCACCGCTTTAAATGTCGATGGAGTCGAGCGTCACCGCAAGAAGTGGAATCAATTCGCCAAGGCCTGGTACCTCATGTCGGAATGGATGGCCACCTGGTGCTGCTCTGTCGTCATTACCGATGCCGAAAAGATTCGCGAATACTATCTGGGACGCTATGCCAAGGAATCTACCTTCATTCCGTACGGCGCCGAAACGGGCAAAGTCCCGGAAACGGACATCGTCCGCTCCCTCGGCCTCGAACCCGGGAAATATGTCCTGTATGTCAGCCGTTTGGAGCCCGAAAACAACGCGCTCATGGTGCGCCAGTCCTTCGAAAAAGTGAATACCGGCTTTAAGCTCGCGCTGGTGGGAGATGCGCCCTATGCAGCAGACTACATACGGCAGGTGAAGGACACCAATGACTCGCGCGTCATCATACCCGGCGCTATCTATGGCGCCGGGTATCACCAACTGCAATCTCACTGCGCCGTTTATGTGCAGGCTACCGAAGTCGGCGGCACCCACCCGGCGCTGATTGAAGCAATGGGCCGTGGCGCCCTCGTCCTCTATCTCCAAACGCCCGAGAGTGCCGAGGCCGCCGGTGATGCCGCCATTTCATTCAATGGCGACCTGGCGGAAAAGCTCCAATGGGCCGTGGATCTGCCCGAAGACGAACGCGCCGCCTGGGGCCGCCGCGCCATGCAAAGAATTGAGAGGCTTTACAGTTGGAATGTTGTGACCGATCGATATGAAGCTTTGCTGGCGAACCTGATCGCAAAATGAGGATGCCGTATCGTTCCTGGGTGGAGGTCTCGCGCGCGCAGATCGCAGCGAACTTTCAGGCCATTCGTCAACTGGTTGGCCCGGATATCGAAGTGATGCCGGTTGTAAAGGCCGACGCCTATCGGCACGGCGCGGTAGAAGTCTCTCGTACGCTCGAAGATCAAGGCGCTCGCTGGCTGGCCGTCAGCAATACCGAGGAGGGAGTCGCTCTACGCGACGCCCGTATTCGGGCCCGCATCCTGGTCATGGCGGATTTCCTACCGTTTACTCGCGAAGCGCTGCTGGCCAACAACCTCACTCCGGTTGTCCATTCGCTGGCCGATCTCGCCGCCCTCGACCAGCTCGCCGCCTCCCGCGCTGAAAAGATTCGCTGCCATCTCAAGATCGATACGGGCATGGGCCGGCTGGGGCTCCCGGCGGATCCCGCCGTCATCGCCGAAGCCATTCGCACGGCCGCGCATGTCGAAGTGGAGGGCCTTATGACTCATTTCGCTTCCGCCGCGAACTACCAAACCCGCCAGACCGACGAGCAAATTGCCCGTTTCGACCGCCTGGCCGAGGCACTGGCAACGGTCGGCGCCCTACCGCGCCTGCTTCACCTTTCCAGCACCATCCCTATTGCCTATCACCGCCAGCGCGCCTGGCGCGGCATGGTCCGTCCAGGACACGCCATCTATGGCTACGTTTCTCCAGCGCGCGGTCCAGCTCCCGCAGGTCTGCTGCGCGTCAGACCCGCCCTCACCTGGCGGGCCACCGTGCTTTCCGTGAAGGATATTCCAGCCGGTGGGTTGATCGGATACGGAGGTATGTTTCAAGCCAGCCGTCCCATGCGCATTGCCGTCTTGGCCGCCGGTTATGCGGATGGCATCCCACACCGGCTATCGAACCGGGGCAGCGTCATTGTCAACGGGAAGCGCGCACCCATCGTGGGCGCGGTCTCCATGGACCTGACCTCTATCGATATCACCGCCAGCCCCGAGACCCAGCCGGGCGATGCCGTGACTCTTCTCGGCACCGAGGGCGACGTTACCATCGATGCGCAGGAGATCGCGAAATTAGCGGGTACCATCTCCTATAGCGTGCTTTGCGGCATTCACGCCAGGGTGAAGCGGATCTATGTCTAACTCTACATAGTAGACCGTGATACATTCAAGTTGATAAACTCATAAATCCAGGAACATTCCAGTTCCTTTTTCCGTCTGAGTCTTGCAGCCGGAGGAGACCCTCTATTTGAAGAAAAAGTGGAAAATCATAATCTTGGTCGGCCTGCTGCTATTGATCGGCGGCGCGATTCTGGCCAGCGTCAAAATCAGCCAACGCGGGATTGTCACGGTCCAGACAGGTAAGGTGGCACGTGCCGACCTGACCGCCATCGTCACCGCGTCAGGCGAAATCAAGCCTAAGAATTACATCAACATAGGAGCCAATACACAAGGCGCGGTTCCAATTGTCGCCATCTACGTGAAAGAAGGCGATCATGTCAAGAAGGGGCAAATTTTGGCCCGCCTTGCCGACGTCCAGCCGCGGGCGGATTACAACGCCCAGGAAGCCAGCTTGAATTCAGTCATCGCGAATTCCGCCGCTAGCGAAGCCGCCGGAAAATCGGCCGAGCAAGCCATTACCGTCGCCCAGGCTCAGGTGGACCACGATCGCGCGGACCTCGAGCAGAAAAAAATCGACTTGAAGCGCAGTCAGGAGCTACTCGACAGTAAGCTGATAGCCGCTCAGGATTTCGAAGCCAAGAAAGTCGCTTACGACTTGGCGGTGGCGACCCTGGATTCTTCTCTAACCAAGGTTGACCAGGCCAAAGCCGCGCGCGCCCAAGCTGCTGCGCAGTTGAACTCTTCCCAGCGGCTGGTCACGCAGGCGCAGGCGATGGTCATTCGCCAGCACGACGTCCTTGACCGCTACGACGCTGTTGCGCCCCTGGACGGCGTTGTCACGGACCTACCCATGCGGGTGGGTGAAACCGTAATTCCCGGTGTCCAGAACCTGGCTGGGTCCACCATCATGACCATCGCCGATATGTCGATCATCACAGCGGAAATTCATGTGGATGAAACGGACATTGTCAGCGTGAAGCTGGGTCAATCGGCCGATGTCACCATCGACGCCATTCCGAACCACGTTTTCAAAGGTAAGATAATTGAAATTGGGGATACCGCGCTGCTTCGCTCGACCGGTGTCGCCGCCTCGCAAAGCACCACATCCAGTCAGGAAGCCAAGGATTTCAAGGTGGTAATCGACCTCGATATTCCGGAAAGCATGGTCCGGCCGGGTCTTTCCTGCACCGCGAAAATTGTCACCGCGACTCGCAATCACGTTCTCGCTATCCCGATTCAAGCCTTGACCATCCGTCAAAAAGGCCAGCTCCGCCAGCCCAAGAAAGGCGAAAAGATGTTTGCCGATCCCGCGGCGCTCAAAGCTGCCAAGCAGGAGTTGCAAGGCGTATTCGTGGTGAGTAACGGCAAGGCGGATTTCCACGAAGTAAAAACCGGAATCACCGGCGCTACCGATATCGAAGTGGTAAGCGGCCTGAAAGAAGGCGATCAGGTGGTAACCGGAAGCTACCAGGTAATCCGGACCATTCGAAATGACGCCAAGATCAAGGTCGACAATAAAATCATGACTGGCCCGGTCGCGAGTTGATGGCGCCGACCGCACTGTCGTCAGACATGACCACTCCCCAGACTACGATCGGGGCGCTCAGCGCCAAGGAACGCGAGGAGCGCGGCGAACAGCTCAAGCGCGACGGCGTCGTGATCCGCACCTACGACCTCTGGAAGACCTATATTATGGGCGACCAGGAGATACACGCCGTCTCGGGCGTCGATATGGTC
Organism: Bryobacteraceae bacterium; assembly: GCA_036501045.1. GTDB lineage: Bacteria > Acidobacteriota > Terriglobia > Bryobacterales > Bryobacteraceae > Bog-105. The sequence goes on from DASYAX010000177.1 coordinate 27,854, forward strand.
ATCAAGCGCGGCGAATATGTCGCCATCATGGGACCGTCGGGATCGGGTAAGTCGACGCTGATGAATCTCATCGGATGCCTTGACACACCCACCAAGGGGTTTTATTATCTGAACGGCAAGTTGGCCAGTGAAATGGAAGACGACGAGCTGGCCCGCATTCGGAACAAAGAAATCGGTTTCGTTTTCCAAACGTTCAATCTCCTGGCCCGATCGTCGGCGCTGCATAATGTAGAACTTCCTCTGATCTACGCGGGCATTAACACGCAAGATCGTCTGGAGCGCGCCCGCGAGGCGCTCGCCGCGGTCGATCTCGATCAACGCATGCACCACAAGCCGAATGAATTATCCGGCGGACAGAGGCAACGCGTAGCCGTCGCGCGCGCTTTGGTGAATCGTCCCTCGATTTTGCTGGCCGACGAGCCGACCGGAGCCCTCGATACCAGCACGGGGAACGAGATTATGGCGCTGTTCGAGCGTCTGCATGAAAGCGGCAACACCATCGTGGTGGTTACCCACGAGTTGGACATCGCCAACCATGCCCATCGGGTGATTCACATCCGCGATGGCAAGGTAGAGCGCGACGAGGCCACCGCCCGGACACCTCGATGATATTGTTATATTTGAGGTTCTTGTTACCTATCGCGAAGTAGATGCCTCAGAGTGACACCAACCCAGGTTCAGGCGTGAGCGAGAAAGCCCCTTCCGACTCGTCGCCGGGTGAGCCGCTCCGCATCTTGATGGCGGAGGACAACGCGATCAATCAACGCGTTGGTAAGTTAATCCTGCAACGCGCCGGATTTACGCTTGATCTCGTGTCGGACGGCAACGAAGCGGTGGAGGCGCATCGCGCTCAGCCTTACGACATGATTCTAATGGACTGCCAGATGCCCACCATGGACGGCTTCGAGGCCAGCCGGCAGATCCGCAAGCTAAAACACACCCAGCCGGTCATCATCGCCGTCACCGCGAACGCCCTGGTCGGCGAACGTGAACGCTGCCTCAACGCCGGCATGGACGATTACCTGTCCAAGCCGTTTCAGGCCGAGCAACTCATTGCCGTGGTAAAGAAGTGGGTTGCGATTCGCCGCGGGACGCCGGCGGCTTAACGCCGCCAGCTCAGCAGTAGTGTAAATAAGAGCAGCCAGACAAAATCGATGTAATGCCAGAAGATCGCAAAGCCATTTGCAAGCGCGCGAGTGTTCATCTGGTATTTCGGCCCGCTGGCTGGCGCGTGCGTGCGCGCCAGTAAGTAAATGAGTCCGGCCAAACCAAGCGCGATATGCGCTCCATGCAGTCCGCTGAACAGGAAAATGAACCAGGAGTGGGGATTGTTCGCGAGAATCACGCCCGAGTGAAGGATCTGAAACCAAGCCACCAATTGCCCAATCAGAAACAGCACAGCTAAGCCCGTGGTCCAGGCGGTCAGGCGGAAGAAAGCGGGCCGGTCGTTGTGTAAAAGCCGGCGGCGAGCCAATTCGAAGGTCACGCTGCTGGTCAATAGCAGGGTGGTGGTGGCCCAAAGAATGCCGGGGATCTGAATGTGTCCCCAGAACAGACTCTTCTGCGCCCGGATGAAGAAAACGGCGATCATAGCGCCGAACGTCATGGTGACGGTAGCGAGCGCCACGATGACGGTGAATACGGACATGGAGTTGAGTTCGCGCTCGCGCGATACGGCTTCGGTTGTGGATTGCACTTCATTTACTATGATGCCAATATGCCTTTATCGCGGTTCGGTCTCTTCTTTTTGATGGCGTGCGCGGCTTGGTCCTTAAGCGGCGCCACCGATGAGCGGCTCCAGGGCGCTTTCCGCAAACCTACCGAGAACGGATGGATCTTCGTTCACTTGCAAGGCACTCCAGCCGCCAGAGGCTTCCAGCACGGCTATCTGCTGAGCGACGAAATCGAAGATGCCAAGCGCGCCGTGGAGCTCAGCGTGACTCACGAGGTGAGCCATAGCTGGCCCGAGCTACGAGCGCTCGCCGAGAAGTACGCTTGGCCTAAGGTCCCAGCCGAGTACAAGGAAGAGCTGGAGGGAATCGACAAAGGTCTTCAGGCAAAAGGCTCCAAGCTGGACGTAATCGATCTGGTTGCCATGAACGAGTGGATGGAGTTTCCCTATTACTACGACGAGATCAAGCGGCGCGAAGGCAAGAAAGTAACCAGCAAGGTAGGTGAGCATTGCAGCGCCTTTGTCGCGACCGGCAGCTATACGAAGGATGGCCGTATCGTCATTGGACACAATAACTGGACCGACTATCTAACCGGCAGCCGCTGGAAAGTCATCTTCGACATCGTTCCGGCCTCAGGCCATCACTTCATCATGGACGGCGTACCGGGGCTGATCCACAGCGCCGACGATTTCGGAATCAACGATGCCGGCATCATGATCACGGAAACCACGATCGGCAGCTTTCACGGTTTCGACGAGCATGCAGTGCCCGAATTCGTGCGGGCGCGCAAAGCCATGCAATATTCGGAATCGGTAGACGACTTCGCGCGCATCATGGAGGACGGCAACAACGGCGGCTATGCCAATGCGTGGCTGATCGGCGACCGCAAGACGAACGAGATCGCTCGTCTCGAACTGGGACTCAAAAACGTTACGCTCGAGCGAACCAAAGACGGCTATTACGTCGGCTCGAACTTCCCGATCAATCCGAAGCTGATCGCCGAAGAGACGGACTTTCCCATTAACGATCCGAACACGCCGAACGAAGTGCGGCATCGCCGTTGGGATCAACTCATGGCCGAATATAAAGGGCGCATCGACGTGGCAGCAGGCAAGCGCTTCGAAACCGATCATTACGACGTGATCACAAAAGAAATCGATCCGAATGAACGAACGCTCTGCGGGCATATCGACAAATCGAGCCGCGGTTTGAAGGGTTGGCAGGGTCCTTACGGCCCAGCGGGCGCCGCCGAGGCAAAGGTGGCGGATAGCGCGATGGCCGAAAAATTATCGTTCGTCGCCGGTCAGGGGCATCCCTGCGGCGTGCCGTTCCATGCCAAGCAGTTCTTGAAAGAACACAAAGAATACGCCTGGCAAGCCAGCGAACTCGAAGATATCAAAGCGAACGCCTGGACCGTGGTAGCGGCAACCAGTACTGCCGAGATTACCCAGCGCTAAGCGGACTCGGCGTGGTCGGCCAGCACGCGCACATGGTTGTCAAAAATTTCGACGAAGCCACCGTCGATTTTGAGAACTTGCCGGCCGCCGCTGCCTTGATAGGTCAAAGTTCCGGCTCCCAGGGCGCTGAGTAAAGGCGCATGGCCCGGCAGGACACCCAGATAACCGTCTTTGCCAGGCAGCTCCGCTTCCGTGACGTGTTCGTCGACCAGGAGCTGCTCGGGAGTGGCGACTTCGAGCTGAAAGGTTGTATCGGCCATCAGCCCTTCATCTTTTCCGCCGCTTCCAGCACATCATCGATGGTCCCCTGCATGTAGAACGCCTGTTCCGGCAAGGCATCGTGCTTGCCATCGACGATTTCTTTAAAGCTGCGGACTGTGTCTTCGAGTTTGACGTATTTGCCCGGCCGGCCGGTGAACTGCTCAGCGACGTGGAAGGGCTGAGACAGGAAACGCTGAATGCGCCGCGCGCGCGACACGGTCTGCTTGTCGTCGTCGCTCAATTCATCGATACCGAGAATCGCGATAATGTCCTGCAGGTCTTTGTAGCGCTGCAGCGTTTGTTTGACGCGCTGAGCGACATCGTAATGTTCGTCACCTATTACATTGGGGTCGAGAATGCGGGAAGTAGATGCCAATGGATCGACCGCGGGATAGATGCCCAGCTCTGAAATCGCGCGCGACAACTGGGTGGTGGCGTCCAAGTGCGCGAAGGTGGTGGCAGGCGCGGGATCGGTGTAGTCGTCGGCCGGCACGTAAATGGCCTGCACAGAAGTGATGGATCCACGCTTGGTGGAAGTGATGCGCTCTTGCAAATCGCCCATCTCGGATGCCAGGTTCGGCTGATAGCCAACGGCGGACGGCATGCGGCCGAGCAATGCAGACACTTCGGAGCCAGCCTGCGTGAAGCGGAAAATATTGTCGATGAAGAGCAGCACATCTTGCCCTTCTTCATCGCGGAAGTACTCGGCCACGGTTAGACCGGTAAGGCCGACCCGCAGGCGCGCGCCGGGCGGCTCGGTCATCTGGCCATAGACGAGCGCTACTTTGGATTTCTGCCAATCATGCGGATCGACGATGCCTGATTCCTGCATTTCGAGCCACAGGTCGTTCCCTTCGCGGGTGCGCTCACCCACTCCGGCAAAGACCGACACGCCACCGTGCTTCATGGCGATGTTGTGGATCAGTTCCTGAATGATGACGGTCTTGCCAACGCCGGCTCCGCCGAACAGGCCGATCTTTCCGCCGCGAACGTAGGGCTCGAGGAGATCGACGACCTTGATGCCGGATTCAAACATCTCGAGCTCTGACGATTGCTCGGCGAAGGTTGGCGCGGACCGGTGAATGGGAGATTTCTGTTCGGTATTGATCGGCCCCATATTATCGACGGGCTCGCCGAGCACGTTCAGCACGCGCCCGAGGGTCTGCTTACCGACCGGAACCATGATGGGCTCACCGAGATCGTAGGCTTTCATCCCACGCACCAGGCCATCGGTCGGCTCCATGGCAATGGTACGCACGCGGCCTTCTCCGATGTGCTGGGCTACTTCGGCCGTAATATCGATCTTGACTGGAACGTCGAATCCTTCGCTGGTCACGTGGACCGCGTTGTAGATCTTTGGAATATGATCTTCGGGGAACTCGATTTCGATGGTCGGACCGGCCACCTGAACAACATGGCCTTGCGCTACACCTTGTATTGGCATAAAGACTCCAAATGACTATACGGCAGCGGCGGCGCCGCTGACAATTTCGATAATCTCCCGCGTGATGCTGGCTTGCCGGACGCGATTCAAGTTCAAGGTGAGGTCATGAATAACATCGCCGGCATTCGAACTGGCCGCATCCATGGCCGTCATGCGCGCGGCGTGGTACGCCGAGATAGATTCGAGCATCGCACGGTAGACCGATACTTCAACATAACGTGGCAGCAGGGCGCTCAGCAGCTCGGGAGCCGGCTGCTCGTAAATATAATCGATCTGTTCGCCACCATCCTCCGGCAACTCGACCGGCAGAATCTTTCTGGTAACCAAGTGCGGCGCCATCACGCTTTTGAATTCATTGACGACGATGTAGACGGCATCCACCTCTGCTTTGCTGTAGAGCGCGATCATCTTGTCGGCAATCTCACGGGCCTGCTCGATGTTCGGCTTTTCCACAATGCCGATGTATTCGCCGGTCAAGGAAAAATTGCGGCGGCGAAAGTAATCGCGCGATTTGCGCCCGATGGTCTCGATGCGCAGCTCGGCATGCCCGTGTTCTTCGATAAACTTTTGCGCGGAACGCAACAGGTTGGAGTTGAAGGCGCCGGCCAGACCGGTGTCGCTCGAAACAATGATGAGCTGGATTCGCTTTTCTTCCCGTACCTGCAGGAGCGGTAATTCGGCCACATCCTGACTGCCAACGGAAGCCGCCGCGATATTCGACAGAACCCGGCCCATGATTTTCGAGTAGGGCCGCGAGGCCAAGGCGCGATCCTGGGCGCGGCGCAGCTTGGCCGCCGAGACCATCTTCATGGCCTTGGTGATCTGCTGCATATTCTTGACGCTGCGGATGCGGCGCCGGATGTCGATTAAGCTCGGCATCGGTCAGGCTTTGGCCGGCTTCTTTCCGAGGCTGCTGCTGAAGCGTCCTTTGAAATCCTTCAGCGCGTCTTTCAATTGATTTTTGATGTCATCGTTCAATTCGCGTTTTTCCCGGATGGCGCTCAACAGGCCGGGCTTGCTGCTATCGAGGTAATGATAGAACTCTGCCTCAAAGCGGCGAATGTCCTCGATCTTAATGTCGTCGAGATAGCCGTTGCCGGCGGCGAACAGGATGGCGACTTGTTTCTCCACGGGAACCGGGGAGAACGGCCCTTGCTTCAAAACCTCCACCCAACGCTTCCCACGATTGAGCTGGTCCTGCGAGGCTTTGTCCAGATCCGAGCCAAACTGCGCAAACGCCTCCAGATTGCGATACTGCGCCATTTCCAGACGCAAGCTGCCGGCCACCGACCGCATGGCTTTGATCTGGGCGCTTCCGCCGACGCGGCTCACGGAAATGCCGACGTCGATAGCGGGCCGGATGTTGGAATTGAACAAATCGGTCAATAAGTAGATCTGCCCGTCGGTGATGGAAATGACATTCGTGGGAATGTACGCCGAGACATCACCCGCCTGAGTTTCAATGAAGGGTAAGGCAGTGAGAGATCCTCCTCCTTTTTCGTCATTGAGCTTGGCGGCGCGCTCGAGCAGACGGCTATGGAGATAAAACACATCGCCCGGGAAGGCCTCGCGTCCGGGCGGGCGGCGAAGCAGTAGCGAGATTTCGCGATAAGCGGCGGCGTGCTTCGATAGATCGTCATAGATACAGAGGGCATGACGCTTGGAATCGCGGAAGAATTCGCCGATGCAGCAACCCGCGTAGGGCGCGATGTATTGCATGGGAGCGGGGTCGGACGCCGTAGCCGCCACCACGATGGTGTACTCCATGGCACCGTGCTCTTCGAGGACGCGCACGACTTGGGCGACGGTAGAGCGCTTTTGACCGATGGCGACGTAGATACAAATGACGTCCTGGCCCTTCTGGTTGATGATGGTGTCGAGCGCCACTGTGGTCTTGCCGGTCTGGCGATCGCCGATGATGAGCTCGCGCTGGCCGCGGCCGATAGGCACCATGGCGTCGATGGCTTTGATGCCGGTTTGCAGCGGCTGCTTGACGGGACTGCGGTCGACCACGCCGGGAGCCAGACGCTCCAGGGCGTTAAATTCTTTGGTGTCGATGACGCCTTTCTCGTCGATGGGTTTGCCGAGCGCATTCACGACGCGGCCGATCATGGCCTCACCAACCGGGATCGACATGATCCGGCCGGTACGCTTCACTTGATCGCCT
>DASYAX010000178.1:0-13023 GCA_036501045.1 Bryobacteraceae bacterium
GAACTGAGTAAGCGGCAAACGGGTCGGACCTTTTATCTGCTTGATGAGCCAACCACCGGCCTGCACTTCGAAGATATACGCCATCTGCTGGATGTGCTTCAGCGGTTGGTGGATCTGGGGAACACCATACTGGTAATCGAACACCATTTGGATGTGATCAAGAGCGCGGACTATTTGATCGATCTCGGCCCGGAAGGCGGTGAGAAGGGCGGATACGTGGTGGCTACCGGGACGCCCGAAGAGGTGATTCAAAACCACAAGAGTCACACTGCCGCGGCGCTCCGGAAGATAATGAGGGCGGGAAATGCAGCCTGAAGGCTTAGACGATTCTCCGCTTGAACCGGTCGCCTCGCTTTTCGAGACGGCGTCGCCGCCGCGCCCCACGCGCGAGCCGTTCTGGGGTTATCTCGATCTGCTTTTTGTCTTGCTGTTGGTGGCGTTAGGCTCCTTGCTGATCATCGTTACAGCGACCTTTCTGGTGCATGGTGACATCGCGCGTCTGGCCGATTCGCCCGAACTGGTTTGGCCAACGAGCCTCGGGTTGTACGTAGTGGTGTATTTGGCGCTCCGCCTGGTGATTGGAACGCGTTATGGAGCTCCGGTGTTCGCCTCACTCGGCTGGCGGCGCACCAGCTTCAGCCTTCCGCTCGCCGCGATTGGAGGAGTGCTTCTTGCTTTCGCCCTTTCCGGCCTTGCTTATCTGCTTCACACGCCTAAAGTCAAGACGCCTTTCGACAAGCTGGCCGACACGCCCTTTTCTTTTCTCCTGTTGGCGGTCACGGCGGTTGCCATCGCGCCAGTCTTCGAGGAACTTTTTTTCCGGGGGTTCATGCAACCGTTGTTTTGCCGGACGCTCGGCATACCCGCGGGTGTGGTAGTGACGGCAATTTTTTTTGGCTCCTTGCACGCATCCGAATATATGCAGGTTTGGCAGTATGTCGCGGCTGTGTCGGTGGTCGGAATTGTGTTAGGGAGTTTGCGCGTGTGGACCAAGTCGATCATTCCCGGCATCGTCATGCACGGCTGCTTCAACGCCGTTTCCGTAATGGCTTTGGCGTTTTCAAAATATCTTCATAAATGAGCTCAACTGCGATCCTCACCAAGACCGTCGAAACCATCGAGTGGACGCCCGAGGGCGTCATCATGATCGACCAGACTCGCTTGCCGCGAGAGACGGCGTATGTTATTTGCCGGGACTATATCGAAGTCGCCGAAGCCATCCGCAACATGACCATCCGCGGAGCACCCGCGATTGGCGTGGCCGCCGCCATGGGGGTGGCGTTGGGCGCGCGCCGGTCCAGCGATCTGGACGCGGACATGCCGCTCATTTGCCAGACACTCGCGCAGACACGGCCGACGGCGGTCAATCTGTTCTGGGCAATCGATCGAATGAAACGCGTGTACGCGTCCATCAGGCGCCTGAGCGTGGACGAAGTTCGCGAACGGCTGATCGCCGAGGCACTGAAGATACGCGAAGAAGATATAGCAATCAATCACGCCATCGGCCGTCATGGCGCCACGCTCGTGCCTGACAACAAGACCGTTTTGACTCATTGCAATGCGGGAGCTCTGGCAACGGCTGGCTTCGGGACCGCGCTGGGCGTGATCCGCGCGGCCGTGCAGATGGGCAAGAAAGTGGACGTTTTTGTGGATGAGACCCGGCCGTTCCTGCAAGGCGCGCGCCTGACGGCCTGGGAATTGCACAACGATGGTATCGAAACTACGCTGATCACCGACAACATGGCCGGACACTTTTTGAAGAGCGGCCGCATCGGCTGCGTGATGGTAGGCGCGGACCGGATTGCCGCGAATGGCGATGTGGCGAACAAAATAGGAACCTACGGCGTAGCAGTTCTAGCGAAGGAAAACAATATTCCTTTCTACGTTGCGGCTCCGATTTCTACCTTGGATCTGAGCCTCCCTTCTGGCGACGACATTCCGATCGAGGAGAGATCCCCGAAGGAGGTAACCCATCTCCAGGGCGTGCACATCGCACCGGAAGGAATCAAAGTTGCCAACCCGGCCTTCGATGTAACGCCGAACCGGTATATCTCGGCCATCATCACCGAGCGCGGTGTGGCGCGAGCGCCATACGGCGAAGCTTTGCGCCAATTGGCGGTTGATATTCTTTAAGTTGCTCCCAAGAAATGCCCCGAACGCGCGACGTTTCTCGTCATGGTTGCGCGTCGCCGCCTTGTGCGCGTGCGCGTCTTTAGCCCTGGCGGTCGCGGCAGCCGCTTTATTCGCCCGCGGTAAGCCCTCCGAGGCGTCGCCAAACGAGCTGGTCGGCATTCTTTCCGGGGAACTGACGCGCGAATTCACCGCGCTCAAGGCCAAAGGCGATCCTCCGCCGTATTATATGGCGTACGAGGTTACGGACGAGCGGAGGGATTCGGAATCGGCCACCCTCGGAGCGCTGATCAACGATCTTCACGAGCGTGGGCGCGGCTTCGACACAACCATTCGCATCGGATCTCGCAAGTTCGATAACTATCATCCTTACAAGGGATCGCGAATCCAGTTCACGCGGTTTACACCGCTGAGTCTGGACGACGATGCGAACCAAATCCGCAGAGCTTTGTGGGAGGAGTCCGATCGTGTATACCGGCTCGCATCCCGGCGCTTGCTGCAACTGAAAACGGACGATCAACTGATTGCCGAGCAGAGCGAGAAGAACGCCGACTTCTCGGAAGAACCAGCGGCTACCTATGAGCGTCTGCCGGAAAGCTATGCATTTGATTCCGCCGCGTGGGCAAAGAAGGTGCGCGCCTGGTCGGCCGAATTCAAAAACCACCCCAGAATTCTCGGTTCAGGCGTAAGCTTTAGCGCGCAACGGGAAATACGAACGTTTGTCAACACGGAAGGCACAACGATTCAGCTTGGCAACAATCTGTTCCGCCTCGAAATAGAAGGAGCGGCTCTCGCGCCGGATGGGATGAGTCTGCAAACTTTCGCCACCATCGAAGCGTCCGAGCCCGCTCATCTGCCGAGCGACAACATCGTCCGGTCAAAAGTGCAGGAAGTTGCCGCTAAACTCGATGCTCTGGTAAATGCGCCGCCGGCTGAGCCGATTGTTTGTCCGGCAATTCTTTCCGGCCGCGCTTCCGCGGTGTTTTTCCACGAAATCTTTGGCCATCGTGTTGAGGGACACCGCCAGAAAGACATTACGGAAGGGCAAACGTTCACCAAGATGCTTGGAACCAAGGTGTTGCCCGACTTTCTCAGCGTGGAGTTCGATCCCACTCGCACCAGCTATCACGGGACAGATTTGATAGGCTCCTACGAATACGACGACGAAGGCGTAAAAGCACGACCGGTTAAGGTTGTCGAGAACGGCGTGCTCAAGACTTTCCTCCTTTCGCGGTCGCCGGTGGGCGAGTTTGTCCACTCGAACGGACACGGCAGACGGCAGCCCGGCTTTGAAGTCGTATCCCGGCAATCCAACCTTATCGTCGAATCGTCGAAAGCAGTTTCGAATAACGAACTGCGGGCAGAATTGATCCAGGAAATCAAAGGTCAGGGGAAACCGTACGGTCTGTACTTCGAGGAAGTATCGAGCGGCTACACAACCACGGGCCGGCGAGGGCTGCAGGCCTTCACCGTCGTGCCGTTGGTGGTGTATCGCGTCTTCCCCGATGGCCGTCCCGACGAACTGATACGCGGCGTCGATATCGTTGGCACACCGCTGGCAAGCTTTCAAAAAATCCTGGCGACTTCCGATGAGCCGGAGGTTTTTAACGGTTATTGCGGCGCCGAATCGGGCAGCGTACCGGTCTCTGCAATCTCACCGGCGATCCTGGTTTCGGAAATCGAGACGCAGAAGAAACAGAATTCCCAACAGAAGCTGCCGCTGTTGCCGCGCCCGGAGGGCACATGAGGAGATGCCTTGCCGCGGCGGTGGCGGTCATGCTGGCGAGTTGGATGCAAGCCGCGGATGGCGCCGGAGACATTCGTAAAGACGTTCAATTGCGCGCCATGTCCGACGAGCTCGCGCGCGCTAAAACGCTCGAACTCAATAACCTGGACAAACCGTACTTTGTCGAATATACGGTCGGCGATTCCGATCAAGCGGGAATAACGGCGAGCCTGGGAGGAATCCTTTCCTCCACGCGCGTACGGCTTCGCTTGCCCAGGTTGATCGTGCGGGTCGGCAATTATCAGTTTGATAACACGAATTCGATCTACAGCGGAACTCCCCGTTTTGGCCAGTTGCCGATCGACGACGATTATCAGGCATTGCGCTCCGAACTCTGGCTCGCCACCGATGCCCTCTACAAGTCATCTGCCGATCAGATTACCCGCAAGCGCAACGCGCTGCGTGAGATCGCCGATCCGGACAAGACGCCGGATTTAGCCCCCGCCAAACCGGTCGAAATTCTCCAGCGGCCGGCAAAATTGAGCATCGATCTGAAACATTGGGAAGAGACGCTCCGCCTCGTCTCGGGCCGCTTTGCCGCCTATCCAGAGGTCATGCAATCGAGTGTCCGGCTGCGCGCTATTTCATCAACCTATCGCTTGGTGAACACCGAGGGCACCGTCATCCGGATTCCGCAGGAATTGAGCGATATCGGCATCCGTGCGGTCGCCTACGCCGCGGATGGCAGCCGAGTCTGGAATCACTGGTTCTTTACCGCTCTGCATCCTTCGCAGCTACCCGAGCCGGAGTCGCTTCGAAAGGCAGCAGAAGCGGTCGCGGCGGAGACCGAGGCGCTGGCAAAAGCGCCAGTGTCCGACGACTACAGTGGACCGGTCCTCTTCGAGCAGCAAGCGGCAGCTCAGATGATCGCGGCGGTTCTGAGCGATGCGCTGCGGCTGCACCGCAAGCCGCTGGCTCCTCCCGGCGGTGAGGGCCACCAGTCGCTCGAGAGCGTTTGGTCGACCCGAGTCGGTTCAAAGGTGGTGCCCGAGTGGCTTACGATCTATGACGATCCGCTCGAGTCGCAATTCCACGGCACATTCCTGGCCGGCCATTACGATGTGGATGACGAGGGCATCCCGGCCGAGCGGGTGATGCTCGTAGACAAAGGCACTCTCAAGGGATTCCTGGCGAGCCGTGAGCCGGTCCGCACTTACACCGCATCGAATGGCCATGGACGCTTGCCTGGCGGCTTTGGCGCCGAACAGGCCGTCATTGGCAACCTGTTTGTTCAAGCCAGCCAGACTGTCGCGGAAGCGCAGTTAAAAGCCGAACTCCTCGAAAAAGTGAAGGCCGCCGGCTTGAAGTATGGCTTGATCCTACGTCGGCTCGACTTTCCTTCTACCGCTAGCCTCGACGAGCTGCGCAGCCTGGGGCGCCAGCTTCAAACGGGCGGCCATGCTCGCACCCTCAATTCCCCGCTGCTCGCTTATCGCGTCTACCTCGACGGTCACGAGGAATTGGTGCGCGGCCTCCGGTTCGAAGACTTTAGCGCGAAGGAGTTGCGCGACGTAGCCGCCGCCTCCGACCAGCCATACGTTTTTAATTACGTGAATAACGGCTCAAGCTTCAACTATGCCGAGGGAGCTTCGGATGCAACCACCTCAACAGTCATCTGTCCGTCGCTGTTATTCGATAGCGTCGATCTGGCGCGTGCCCAGGACGAGCCTGGAAAGCTTCCCATCGTCCCGCCGCCCGCTTTGATCGCCCAGCGGTAGTGCATGCGGATCCTCAGTAGGGCCGTCTTCAAGGAAGTGTTCACCAGCGCCGCTCTGGGTACGCTGTTGTTCGTCTTCGTGCTGTTCCTGCGAACGATTGAGCGTCTTTCCGCGCTTCTAGTGAAGAGTTCGGCGCCCGCGCCGGTGGTGGCAAGACTCCTGCTCTACGCGCTGCCCTCGACGGTACCGTTCGCTTTGCCGCTCGGTGTGCTGGTTGGCATCCTGATCGGGCTCAGTCGCATGTCGTCCGACAACGAAATTACCGCGATGCGCGCTGCCGGCATCTCGAGCGTCAGCGTAACCCGTCCGGTGCTGCTGTTTTCCTTCCTGGCGCTCGCTCTGACTGCTCTTTCCTCACTTTGGCTAACCCCGCTTTCGCTTCACCTCGAGACCAAGGTCGCCCGCAACTTCGCCGCTGCGCAGCTTACAGGGAATATCGAATCTCGCATCTTCGACGAACAATTTCCGAATACCGTGCTGTACGTAGGCAACGTCGAGACCGAGGGAAATCAAATTATCTGGCGGCAAGTCTTTATCGCCGATGTAACGCCTCCTGAAGAATTGCGGCACGAGGGCAAAGACCGGAGCGATGATCCACGGGTGATCGTCGCCGAGGAGGCCATCCCTCATCCGGACCCGGCCAACAACCGCATAATCCTCGACATGCGAAATTTTCGTTCTAGCGAGCGCGATAAAGAAGGCAAGATCGTCACCACCATCGCTCCCACCCAGGCATGGGTTTTGCAGGCGCAGAAGACGGAGGACCTGCAGGTCAACAAAACGGTGCAGGAATTGGATACTTGGCCGCTCTACAAACGTGTATACCGGCGCCATGATCTCTCGAGACAGGATTACCTGGATGCCGCCGTCGAACTGCACCAACGCTTTGCGCTGCCGCTGGCATGTGTGCTGCTGGCTTTGGTGGGCATTCCGCTCGGTGTTTCCTCGCGCAAGGGCGGAAAGTCGGCGGCATTTGTAATTACCGTATTTGTGGCGTTCTTGTACTATCTGGGTTACATCACGCTCCTCGGATTGGCCAAGAAAGGGACGCTTCCTGTGCCGTTTGCGGCATGGACTCCGGATGCGGTGCTTGCCATCGTGGGTGTGTTCATGGTCTCGCGGTTGGAAAAGCCCGGCGATCGGGATCTGGTATCGGGACTAAAGAGCCTTTGGGAGCGGTTCTCAAAGAAACTCCGCGCGACGCTGACCGCCGGTGGCCGATCGGTGGCCCCCGGCCGCGGCTTGCGCATGGGCTTTGGCTTCCGGCCGCTGCTGATCGACGGCTATGTTTTGAATGGCTTCATCTTCTATTTCGCCGTGTTACTGGTAGCGCTTGTTTCGCTGATCGAAGTCTTCACGTTTTTTGAGCTGTTGGGCGACATGATCAAGAACGACATCAGCATGTCCACCATGCTGGATTATCTGTGGCATCTGGCGCCGAGCCTCATCTATCAGCTAACCCCGATCGGCACCCTAGTTGCTTCGCTGATCTGCTTTGGCATTTTGACCAAGTACAACGAAGTAACGGCCTTCAAGGCGGGCGGCGTCAGCGTACACCGTTTGGCGGCCCCCGTTCTGCTGCTCAGCCTGGCGATCAGCTTACTGCTATTTGCCTTCGATCACTATTACATTCCAGAAGCAAATCGCCGCCAGGAGATGCTCCGCGCGCAGATAAAAAACAAACCCGTCGCTACCTATCTGCAGGCCGACCGGCACTGGATTTATGGCAAAGGCTCGCGCGTTTACAATTTCCGTTTTCTCGATCCGAAGCGAGCCATCATGTCGAAGGTGAACGTGTATGATCTCGATCCGGCTACCTTCCATATCGTCCACCAGATTTCCGCCGAACGGGCCCGCTGGGACGCCGCTTCACACGCCTGGATCTTTCAAAACGGCATGAGTGAAAGCGTCAAAGACAGCGGCGCCAGCTACCGGGAATTTTATAATTCGTCGGCAACGTTTGCGGCGCTCACGGAAACTCCTTCCTGGTTTGTGAAAGAAGAGAAGGAGTACAAGGAAATGAATTTCGAAGAACTGGGCCGTTACATCCGGGAGTTGCAGGCGAGCGGGCTCGATACCACGCCGCTACGCGTCCAGTACTACAAGAAGTTCTCTGTCCCGCTGTTCGCGCTGATCATGGCCATTCTCAGTGTTCCCTTCGCCTTCATCGCAGGAAATCGCGGTGCCATGACCGGCGTGGGCATCAGCTTTGGGATTGCCATCGCGTATTGGACGCTCGGCACGCTGTTCGAGCAGATCGGCGACCTGAATCAGCTCCCGGCCATCATGGCCGCATGGTCCCCGGATGTAATCTTCTCGCTAGCCGGCCTCTATTTCATGGCCAGGATGAAGACCTAGGCCCCAAATGCCTCTCTGTTGCTTTGGAAAAACTGCTCCAGACTCAAGGGGGCCCTGCCCGTCACGACGCGGACCGCCTCCGTGACGAGGAATCCCTGCTCGCCTTTGCCGATTCCCGAGGACCGGAAGTATCGCCAGAGATGCGAAAGGTGGTCGAGGGATGTGGATTGATCCCATCCTTCACCGCTTCTGCCCACTGCTCATCCGTGATCTGGACGTATCGTATCGGTCTCTGCAGCACACGACTGAGAGTCTCGACGATCTCGTTCACGGTCGGAACCTCGCCGACCGGTTCATACGCCTTAGTGGATGGCGCGCCCCCCACTGCTCAGTAGACTGGCTGCCACGCGCGACACGTCCTCGGCGCCCGCCAAAGGGAACACTGCGCTGCCGTCGCCCCACGGAGAAAAACCGTGTTCTTTTCGGAGACACTCCTCGATATGAAGACGCGCACGTTCTCATAGTACGGCGGCGCCTGCAGATGAAACCGCCCCAACCTGTGCCCAGTCGAATATGCGGTCGGCAAGCCTGTGTTGCAGATTGCGAAAACTCGGCACCTCGGGCCTACTCTGAAACTGCGAATTATTGACGACCAGTTCCGTGCCGGCATCGCGCGCGGCCGCGGCGAACATCGCGGTCGCCTCAAGCATGCCATCGGCTACCGGATACGTGAAATGGCACGCATGATCTCCAGTCGAGATGCCAGAAAGAAATACTGCCGCACACGAAGGTTTTTTCCTCAGGAGCTTCCGATAGCTTGTCTGTAAAGTCTGGAAATCGGCACGTGCCTGAATCGGTTCGAATCACATGCCTTTTTGCGCATCAAATTGGTGCGCAACTCATGCCCCTGCTTGTGAAGCACTCGGTAAATGATTGATTCTGGTGCGCCCGGACAGATTCGAACTGCCGGCCTTCTGGTTCGTAGCCAGACGCTCTATCCAGCTGAGCTACGGGCGCGCCGCTCACAGTATAGCAACGCGATTATCCCAGGCTGGACTGACCTAGCGTCAAGCTCCACACGCAGTTCCGGCCGCTTGCTTTGGCACGGTAGAGAGCCTCGTCGGCTACCCGTACGAACAGGTCCGGACTGCGCTCGGAACCATCCGAAATCGTCACGCCAAAGCTCGCCGATACCTGCATTTCGACCCCGTCCACCAGCATGCTGGTCGCATGCAGCCGGTCGCGCATCCGCTCGGCCTGGTTGGCCGCCTGCTCCAAGTCGCAATTAGGCAGCACGACCAGAAATTCTTCACCGCCGTAGCGGCCCACCCGATCATACGGGCGCATGTTGTGACGCAGGCGCGATGCCGTTTCGCGCAGCACCGCGTCGCCCGCGAAGTGGCCGTAGGTATCGTTGACTTTCTTGAAATGGTCGAGGTCAAGGAGAATGATTCCAACCGTACGGCGGTCGCGATGACAGCGCGCTACTTCCTGTTCCAACGTACTGGTAATTGCCGAACGGTTCGGCAGCATCGTCAACAGGTCTTTGTTGGCTCGCTCGCGCAGCTCTTCCCGCGCCTGCAGCAGGTTCATCTGCAAGTCGATGATTCGCTGCCCGGCGCGAAGCCGGACTTTCAGCTCGTGTTGATCGAACGGCTTTACGATATAGTCGTCCGCGCCGGCCTCCAGTCCCTCTACCGTTTCTCCCTTCGTATTTTTCGAAGTGAGCAGCAGGATATAGGTCGATGGCTCGCGGTGCGTTTCCCGCACGCGACGGCAGACTTCCGGGCCGGTCATATGCGGCATGACCCAGTCGAGAATGACCAGAGGCGGTGGATCCGGTTGCGCCAGGATTTCCCATGCCTCGGCCCCGTTCTCGGCCATGACCACCTCGTAGCCCCAACGCGACAGGGCGCCCCGGAGCATCGCCCGGGACGTTGCGCTGTCGTCGGCTATTAATACCTTCATATCTGGCCTATGTTCTGCCCTGTTGTATCATTCGTCGGCGAGGGCCCAAATGATTAGCCCCACCTGACAAATACCCGTTTCCCGCCCGGCAACGGCCGATTGGAACCCCGTTGAAATCTAAACTACAGGAAATGACGCTCTTTTCTTCTCCTTGTTGCAGTCGGCGTGGGGACGACAACCCAGGAGGCCGGTCCTACGATCCGCAATTTGAAGCTCGATCCTATATTATGGGTGTGCCGCCAGCAAATTTCGCAAAATATGCGAAGGATTTGCAGTAAAAGGAGCTTTTGATGAATAACTCGGTGCTCGTGCCGATGGTGGTCGAGCAAACGTCGCGGGGCGAACGCGCATACGATATATACTCTCGCTTGCTGAAGGAGAACATTATCTTCCTCGGCACTCCCATTGATGATAACGTTGCCAATCTAGTGATGGCCCAGATGCTATTTCTGGCCGCCGAAGATCCCGAGCGCGATATTTCGCTGTATCTGAACTCACCAGGCGGCTCCATTACCGCGGGCCTGGCCATTTTGGACACCATGCGGTTGGTCGAACCGGATGTGGTCACTTACTGCATCGGCCAGGCAGCCTCGATGGCTGCCGTTTTGCTGGCTTGTGGAACGAAGGGCAAGCGTTTCAGCCTTCCGAATTCGCGCATTTTGATCCATCAGCCTTCCATGAGCGGTTTGGGCGGACAGGCGGCCGATATTGACATTTACGCCCGCGAGATCCTGCGCATGCGGCAGTCCCTGAATGAAATCCTGGCGGAGGCGACCGGTCAGTCGGTCGACAAAATCGCTCGCGATGTGGATCGCGACTATATCTTGGATCCGGTATCGGCCTTGGAGTATGGCATGATCGATCGAGTCATCTCCAGCCGCCAGCAGCAACCGGTTCCGACCCGCTGAAACCAAATAATTCTAATTTGTATAGCAGATTGGGGGGCGAAGCCTGAGCGCCATCCTGCCGAAGGTGCCTTTTGAAAATAGGGGCGGTCGCCTGACTTCCCCTAACCCATTGAAGCTACATGACATAGGCGGGAGGCTCTTCGTTGCTGGTAATCTGCCGATAGTAACAATAACGAGTTTGTGCCATCTATGCTCTGGCAGAAGCGAATACGGATTTTGGAAAATACTGTAGATTGTCGGGTTGACCCACTGAACCGCACTGGGTTAAAGTGATGGTTCTGTTACGATTTGGCTAAGCTATAAGAGACGTTTATCGAACGATGCTACGATTACGCCCTACAGTTGCCGGATTTGCTCTCTTTTCGGCCCTCACCATCGCCTCTTCACAACTTCCTGCGGAACACGACGGCCCGGTCGACGTTACTCAGCAGCCTGCACCGCTGGTGGCCGCCGCCACGCCCGATCCGGGAAACGGGGCTACCTCCGCGCCGTCACCGACCGACGCGACCCTCCGCCAGGCGGACAGCCACCTTAATACCGGACGCGAGCTTTATTTCGAGGGAAACCTGGCAGGTGCCCGGAAAGAATTCGATGCGGCGGTAGATGCCCTCTTAAGTGCGCCCAATTCCTTACCAGACCATGCCCGCATCGAGCGGCGGCTGGACGAGATCTGCGATCTGATCTATCGGTTCGATGTGGAGAAGTTGGGGGCTGGCCATAAAGACGACGAGACCGTGGCCTTCGATAAGGCGCCGATTGACGAGATCAGCCATATGACGTTTCCGGTGGATCAAAATCTCGCGCCGAAGCTGAAAAGCGAATTGAATCAGACTTCGTCCGCCATTCCGCTAGAGCTCTCCGATCCGGTGCTTGGCTTTGTGCATTATTTCTCGACCGAGCGCGGTCGCCACACGTTGCTCGCGGGCATGCGGCGCGCAGGACGTTACCGGCCGCTGATTGAACGCATCCTGGCCGAAGAGGGCGTGCCGCAGGAACTGGTCTACCTCGCCCAAGCCGAGTCGGGTTTCTTGCCGCGCGCGGTTTCCTACAAGAGAGCGGTAGGCATGTGGCAGTTCATCGCCGGCACCGGTGTCACCTACAACCTCAATCGCACCAATACCTACGATGAGCGGTTCGACCCGGAAAAGGCCACCCGCGCCGCCGCCCGCTATCTCAAGGATCTGCACAACCGGTATGGAGACTGGTACTTAGCCATGGCTGCCTACAATTGCGGGGCGGGCGCTGTCGACCGCGCCGTCGAGCGTACTGGCTATGCCGACTATTGGGAGCTCCTCAAACGCCACGCGCTACCACGCGAGACAGCCAACTATGTCCCGATCATCGTCGCCATGATGATCATGGGAAAGAATCCTGGAGATTACGGCTTGCAGAACGTCGATGCGGACGCCCCGGTAGAATACGACACCATCCATTTGACGGCTCCGACGAACCTGAACTTGGTAGCCGACGCCACTTTTCAGCCGCTCTCCGTCATCCGCGATCTGAATCCTTCCTTGCTGGCCACTATGGCGCCTGCGGGATTTGACGTCCACGTGCCGAAAGGCGCTTCTCAAGCGGCCGAGGCGGCACTCGAAACGGTTCCAGCCGCGGAGCGTCAGGCTTGGCGGCTGCATCATGTCGAGGCGGGCGACACCCTGGCGGCGATCGCTAAGTCTTATCACCTCGCCCCCGAGCGCATTGTCGCGGTGAATGGACAGTCTGATGCGTTGGAGGCCGGCGATACCCTGCTGATCCCCGCCGTCTACCATCCGGAAATTCGCCCTCGCGCCCAGCGTACCCGCGCGAGGCACAATCGCGCCAGGACGGCAGGACTTCAGTCCAGCAGGGCGACAATCGTTCATCGCAGTACTCACGTGGCGGCTTCGCGGCGCGTTGCGCCGCAGGTCCTGCATCGCAAAGCGGCCGTTCATACTGCTGCGCTGCATCGTTAGGCGCCGATCTCCTCCTTTTATTGCAGGTTCGAACTCCACCAATCGCGGAACAACATCATCGTAGCCGCAGCTTTGTGCATTTAATACTTGCGAAGCGCACGCGCATATGAAATCATTTTGCTTCCCGCATCATCTGGATGCATAGTAAAAGATGTGTGAAAGGAGGAGTGCTTGATTCTCAATTACTGGCTGAGGCCGGATGATGAAGACGACGATTTCGAATACGACGAGGAACACGTTGAATTGGAGTCCGACAAGGACGA
>DASYAX010000179.1:0-3668 GCA_036501045.1 Bryobacteraceae bacterium
CTCGAAGAAGCAGGCATGCCGCCCGGCGTCGTGAACCTGTGCCAGGGCGGTCCCGTTGTCGGCCGCGCGCTCGTCGACAATCCGAAGACGCGCTTCATCGCCTTCACCGGCTCCAAAGCCGTCGGCCTCGAAATTCACGAGCGCGCCGCCAAGACGCAGAAGGGGCAGCTCTGGATCAAGCGCACCGTCCTCGAGTTGGGCGGCAAGGATTCGATCATTGTCAGCGCCGACGCAGACATCGATGCTGCCGTCGAAGGCGTCGTGGCTTCGGCCTTCGGCTTCAACGGACAAAAATGCTCTGCCTGCTCGCGCGCCATCGTCGAAGATCCCATCTATGACGCTTTCCTCGAACGCATGGAAGCACGCGTCGCGCAGATCAAGGTTGGCGATCCCGTCCAGAACGTCTATATGGGACCCGTGGTGAACGAGACCGCGATGAAGAGGATCCTCAACTACATCGAGATCGGCAAGGGCGAAGGCCGCGTTGTCTCCGGTGGCAAGCACGTCGAGAATGCCGCCGGCGGTTATTACATCCAGCCCACCGTCATCGCGGATGTAGCGCCGACCGCGCGCATCGCGCAGGAAGAGATCTTCGGTCCGGTACTCGCCGTCATTCGCGTGGAGAACTACTTAGAGGCACTCGACGTTGCCAACAACACCGAGTACGGCCTCACCGGCTCGGTCTACACCGCGGACCGCCGCAAACTCGATCACGCCAGCCGCACCTTCCAGGTCGGCAATCTCTACTTCAACCGCAAGAGCACCGGTGCCATGGTCGGCGCGCACCCTTTCGGTGGATTCAAGATGTCCGGCACCGACTCGAAAGCAGGCGGCGCCGATTATCTCTTGCTCTTCACCCAGGCAAAATCGGTGGCGGAGAAGCTGCGGTAGCCCGGCAGTTCTGTCGGAACGACCAGATGAGTGCCTGGGCGATTTGGCATCCGTTGAGAGTTGTCTCCGTGCAGCGGCCTATGCCATCCGAGCCCACCGAAAATCGAGCCGGCTGGGAGCGCCAAAACAAGTGAATGGTAAGCGATGCGACAATCCTCTCTTGTGAGTGAGAGAACATCTGAATCGGGCTTACCTTTTAAAATATGGCGAAACTGACTCAGAGACCGACACTTCCTTTTGCATGTGGTCGGGCAGGGTTACGATCACTTTGTCTGCATAGGTTCGTCTTGCATTCCAGATATAGCGATATTCGTACACATCGCCATTCGCGTATACCTGTCTCACCAGCACCCCTGACTCGTAAGTATTGCGCAGGAGAACATGCCCATGTTCGTTCGTAATCGTGGTCATCAGCGCATTTTGGTACTCGTAATGCCGCTCCCTGCCTGAAGACCGGATCGCATGCAAAAGCATGCCGTATCGGTCCGCTCCGTATCCGTATCGGACCCAATTTCCTTTGTCGTCTTCCGCCTTCGAAATCCGCGACTGATCGTCATAGGTGAATCGTATCCAGTGGCCCTGCGACGTTTCTATGCTCTGCAACTCCCGGTGCGAGGATCGCCGCAATTCCAACCTGCTCCCCGACGCGGCTCGTATTTCCGTGGCCGCTCCCTGTGCCAGGTTCTTTGCGTTGTAGGATTCGGGAAACGACATTTCCGAGCCGTCCGTCAGCCTCAATGTCCAACCGTTTCCATTCCAATTGATGATCGCTTTGTAAAATCGCGTCGAAGTCTCTGTGTGTTGATATACCGCATCCGCATAACCAGTGCCAGCTGAGATGCGTTTGAAATACAGAAAATCCCCATCTTCCAGCGCTAACATCATCTCGGTGTATGGATTCCTAGTTCCCAGTGGCGCGATATCGTAGGAATGATTGCTGTTTCTTCCGAACGCATGCACATGGTTGGTGCCCAGCCAGTCCTCGGAATTGTAGGCCCGCGTTAGCGGAACATCGAAGGCGTCGTCCGTCAATCGCAGGTCGGTTTGCCGCAACACGAATGCTCCATATCGCAGATCTACCTCAAAGCGATCCAAACTTACTGCACGGGTGGTCGGAATCGCGCATCGACTGAGCGTAGGCGCAGGCACATCATCATCCGATATTGAAGTGAAAACGCAGGGATGCGTACCGTCGGAGTGCGGCGCAGCCGCGCTCCCATTCAAATGCGATAAGGCAAAATTCGTCGCTCGGTTCTGCTGAAATCGAAACCAAAGGGTCAACATAAGGGCAATTAACAGCCCAAAAAGAAGAAGGTTGCGAATCTCCCGCTTCGAACCGACTCCTCCATTCGCCAGCCCGCTAATAATTCGAACCATTTTCCGCATACGCAGCTTTCGATGAGCGCCGTATCCGGCGTAGCTTGCCGGCGAGGTGAACGAATTCCACTATAGCTGCGTGCGGGTACCGATTTCCGAATCTTTTCGTTTATCCCACTATCGCCAACAGCGCAATGCATTCATTGAACCCGGCTTACGTGATTGCGGCAGGATCGTTAACAACAAGCGCGCAAATAACCAGTGATCCATTTTGGGCATCGAGCAATAAGCAGAACCCGCGCTCGCTGCGCGCACAAGAACTGCGAGGATTCTCAAACCGGCCCAACGTCGTGATCAGTAACAGAAACCAGCACGATTGTTGCCGGTTAATTAGCGCAATTCGCTATCCTGAAAGTAGGTGGTCAAGCGCTAGAGGGCGAGCACATCCATCGGCGCTAAGCGCGACAGAATGAAATTTTAGCCGTAAGCCAAAGGAATAGAGCGGCTAGCTACCCGAAGCCAGCAAGTGCGAAAAGACGCGGCTGTAACTCCAACGACATGACAAATTTAGCACTCCGGCGAATGCATGATGAATCGCCACACACCGCCCGGCCGCAGATCGAACTCGTAAAACGTATTGCGGAAGCCCCGGGACCCCACCATTGCGCAAGCAGGATGGGGTTCGTCCATGCCTGCCATAGCTCTTCGCGCTCCGCACTCACGATGCGCGTAGTGACGATTAGGCGGTCTTCCATTGGCTCGATCAATTCGTCCTCCGGCCGCGCGGCTTCCGCGCATCAGCGTCCGGCGTCTCTCCTTTGGCGGACGGCGGTTGTTCTTCTTGTGTCTTCACCCTGCGCAGATACTCGTCCAGCCGGTCGAGGCTCTCCGTCCAGAATTGTTCGTAGTACGCCACCCAGTCGGCCACCGTCTTCAGCGTCTCCGGATGCAATCGGCACGGTCTCCGCTGCGCGTCGCGTCCACGCGCGATCAGGCCCGCTCGCTCGAGGACTCTGAGGTGCTTGGATACGGCTGGCTGGCTTATCGCGAAGGGTGCCGCGAGTTCGTTCACTGTCACCTCGCCAGATGCCAGCCGGGCCAGGATGGCCCTGCGGGTAGGATCCGCAAGAGCCCCGAAGATCGCGTCGAGTTTGTCCGGTTCCATAATCAAACCAATCGGTTATATAACCTATTGGTTTGATAGGGCAGGACAATTCCGGCTGTCAACCGTCCACTGAGGAAAATCTGAGATTCACGGTGCCTCGACAGAAGACCTTTGAGGAGCCTTGACGATTCCTCCGCGAATCGAAGATTCGCAGCGTGGCGGCAGGAGTCGTCACGCACAAAACAAAAGCCCTCCTTGCGGAGGGCTGTTTTGAAGGGCCGAAGTGCTGCTCTGTGCGCTTTTGATCTTTATGCGCTGCGCATCTGTAATGTCGTGGTCGCCGCCTGAATGCCGT
>DASYAX010000180.1:0-16097 GCA_036501045.1 Bryobacteraceae bacterium
AGCAAATCGCCGTCGCTTAGCTCGTCTTTGGCCTGCCCCTTACTCACGCTTTCAGACTGTATTGCCGTCAGGCCCCCAGCAAGTTCCAAAACGTTCGTTACCATCTTTATTTGTTCCCCGGCATCGCTGAACGCACCCGCCGCCGTGTCACCCGCCGGCTCATGCCCTTCCTGATGTTCTCCTACCTGCTGGCCTATGTCGACCGCGCGAACCTCAGCATCGCTAAGCTTCAAATGCAGGGCGATCTGCATTTCACCGATAGCATCATCGGCTTCGGCGCCGGCATTTTCTTCATCGGCTATTTTCTGCTGGAAGTACCCGGCACCCTGATCGTCGAACGCTGGAGCGCCCGCCGCTGGCTCTCGCGCATCATGATCTCCTGGGGAATCGTCGCCACGCTCACCGGCTTTCTCGGCACAATCCTTCCCGCCGGTCTGAGCCTTACCAGGCAGTTCTATCTGCTTCGTTTCCTCTTAGGCGCCGCCGAATCCGGATTCTTCCCCGGCGTAATCGTCTATCTGTCCCATTGGTACTGCTTCGAAGATCGCGTCCGCGCAAAAACCTACTTTATGCTCACCCAGCCGATCGCCATTGTGATTGGCTATGCACTCTCCCGCATCATCCTGGAAACCGTTCACTGGCATGCCTTGGCCGGTTGGCGCTGGGTTTTCATCCTCGAAGGCTTGCCCGCCATTTTTGTCGGTATTTTCAGCTTCTTCTATTTAACCGACCACCCACACCAAGCCAACTGGCTTTCCCCCGACGAGAAAAACTGGCTCACCGCCGAACTCGAGAAGGAAGCGCTCGAACGCACGGCCGCCGGTCGCGTACGCATCTCGGCTGCTCTTCGCCAGCCCTACACGCTTCTGCTGATCGCTATCTACTTCCTGATCGTAAGCGGCAACCAGGGGCTGATCTTCTTCCTGCCTTCCGTCATCGACGAATTGAAGACCCTCACCGTCGCCGCCCGCACCGTCGTGACCATGCTCCCCTATCTGTTGGGCATCGTCGCCATTTTGCTGGCAGGCTTCTCGGCGCACCGCACCGGCGAGCGCCGCTGGCACACCGCCGCTCCCATGCTCTTCAGCGCCATCGCGCTCGCACTCGCGATTCTGTCCGGCAACCATCTCATTCCCGTGATCGCTTTCTTCTGCCTAGCCGCTGGAACGTCGCAAGCCTACCTTCCATCGTTCTGGACCCTCCCCACGGCTTATCTGGGCAAATCGGCCGCCGCCACCGCCATCGGATTGATCAATTCTCTGGGAAGTCTGGGCGGATTCGCGGGCCCATATGCCTTCGGCTATTTATCAACCGCCACCGGTAACTTCAAAGCCGGACTCTGGTGTCTCGTCGGCTTCTGCGCCGTCGCCGGCCTCCTCGCCACCCAAATCCGCACGACTGGCCACAAACGCTCGTGATGCTAATTGCATCACATCGGCAACGCAAAAGTATGACCGCGTGGCTTGTTCCAGCTTGTTCAACTGCCGCAGGCAATCGTCCGGACTTCCTGGCCAGATTGAAGAAGATCTACGGCAACAAGATTCTGAAAGTAAGTGGAGCCACCCTTCTCGCCGGGGAGCGCGAGCGATTCTAGGCGGTTGCAGCGATACAAGCCTTTTTCCTTTAAGTTCCCTCGAACATAATGAAAAGTGCCCATGCCGCCACCCCGTAACCCAGAACATCTCCGCAGCTATCGCTGGTTCGGCCACGAAAACATGCCGGGCTTCAGCCACCGCTCGCGCATGAAGCAATCCGGTTTCCGCCGCGAAGATTTCACCGGCAAGCCGGTCATCGCCATCGTCAACACCTGGAGCGAAATCAACCCCTGCCACTTCCATCTGCGCGAGCGCGCCGCCTTTGTCAAGCGCGGCGTCCTGCAAGCCGGTGGCTTCCCGGTTGAAGTCCCCGCTCTCTCCATCACCGAAACTTTCATGAAGCCGAGCCCCATGCTCTACCGCAACCTGCTCGCCATGGAAACCGAGGAATTGCTGCGCAGCCTGCCCGTCGATGGCGCAGTTCTCATGGGAGGTTGCGATAAAACCACACCGGGCCTGCTGATGGGCGCCATCAGCATGGACATTCCCGTTATCTATTTCCCTGCCGGGCCTATGCTGCGCGGCAATTGGAATGGCCAACCGCTCGGCAGCGGCACCGACATGCGCAAGTTCTGGACCGAACGTTGCGCCGGAACCATCACGCAGGAAGATTGGCACGCCATCGAAGACGGCATCGCTCGCTCCCCCGGCTTTTGCATGACCATGGGCACCGCCTCCACCATGACCGCACTCGCCGAAGCGCTCGGCATGACGCTTCCCGGCGCTTCTTCTATCCCCGCGGCCGATTCCAATCACCCGCGCATGGCGACCAACTGCGGCCAGCGCGCCGTCGAAATGGTGTGGGAAGATCTCAAGCCCTCCGACGTGCTCACCCGGGAAGCGTTTGAAAACGCCATCGCCGTCGACATGGCCATTGCCGGTTCCACCAATGCCATCATCCACCTGGTCGCGCTCGCCCGCCGCCGCGGCATCGCGCTCGATCTCGACGTCTTCGATCGCATCTCACAGCGCGTTCCCGTGCTCGGAAACATCCGCCCCTCCGGCGCATTCCTGATGGAAGACTTCTATTACGCCGGCGGCCTCCGCGCCCTCATGTCCGAAATGCGCGACCTGCTGCACCTCGATTGCAAAACCGTCAACGGCCGGAGCCTGGGTGAAAATCTGGAAGGTGCCCAACTCGTCAATCACGAGGTCATTCGCCCGCGCGAAAATCCGCTCGCGCCCACCGGCGGCACCGTCATTCTACGCGGTAGCCTGGCCCCCGACGGCGCAGTCATCAAGACTTCCGCCGCCACCCCACGCCTGTTGAAGCACACCGGCCCGGCGGTCGTGTTCAAAAACTATCAGGACCTCGAAGCGCGCAGCGACCGCTCCGACCTGCCCGTCACGGAAGATTCCGTCTTGGTCCTGCAAAGCGCCGGGCCGCTCGGAGGTCCGGGCATGCCCGAGTGGGGCATGCTTCCCATCCCGAAAAAGCTGCTCGATAAAGGCATGCGCGACATCGTGCGCATCTCCGATGCCCGCATGAGCGGGACCGCTTACGGTACCTGCGTTCTGCACGTTTCACCCGAAAGCCACGTCGGTGGGCCGCTCGCGCTGGTCGAAGAGGGCGACCTGATTTCGCTCGATGCCGAATCCCGCCGCCTCGATCTGCTCATCTCCGAATCCGAACTGGCCGCGCGCCGCGCCCGCTGGAGCAAGCCTGCCCCGCGCTATGAGCGCGGTTACGGCGCCCTGTATCTCGAGCGCGTAACGCAGGCGCATCAAGGCTGCGATTTCGATTTCCTCAGTGACATCGCTGCTACCAGCGATCCTGAAATTCATTAGAAAAAACCATTCAGGGCGAAGAAACAGCGTTTTTTACGAAACGAAATCATTTTGCCCCGCCCGCTGAAGATCACGGATTGTCCAGGCAGCACCCTGTAAGATTGTCTGCATTTCACCGGCGAGTATGGCGGCTCGGATGTCCGGACAAGGGCGATTCTTGTGGATAAGTTGCTGAAGATAGTGGGTGAAGAAAAATTTGACTGTTCGGTGATCGTCTGAATATTCCAGGTCGAAAGGTCTAAGCCCTGTTTAGTCCGAAGGCAGTTCGAACTTGTCGCCAGTGTCCGCCACCCACTGGCTAAGCCGTCCCAGCAGCCGCTTTCGTTCGGCGCGAAACGCGTTATTCTGCGCAAGGTTTGCTTCCTCGTAAGGATCTTCGTTCAGATTGAACATAAGCCAGCTCTGGTTTTCAAACGCGACGAATTTCCAACCGTCTTTCGTCACTAACCCACGATAGGGTGTGTTGATGCTGTCAGGATGCCCGACCGGAATCACGTTTTGTAGATAAGCGGAATCAGGTTCAGGTCCAGCGGGCGGTTTCTGGACGCGATAATGCGAGTAGTCGGTTCCTTCCATCCATTCCGGCTTTTTGAGGTTGCAAAGCCCTAAAGTAGTGGGCGCGATGTCCACAGCGTTCGAAAGCACCGGCAGGCGACCGCGCTTCCAGCCGTCATAGGTGGGTAGTCCCCCCGAGATGATCATCGGGGTGCGGATGGCCTCTTCGTAAGGATTCACTTTGCGGAACATGCCGTGCGAGCCGAGGCTGTCGCCGTGATCGGCGAAGAAGAATACGTGAGTGTTTTCAAGCTGCCCGGTATCGGTAAGAGCCTGAATGATTCGCCCGTAGTTCCAGTCCAGATTTTCGATCTGCGCATAATAACCAGCCAGCTCCGTGCGCGCTCGTTCCGTCACTCGCGTCACATGCGCCGTGTTAGGGCGCAGTTCTAATTTGGCCGCCTCATAGTTGGCCATAAATTTTGCAGGGGCCACAAAGGGATCATGCGGCGGCTGGACGCTTAGCACGGCGAAAAATGGTTTGCCGTGGCCGTTTTTCTTCGCCTCGCCCTGCTTCTTCAGATAATCGATGGTCAGATCGGTCAGAGCGTCTGTCTCATAGCCGGGCAGGCGGTAATGGAACGCATCTTTGCCACTGCCGCCATGCACCCAACAATCCCATTGGCTGTTGTTGTTCTCGTATCCCGTCCAATGTTGGAATCCGCCGCGGCGATTGGGGTCTGTAATGAAGAACGCGGCTCGCCCATTGTATTCGTGGAAGCCACCAAGATGCCATTTGCCTACGTACGCGGTATCGTAGCCATTCTCATTGAAAACATCAGCGATCGTCTTTTGGCCTTCCGGTAGCGGGTATTCGTGGCCCGGCACACAGTGGTGCGGGTAACGGCTGGTCAACAGCGATCCACGAAAGGGGCAGCACAACGGAAAGCCAGAAAGATTCGCGGTGAAATTGACGCCGTTCACATCGGACCGCTGTAGGTTCGGGGTCCGGGAGTTAGGATCCCCGTTGAAGCTCAACGCCTGCGCGCGGAACTGATCGCCAAAAATCCACAGGATATTGGGCTGTTTGGGGACTTCCGGATCTGGAATGTGATGACCAGCCGGTTGCCCTTTATATTGCGTGCCCAAGCCATTCAACGCCGGATTGTGGCCGGTACCTTCTGGCGGGAGCCTTTGCTGTAGCTGAGCTGCTTCGAGAGATGCAGCAGCGCCTAAGCCCGCCCGTTGTAAAAATGCTCGCCGGTTCATCATAGTCTGATTGGTTGATTGTCAGAAGAGTAATTTTAACGCTAGCTGCAGCACGCGAGGCTGATTAGCTTGCGAGCTCACAGTGCCAAACGCATTCGATCCGTAAGTGGTGTTCGGAGGAGAGAACACCACGGTGTTCGAGAGGTTGAAGGCATCGGCACGGATTTGAAGAGCGAGGCGCTCGGTAAGGTGAGTGTTCTTATGGAGCGAGATATCCACCTGCCGTGTCCAATCGCTGCGTGCACCATCAAACGTACGTGGCGCGTTACCGAAGGTATAGGCGGCTGGCGTACTGAATACAGCGGCGTTTAGCCATTGCGCGGGCGATGGATTGCTGATGGCGGGGTTGATGCCGTTCCAATTCGGGCGCTGTCCGCCTCCCTGCGAAAACGTCCCATTGACCGAGGAGGTAACGCCTAATGGACTACCGCTGTAGAAGGAACCGAGCACGCCTAATTCCCATCCGCCGAGAACATGGCCCACAAGGTTTTGCTGGCGGCGGAAGAACGGCAGTTCGATTACCGTGTTAACGATGAGCCGGTGGGTTTGGTCGAGCTGCGATGGACTCCACTCGGCTCGCAGGTCGTTCCAATCCTGAATGGCGCCGCCCCCGAGAGTTTCGCCGCTGAATGAACCGGTACTCTGATCCATCATTTTCGACCAAGTATAAGAAGCGAGCATCGTGAAGCCTTTTGAAAAGCGCCGTTCAAGCTTCACTTGCAGAGCGTTATAACGCGAGGCCGCCCAATTCGTTTCGACCGAAGTAACGCCAGTGAACTGGGGATAAGGACTCAACAATTGTGCCTGCGCCACGGTCTTAGCTGCTAGCGCGCCCACGCCGATTTGCCCGTAAAAAGGATTCGTCACCTGGGTTCGCAACGCGTCGCCAAGCGCTAGACTGGAATCCGGAATCTGACTAAGCGTCTGGTTCGCAGGTAATTTCAGGTTGTGAGTACCGACATAACCCAGATCGAGCAACAGCGCATACGGCAACTCCTGTTGGATATCGAAGTTGTATTGGATGGTATAGGGAGTTACGTTACCGCGATCGTAATAGCTGATGCTTTGTCCTAATAGGGTAGCCGCGCCGCCTGAGCTTCCGGTGGCGCTATTGAGCCCCGCGGGATACGGATTCGAGAGTGTGGTTACAGGCGTAACGCCATCGAGGCTCGACACAACATTAGTAGGCGCGCTGAATCCGCTGACGCCAAAACTACTGGGCGCGCCGCCAACGCCCCAGTTATTCCCGTAGAAAAGTCCCATACCTCCGCGAACTACTGTCTTCGTAAAAGGACGCCAGGCGAAGCCTGCCCGGGGACCGAAGTTGTTAACATCCGGACTACTCTGATATCGCGAAAGGCCGTTCACGCCAGGGAAGGCAAGAGCTCCGTGTAGATTCAATCCGGGCGCATTCAACGGCGGTATGGCAAGGTAATCGAAATTCGTGAGCTGGTTGTAACGTTCTGTACGAGGAGTCTCAACTTCGTAACGGACGCCCAAATTTAGGGTGAGGGTGCTGGTCGCTTTCCAATCGTCTTGGAGATATCCGGCATAATACTTGGTTTCGAGAGCAACCGCCGGCGAAGGAGTGACCGATCCCGAAGCGGGCGTGCCGAGTAGAAAGCTGGCCAGTGCATCACCAGCAGTAGCGGTTGATTGGGCTGGATTCGGCCCTTGCGTGAATGCACTGGTGAAAGCGAAGTTGTCGCTGTCATCCGCGGTCTGCAGCGTGTTGAACTGCACGATGCGGAATTCGCCGCCCGTTTTCACCGTATGCGTCCCCAGCGTCTTCGTCACGCTACCTTGCAACGCGTAGTTATTCATTCCCATGCGGATGAGACCGGTTTCGCCGAGCGCGCTGGTCCAAGAGCTATTCGGAACCGAGCTGCTAACGCTGTAGCCGGTGATGTTGACGACCGGAAAAGCTGCCGGCGCACCGATCTGTTGTGACAATCCGGCCGGCAATCCGAGTTGAGTGATATCGAGGCCTTGACTGATGGGGCCGCGCACATTCGCCAGACGAGAGAAAGAGCCGCGAATGGTGCCGATCAAGCTGGGCGAGAAGGTGTGATTCAAGTCGGCGACAGCGTTGGAGCGTGTGAAATCCTGTGCACCGAAGCCGGGTGAACCCGGATCTTGAGCCCCGTACGGAGAGGCGCGAGCGTAGGGCGAATCATCATAGGAATAGCGTAAGAAGAAACGAGTGTTGTCAGTAAAATTGTGATCTAATCGCGCGCTCCAGGTGTTCTTCTGAATCCGGTTTGCATCGGTGCTGACGTAGTTATTCTGGCCCGTGTATCCGGTTCCGGCAGTATTCGGCGCGGGGAAATAGCCGAGCAGTTTCTGTGCAACCGGATTGATTAGATAGGCGGGGATAACATTGCCGGCGAAAGGATCCCGGACATAACCTTTGCCACTTGGGTCTTGCCTTGTCGAAAACGGGTTATAGATGGTGACCGCTTTCCCCGAACTGTTTACGTCGCGACTGAAATCGCCACCGAGTAAAACAGGATTGGGGACCGTAGCGGTATAAGTGACGCCCTGCACATAACGAACCAACTCTGTCGAGACGAAGAAAAAAGTCCGGTTGCGCCCGTTGTACAACTTCGGAACGATAACCGGGCCACCGAGAACGCCGCCGAATTGGTTGAACTTGAGTGGTGGAATTTGCTGTCCCGCTTGATTGGCGAAAAAATTGTTGGCGTTCAAATCGTTATTCCGTAGGAACTCCCACAAGCTGAAGTGAACATCGTTGCCGCCCGCTTTCGTCACCACATTGAATACGCCGCCCGCCGAACGTCCAAATTCAGAACTGTAGTTGCTGGTTTCTACCCTGAATTCCTGCACGGCATCGGCAGTGGGATAGATAATCGGCTGATTTGCGGAAGCGGCTGAATTCGGTGCACCATCGAGTAGAAACTCATTCGCCGTCGCCTGCGCGCCGTTGATCGAAATGGAAGAGGTGCTGATAATATCCACTGGCAGATCATTCATGCCGCGAGAAGCGCGAACGCCCGGCACCAGCCCTCCGAGTGCGTAAGCATCTCGACCTAGAAGCGGCAGACCAGTCACCTGCCGTCCTTGCACGACCGCTCCCGAAGAATGGCTCTCCGTCTCAAGCAGCGGCGCTTCGGCAGTCACTTCAACCTTTTCCGAAACAGAACCGATCTTCAGAATCGTATCCAGGCGCAGGTCTTGATCCACCTGAAGCGTGAGGGCAGACTGAACCACCGGTCCAAAGCCCTGATGCTCAAACGAGACCGAATACGGTCCGGGCAAGAGGGACGGGACCGTGTAGTATCCGTCTTCATTTGTGTTCACGGTCCGCGTCACGTTTGTAGAAGTCTGAGTGACGCTTACTTTGGCATCCGGAATGACAGAGCCGCTCTCATCGGTCACGCGGCCAGTGATGCGGCCGGTTTGGGCGAACATTGCCGTAGAGGCCAGCAGCAGCAAAAAAAGCGGTCCATAAGAAGCCGTATGCGATTTCATAAGTACACCAGGATTTCCATTTTCCCTTTCAGAATACAAATACCCCTAACTCGATCAACTTAATAGTATATGATCTCGCTATTAATCAGATTATATGACCGAAAGATGCCTGGGCAGAAGCAGTGAGGGAAAAATAATGATACGAAATGGTTGGCGGCTGGGTGACAAGGAAAAGGCGGCACAGGTGCGCAATCAGTTTCGCGAACGAAAGGGCTCTGAAGAGAACGACCGGCAGCAAATCTACGACAGGCAGCGAATCAGGCACGCCAAGCAATGCTCCGCTGAGATGCGCCACGCCACTGCCGTTGCCATACGACCAGCAGCACCAGCGAAATAACGATCAGCGCCAGCGTCAAGCCCCACCACAAACCCATCACGCCATATCCGAGATAGAAGCACAGCACGTATCCCACCGGCAAGCCGAACAGCCAATAGCCGCCCAGATTCACCAGCATCGGTACGCGCGTGTTCCCTACTCCGCGCAGCGCGCCTGTTGCCACCGTTTGAATCCCGTCAAATAGTTGAAACAGCGCCGCGATCGCCAGCAGCCCCACTCCCAGACTGAGGACGCTCGTGTCATTTGTATAAATGCGCAGGATCGTTCGCGGCACGCTGAGAAACGCCACCGCCGAACACGCCATGAACGCGGACGCGAGGCCGATCGCGATGAACCCGCTGCGCCGCGCCACCGCCGGTTCGCCGCGTCCGATCGCCTGTCCCACCGCTACCGCTGCTGCCGATGAAATTCCCAGCGGCACCATGTAACTGACCGCCGCGCAATTCAGCGCAATCTGATGCGCCGCCAACGCCACCGGCGTCAGCCGTCCGGCCAGAATACCGGCCGCTCCAAAGGCGCCGATTTCCAGCAAAATCTGTGTTGCCGCCGGAAGCCCGATGGCCAGCAGCCTCAGCATTCGCTTCGTATCCGGTTTACGCAGCAAACTGCGAAAGCCCGCCTCATAGCCGCGCTCGAACCACCAGATGAAAAACAGCAGCACCCCCGCCATGTAGACGCGTGCCAGGCAAGTAGACAGCGCCGAACCAACCACCCCCAGCTTAGGCAAGCCCCAATTTCCCTCAATCAAGAGCCAGTTGAAAAACCAGTTCACCAAATTCGCGCTGATCAATGCAAACATCACCGGCCGCACATGCCCGATGCCTTGCAGATAGCGCCGGAACGCCCCATACAGCAGCAGCGGCAGCGTGCCCAGGCTCAGCGTCTGAACGAACGGCCCGGCGAGCCGAGCCACTTCCGCATTGATGCCGAATGCATAAAAAATCGGCGGCAGGAAGAAAAAGATAATCATCAGCGGCGCTGTAATCAGCACCGCCGAATAAACGCCCTGCGCGAGCGAATGGTGCGTATCGGCGCGATCGCCCGCTCCATGCGACTGCGAAACCAGCGTGTCGAGTCCGAACAGCAGACCCATCCCGAAGATCGCGAGCGCATAGAACGCGTTGCCGCCAATGCCGATTGCGCCGATCGCCGCCGGCCCCAGCCGCCCCACCATGATGGTGTCGACGGTGTTCATCGCCATCCATCCCAGTTCCGCCAGCGCCACCGGCCCCGCCAGCCGTGCGACGCGCCAAATCTCGTTCAGAAGTTAGGCGCTCGCTTTCGTCATCTGCTCGAGTTGCCCCAGGTGATTGCGATCGTGCCCGGCGGCCAGCGCCAACAAATCCCGCAGCGTGAGCTCGCCGCGCTCCGGGTGCGTCACCGCTTTCGAGAACGCCGCCGGCGGCAGCGCTCCCAGCCACGCCATGCTCCAGCGCCGCAAAGCGCTGAACGAAGCGAGCGCCTCGTTCGCGCCTAGCGACTCATATCCCGCCGCCCACTGATCTTGATCGAAGGTCTGAATCAAATGGTGCGGCTGTGCGGCCACTTGCCGCCAGCGATAGCCGAAAGCGATCTCGCAATCCGCTAGATGGCAGACGATTTTTCGCGCGCTCCATTTGCCGGGCGCCCAGCTTCGCTCCAAGCCTGCTGCGCCCAGCCTTTGTACCAGTTCCTGCAACCGTCCGGGCGTTTCCTTCAGGACCGCCATCGCGTCCAGGTCTCCTAAGAATCCCGCGTACGGGTTTGTTACCGTTGCCATGCTCTGAAAACTCTGCTTGCGCTACACCCACCAGGGCGCGGCCGGTTGCTCGCGAATCACGATCTGATTTAAAAATTCCGCCGCCTTGGTAAGTCCTTCGTCGGGAGACATGAGCGTATCTTCGTGCTCGATCGATAGCACGTAGTCATAGTTGTACATGCGCAGGGTTGAGACGAATTCTTTCCACCAGCCGTACGGATGACCGTAGCCGCAAGAGCGGAAAATCCAAGCCCGGTTGCGCTCGTCGGTGTACTTTTTCGTATCGAGCACGCCGGTTTTCGGCAGGTTGTAATCGTAGATCTGCGTGTCCTTCGCGTGAACGTGGAAAATACTGTCGCCCAACACGCGAATGGCCTTGATAGGGTCGATCCCTTGCCAGAACATATGGCTCGGGTCGTAATTGCAGCCCACGCTGTCGCCCGCTATCGCGCGCAACCGCAGCATGGTCTCCGGACTATACACAACAAATCCGGGATGCATCTCAATAGCAACTTTGACGCCATGGTCTTTCGCGAATTTGCCGTGTTTGACCCAATAGGGCGTTACCTTTTTCTCCCACTGCCAATCGAGCACGTCTAAATACTCCGGCGGCCATGGGCACGTCACCCAATTCGGATACTTCGCCTTGTCGCTGTCCCCCGGGCATCCCGAAAAATCAATGACCACGGGAACGCCTAGCTTCGCGGCGAGTTCAATCGTCCGCTTGCTGGTATCGGCGTACGCCTTCGCGGTCGCCGGATCCGGATGCAGCGCGTTACCGTGACAACTCAAAGCGCTGATGGAAAACCCGGCGTCGTCAAGCCTCTTTTTGAACTCTTTCAGCTCCTTCGCGTTCTTGAGCATCGACAGTTTGCAGTGCGGATCGCCGGGATAGTTCCCGGTCCCCAGCTCCACCGTCGTAATGTTTAGGCTCTTGAGTTTTTCGATTACTTTTTCAAGCGGAAATTGCGACAACAATGCAGTAAAACATCCAACTCTCATGAGCGAAAGCGTATCACAGGAAGCATTTATAGCCGAGCCATCCAACCGCGATGATAAAGCCGGCGGCGGCCTTAAATTCTTCATTGCGCCAATAGAGCGCCCACGAAAAGCGGCCCGCTCGTTCAGGCCATCTTGCGAACGGCAGGAAACGCCGGATACGGGTAGCATAGGCCGCATACTCGGGAAAAATCTGCCGCAAATGTTGTTCCTCCAGCTCAATCGCCGGCAAATACACCAACAGAAATACCACGGCAAACAACAGCGCCAGCCAAGCATTGCGCGACGCGATGACGATTCCGAACGCGGTCATCAAAGTCCCGGCGTATAGCGGATTGCGTACGTAGGCATACGGGCCGCCGGTGGCAAGCTGCTCGTTCTTTGCCAGGTGACCGGCGGCCCAGCCGCGCAGTAGCAGCCCCAAGAGGGCAATCGGCAATCCGATC
Source organism: Bryobacteraceae bacterium (assembly GCA_036501045.1). Lineage (GTDB taxonomy): Bacteria > Acidobacteriota > Terriglobia > Bryobacterales > Bryobacteraceae > Bog-105. The sequence goes on from DASYAX010000180.1 coordinate 12,160, forward strand.
AGCAGGGACACGCGCGAAGGTTGCGATAACCACGCGAACGCTGCCAATAATAGGAAGCCGCCGGCCACGCGCAAACGTTGCACGAAGTCCGCATATTTTTTCGGGAAAAGGCTCAAGATGAATGTACGGCCGCTGGCGAAGCGGCCGCGATCGATTTTATAAGAGCGTTCGCAACCTGATCCACCGTAAGATCCTTCATGCTCGCATGAATCTCACGATCGCGCTTATAGGTTGTCTCCGCGTCCTGGGCGCGTAATACCGTCATACGGCTTCCGAATGGACCGGTTTGCGCTGGATCGGTCGGCCCGAACAACGAGACGCCAGGCTTGCCCAACGCCGCCGCCAGATGCAGCGGCCCACTGTCTACTCCTACAACCGCCGTCGCCCGGCGTGTCGCGTCAATCAAGCCGCCGATCCCGGATACATGTACTCGCACATGGGTTAGCGTTGCGAGCTCATGCTCTCGGCCAGGCGGCACATTCGCCACCAGCGCCACTCCTTGGTCTTTTAAACGCTCCGCCAACGCCTCGTAACTCGCAATCGGCCATTGCTTACTCGTCCAGCCCGCAAACGGATTCGCCAGCACAAAAGGACCAGCCGGCAACTGCCCTTCCGGCCGCCCTTGGGGTAGCCAAGAGGACATTGTCAAGTTGCCGGCGCCCGCAGCCGCCGCAAGCTGCAGATTCCTCTCCACGCGATGCGGCCCCTTAGCTACAACCCGGCGCGTATAAAAGCTGGCTGCCAGCCGCTCGCGCGCCAGCGATTTGTCTAACCCGAAATAATTCTTAGGTCTGCTGACCCAACCAACTAGCGCGGATTGAATCAATCCCTGAAAATCGATGGCCAACTCGGGCCTCGCCCGGCGCAAGCGTTGCCACGAGCCCGCCAGCGCGCTGATTCCGCTGCGTTCGAACGGCACAATCTCGTCGACGTTCGGATTCCCTTCGAGCAGCGCTGCCCACTTGCGCGCGACGACCCATCGCAGCCGCCATTCCGGGAAGCTCCGCTTGAGGCTCGCTACCGCCGGCAGCGTATGAATGATGTCGCCCATGGCCCCCAAACGAATCACCAGAATGGAATGCTCCCCAGTGTTCACGACGCGTCCCGCTTTAGCACCAATTCGACAAATTCCGCCGAGCGCCTTCTTTCTCCCTCGCTGTCTTCGACAATCTCGATTCGCGCGCTACTCGCTGCCATCGCTCGCCATTCGTGAGGTTTCGCCATCGTCACCACGTCAACGGCGCGCAATGCTGCCATTAACGCCGCTCGGGCTTCGGCGGGCAGCAGCGTATCGTCGGCATCTAAAACAACCGCCAATAAGTTCCGTCCCGGCGCGGTAGATTCCGCCACCTGCTTCGCGAGCGTCGCTGTCAGCGGATCGAACCATCCCACCAGCGCCAGCCAGTCGCCATGCGCCAGCCGCGCCCCTAAGTCCCGCACAGGCACAATCTTCTCTCGCGTATCCACTTCTTGCTCTGCGATCCTCTCTAACTTTTTTCGATTCGAACCAGGCCCAAAGCCACCTGCGCCACCCGATCGGCGCTAACTCGCGTCATGCAGCGATGATCGATCGGGCACTCACGCAGCAGACATGGGCTGCATTCCACCGGCTCGCGGACTACCCGGCTCTGTACGCCCGTAGGTCCCGTCGCCTGCTCATCGGTAGCACCGAACACCGCCACCGTGGGAATTCCCAGCGCCGAGGCAATATGCATCGGTCCGGAATCATTCGTTAAGAATACCTCGCAGGCTGCCGCCATTTCGACGAACTCCACAAGCGTCGTACGGCCCGCGAAATTTACACACATTTGGCCCGCCGCCCGTACTTTCTCGCACACCAATTCGCAGATTTCAGCTTCCTCGCGCGAGCCAAAAACGCCCACCTGTGCGCCTCGCTCTCGTGCCACGGCCACGGCCGCTTCGGCAAACCGTTCCGGAAGCCAACGCTTGGCGCCGCCGTATGCCGCGCCCGGACTCACGCCAATCACAGCGCCCTCCATCCCCGCTTCGCGCCAGCGTTCCGTCCCTTGGATCGCCGCTGCAGCCGCGCCATTCATCCGAATGGCCGAATCGATCCGGTAGGAGGGAATCAGCTTGGCCCGCTTCAGCAGTTCCAGGTAGTAGAAACGTTGATGCAGCGGTATTTCGCCCGGCTGCGGCACTGGAATCGGATGCGTGAGCAGCCACCCGCGTGCATCCCGGGCATAGCCGATGCGCTGCGGAATGCCTGCCCAGCGTACCAGCGCAGCCGCTTCAAACGCGTTCTGCAAAAGAATCGCGCAATCGTAGCGCCGTCGCCGCAGCTCCGCCGCCAATCGCCGTTTTTCGCTAAATCCATGCCATCCGCGCGGCGCCTCATACGGAATCAGCTCGTCGCAAAAGCTCTCGCGCCCATATAAGCCGCTGACCCATGGCCGCGCCAGAATATGGATCTGAGCGGCCGGATGAGTTTCCCGCAGCGCCTGCAGCGCCGGTATCGACAGCACCGCATCGCCAACCCAACTCGTCGCGCGCACGAGTATTTTCATCGTAAAAACGCTTGCAGCTTCAGAATACTTCCTGGAATATCTAAAATCGTAAAATAAAAGCCGGGATGAGCAAATTCTATACGCGTCCGGAGCTGCTTGCTCAACGCCCAGCCTGGAAGTCACAGAACGAGAAAGTCGTCTTCACCAACGGCTGCTATGACATTTTGCATCCCGGCCACATCCGTCTGCTCGAGCGCGCCAGGTCGCTTGGAGATGTTTTGATTCTCGCCCTGAACACCGACGCGAGTGTCCAGCGTCTCAAGGGCCCATCGCGTCCCTTCTTTGACGAGTGCGCTCGCGTGCAGCTCGCTCTTCATTTGCAAGCAGTCGATGCGGTAACGCTCTTTGACGAGGACACGCCGCGTGACCTCATCGCCGCGCTTCTGCCCGACATATTGGTCAAGGGCGCCGATTGGGCGCATTTCATCGCGGGGCGAGAGGAAGTGGAAGCGAACGGAGGAGAAGTGCACGCTCTGCCGCTAGAGCCAGGTTACTCCACCACCGATATCGCCGAAAAAATTATCCGCCGGCGGGAAGAGTCCCTCAAGGCCGCTCTGGCGCTCATACCGTGACGCACCCCGCAACCCGGGAACTCTTTCAGTCGGCGGCAAGGCAGCCCAGCTTTCAGACATTGCTGCACCACCTGACGCGCGGCGAGCATGGCCCGTTCGCCGTCTCGGGCCTTGTCACCACCGCTAAAGCGCTTTACCTCGTTCTGCTCTATCAGGCCACGGAAAAGCCGCTGCTGGTGCTGGTCGATGGCAACAAACAAGCCGAGACGCTGCTCGAATCGGTCGAAGTGTTCTTCGAGATGTTCTTCGAGGGGCGCGACCTGCCGGCGCCGCAGCTCATTCCCGCCCTCGATGTGCTCCCCCACCAACGCCTGTCGCCTCATAACGAAATTGAGGAGAAGCGAGCGGTGGGCCTGTGGCGGCTGTCCGCGCAGAAAGTGCCCATCACCATCGCGCCGGTCGCCTCCGCCTTGCTGCGCACGGAATCCGCCGAATTCTATCGCCAATTAGCGCTGGTAGTCCGCAGCGGAGAAGAGCTTCCTCTCGAAGATCTGACGCAACATCTCGAAAGTATCGGCTACGAACGCCGCGAGCCGGTGGAAATGGTGGGCGAATATTCCATTCGAGGCGGCATTCTCGATGTGTTTCCCGCCGAAGCATCGCGTCCCGTCCGTATCGAATTCTTCGGTGATGAAATCGAATCCATCCGCCAATTCGACGTCGAGTCGCAGCGATCCGTCCTCAAAATTAATGCCGCAACGCTTCTTCCCTTGGCCGAATATGCCCACTCGCGCACTCTGTTGGGGCAGCTCGCCGAGGCGGCCGAACAGGCCGATCTCGTCCTCTCGAATCCCGGCGAAGTCTTTCCCGGCTGGGAGTTTCTGGTCCCCCTGGTGCG
>DASYAX010000181.1:0-6556 GCA_036501045.1 Bryobacteraceae bacterium
GAACTTTGGTTTGCGAAGAAGACCGAACGGATAGGCATATTCCTTGCCTCCCAGTAAAACCGACTCGCCGTATACCGCCACGTCGCGGCACTCCGCCGAAATCCCGAGCGCGGCCGCCAACCTGTTGTTGATGAAATGTGCTCCAAAATCGTAAACGAAGCCTTCCTCGTCTACGTGGGACCTGGCCAAGCCTCCGATCTGGCTGCCGCCTTCGAACAGCACAAAAGGGATATTGTGCAGTTTCAGCAAGCGCGCCGATACCAATCCCGCGAGGCCGCCGCCCACAATGGCAACTGGAGAAATAGCAAGCATCCGGTCTCAATCCTTCGCGAGCGTCAAACGCAAAAGCGCGCCTTTTCCGAACCAGGTGAATATCTGATCCCAAAGCGTAAATACTGCCAGCGAGGCAGGCGCATTCAGACTAAATTGCCGCACTAAAAATTCCGGAGCGCGGCGATCCACCAGAAAGTTGCGGATCGAATAGACCCAATTCACGGGGCTCACCAGCGTCTCTATTTTTTTCACCCGCAGATCGCAGCGCTGCGCCAACCGCGAAAAGGAAGACTTGCTGAAGAGATTCCAATGACGAGGGAAATGATAACCGCCCCAGCAACGCGCCTTCCAAATACGAAAATCGAGTGTATCGACGTTATCGGTAACGATCGCAATCCTTCCGCCTCGCTTGAGAAGGCGGCGCGCCTCTTCGAGCAAATCGCGCGGGTTTTCGACGTGTTCAATCGTTGCGATGAGAAGGATCAGGTCAAACGACTCGGCGTCCAGGCGCAAATCTTCCAAACGTCCGTGGTGCACCTGAAGGCCGGCATCACGCGCGCGCTCAGCAGCGAGTTCGCTGGCATCCACTCCCTCGAGCGTCCAGTCCTTCGGCCCGAATTCCTTGAGTAGTTTGAGATGAAACCCGTCGCCACAGCCGACGTCCAGCACCCGCGAACCCGCTGGAAGCCCCCGGCAGACTTCGAGAAGGCGCCTGGCTTCAAGGCGCCGCCGGATGGTATGGATCAATCCGAAATTCTCGGCGGTGAAATTATAGGCGTGGTAAGTAGCGGGGTAAATCACATCTAAATCGCTGACCGACGGCCGGGGATTCAAGAAGACCAAGCCACAGCGGTTGCATCGCACTGCCAGAAAGCTTTCCGGACAAGTGTGATACTCAAAGTCTTCGCCGACAGCGACCGGAGTAACATCCCAAACATCGCAAATGCAGCACCGCACCAGACATAGGTTGCTCAGAGTTTTGATATCCGGCTCTTTGGCTGCGTGGTCAATCTGCGTGGGCATGTCTCGAAAATCTCCTTGCAGGACGAGCTTCAAGGCTGGGGCAGTTACCGATGTAAATGGATTGTGGAACTAGACTAGCATAGAGTAGCGTGCGCTTGCTTCCGCTGACTTCATTCGCCTTATTTTCCTGTTGTGCCCTCGCGGCGACGCATCCCGATTGGGGGGATCTTCGCGCGCAGGTCCGCCGGACATTGCACGTGCCGGATCCACTTCCCCACCTCGATGCGAAATCGTACGGCACGTTTTCGCCCGCGCCTGGCGTGGCCGCTGACCGTGTCTCCTACGCGACAGACTATAGTCTGCGCGTGCCCGCCATCGTGTATCACTCGGCCGCTGCAACCATCCTGAAACATCCGGCTCTGATTGTGGTGAACGGCCACGGCGGCGACAAGTCCTCCTGGTATTCCTACTGGGCCGGCATTCTTTACGCGCGCGCCGGCGCGATTGTGCTCACGTACGATCCGATCGGCGAATACGAGCGTAACAAAGAGCGCCGCTCTCACACCAACCAGCACGACGAATTTGTTCCGCCCGACGACATGGGCCGCCGTATGGGCGGCCTGATGGTCACAGACGTCATGCAGGCCGCTCATTATCTCGCCGATCGGCCTGATGTGGACCCCAAACGCATTGCCGTCTTGGGCTTTTCTATGGGATCTTTCATCAGCTCTCTCGCCTGCGCGATAGACACTTCCGTCCATGCCTGTGTGTTAGTGGGCGGTGGCGATCTCGACGGACCCGGCGGTTATTGGGATACCAGCAGAAAAATGTGTCAGGCCATTCCTTATCAATCGCTCACTTTTCTGGGCGAACGCGGCCCCATGATCTATGGACTGCATGCCAAGCGCGGTCCGACCTTCGTCTTCAACGGCTCTACCGATCAGGTCGTCGACATTCCGCATCATGGCCAGAACTTTTTCGAGGCGCTTCGGCAGCAAACCATCGCTTTGCTCGGCGGTTCCAAAGACGTCTTCGATTTCGGTTTCGAGCCCGGCGGCGGCCACCGCCCTTATTTCGTGACCAGGCCCGTCGCTCTTTGGCTGGAAGAAAAACTCAAGTTTCCGGATTGGACGAAAAAGCAGATTCAAGCCATGCCGGAGACGCATATCGGCGAATGGGCGGTTAAGAATCATCTTCGAACGGAAATCACAGCCGACTACGAGCATGGCGAAGGCGGCACGCTTGCGCTGGGAAACGATATCCCAGCCGTTCCCCGCGACAGCTTGCATGCCGTGCCGGAAGCGGTTTGGCAGTCTGAACAGGAAAGCTACATCTACGAAACATGGCTGGCTCGCGCGCAAGCCGCCGTGCGCTCGGGTGCGCCCTAAATCATTCGCACTGCGTGATACCCTTTAGCTTCTTTCGCTCTTATGCCTGATCAAAAGCTGCAGATAGTCCCGATCGGCGGGCTAGGGGAGTTCGGCATGAACTCCATGGCGCTACGTTACGGCGACGACATCATTGTCGTCGACGCGGGGATGATGTTCCCCGATTCCGAACTGCTCGGCGTCGACATCGTCACGCCCGATTTCGCTTATCTCGAGCAACATTCCGCCATGGTTCGCGGCCTCATTCTCACCCACGGCCACGAGGACCACATCGGCGGAGTGCCGTTTCTGCTGTCGCAGCTCAACATTCCCGTTTACGGCACCGAATTCACCCTCGCCTTGGTAGAACGCCGTCTCGACGAGCACGAAATGCTCGACGATGCCACCTTGAACGCCGTCAAGCCGGGCGACCGTCTCAAGCTGGGGCCCTTCGAAATTGAGTTCGTCCGGGTGACCCACTCGATCGTAAGCTGCGTGGCGCTAGCGATTACCACGCCGTTAGGCGTAATCATTCATACCGGCGATTTTAAGGTCGATCCGACGCCCACCGACAATGAGCTCTTCGACCTTCACACGTTCGCCGAATACGGCAAGCGCGGCGTTCTCCTGTTGCTTTCGGATTCGACCAACGTTGACCGCCCCGGCTACACCGAGAGCGAGCGCGCGGTACGGCCGCGTTTTGAAGAGCTTTTCAGTCGCTCGCAGCGCCGCCTGATCATTTCCTGTTTCAGCAGTTCCATTCATCGCCTGCAGCAGATTCTCGATCTTGCCGCCGAATATGAGCGCAAAGTCGCGTTTCTCGGCCGCAGCATGCTGAATGTCACGGAAATCGCCCACAGCCTCGGACTGCTCTCCATTCCCGATTCGACCTTGCTGCGCCCGCAGGACATCATGCAGATGGCGCCGGAAAAGGTGGCGGTCGTGGTTTCCGGCACGCAAGGAGAGCCCATGTCGGCTCTTTCGCGTGTCGCGGTCGACAATCACAAGCACCTATATCTTCAGCCGGGCGACACCGTGGTGCTGAGTTCGCGCATCATCCCCGGCAACGAAAAAGCGATTTACCGGATGATGAATCACATTGCCCGGCGCGGCGCGGACCTGGTTTACGGCTCGATGCGGCCGCCCGTTCACGTTTCCGGTCACGCCAGCGAGGAAGAGCTGAAATTGATTTTGAATTTGGTGCGCCCGCGTTATTTCATTCCAGTGCACGGCGAGTACCGGCAGTTGTCGCGGCACGCCCAACTGGCTCAGCATCTGCGCTTCGCCGGTCTCGAAGATACCTTCATCCTCGAAACCGGAGAGACGCTCGAAATCGATGCGCTCGGGGCGCGCCGCAGCGAAAAGATTACCGTCGGGCGCATTTGCATCGATTCCGGCTCGCTCGACGATGTTGTGGAAGACATTATTATTCGCGACCGCCGTCATCTTTCTGAAGATGGCTTCGTCCTTCCCATCATCGCCATCAACAAAAACACCGGTAAAAGCGACGGCCTACCCGAGATCGTCAGCCGCGGTTTTGTAGCGGGCGATAGCACCGCCATCCTGCAGGAAGCCCGCGGCGTCGTGCGCCGCACGCTCGATTCCTCAAGCCCGGAGGAGCGCGGCGACTGGGGCGTTATGCAGGAAAAGATCCGTACAGACCTGAAAAAATTCCTCAGCAAGCAGACCCAGCGCCGGCCTTTGATCATGCCGGTGATTCTGGAAGTCTGACCGGCTGCTATTCTCTCGCGCGAACCTGGTCCAGCCGCTCCCGCAAGACTGGTGAAAGCCCGGCCTCCATGTCCGGTGTAATCAGCCGGGCGTCATCCAAGTCTTTGAGGTGCGCTTCGTCTTTGGCACGGAAGCTTGTAAGCTTCATGCGGACTAAATCTGCTAGCGAGATCAGCCGTATGCCTTTCACGCTTCGATAGGACCCCAAATGCGGCGCAGGTTCCGGATATTCCGGCCGTACCTTTTCCCCCGCAAAAACGAGGTGAACTGCACGCCGCGCCGATGGGCTGCCGGTCGGCACAAGCATGTCCACCCCGGCGATACGGCGATGCTGAAGACCGAACGATTCAGCCGCTTCGGCAATTCGTTCCAGATCCTCGCGACGGATTGTAATGTCGATATCCCGAGTCAGGCGCCCGGCATCCGGCGCTGCCTCCTCCACGTACAAATAAACCGCCAGGCCGCCAATCACTCGATAATCAAGACCAGCGGACGAAAAGATTTCGTGAATCAGCGCGGATAGGCTGAAGAGTTGATCCACTCTTTCCTCGAAAAATGTGTTCGCGGCAATTGCCACAACCGGGCCTTTCGCCCCGATGCTAGCATAAAAGCGAAGTGAAATTCGAGGATGTCGTCAGGCTTGCCAAGTTCGCGAAGGTAGACAACGCGAAGCGGTTTGCCCAGCACGTAGTTCCGGAGGTGGTGCGGCCGGCGCGGGTGATCTGGAATCAAGCAATCGGTGCGCTTTTTCTGTTGCTGGCGGTTTATTTTCTGGTCTACGCAAGCACCCACCGGCAGAACGTCGCGGGAATGCTGTTCGGCATCTTTCTCGGCTTCATCATGGTGTTTTTCGGCGTCGTTTCCTTCTTGAAAGCACGCCGCGTGTCTCGCTCTTAGGTTCTTCTTGCCGACATCCGAGCAGCCCGGCCAATTCCCGTTCACACGTGGAATCTACGCCGAAATGTACCGCCGCAAGCTGTGGACGATGCGGCAGTATGCCGGCTTCGGAAGCGCCGAAGAGAGCAACAAGCGCTACAGGTATCTTCTGGCGCAAGGCATCACCGGGTTGTCCGTCGCTTTTGACCTCCCTACGCAGATGGGGATGGATTCCGATCACCCGCTCGCGGCCGGCGAAGTCGGGCGCGTCGGGGTAGCCATCGATTCGCTCGCCGACATGCAGGTGCTCTGCGACGGCATTCGGCTCGCGGACGTTAGCACGTCGATGACGATCAACTCAACGGCGGCCATCTTGCTGTGCCTCTATGTGCTCGTCGCCGAAAGCCAGGGAGCCGACCGTAAAAAGCTTTCGGGGACCATCCAGAACGACATTCTGAAGGAATATATCGCACGCGGGACCTATATATATCCGCCACGGCCGGCCATGCGGATCATCACCGACCTGTTTGCCTGGGCGGGATGCGAGCTGCCCGAATGGAACACCATCTCGATCAGCGGATATCACATTCGAGAGGCGGGATCGACCGCGATTCAGGAGGTTGCGTTCACGTTGGCGAACGCCATCGCCTACATTGAAGCGGCTGTGGCGGCTGGATTGGACGTGGACGCATTTGCGCCGCGCCTGAGCTTCTTCTTCAATGCACACAATAATTTTCTGGAAGAAATCGCCAAGTTTCGCGCCGCGCGGCGGCTCTATGCACTGCTGATGCGAGAGCGTTTTGGAGCGAAGCTCGAGCGTTCCTGCATGCTGCGTTTTCACGCGCAAACCGGAGGATCCACTCTTACGGCGCAGCAGCCCGAAGTGAATGTGGTGCGCGTCGCCTTGCAGGCGATGGCCGCGGTCTTAGGCGGTACACAATCGTTGCATACCAATGGGCAGGATGAAGCGCTGTCGCTGCCGACGGAAAAGTCGGCACGCGTGGCCTTGCGCACGCAGCAGGTGATCGGTTATGAAAGCGGCGTGACGGAGGCGCCGGATCCATTCGGCGGCAGCGAATATGTAGAAAGCCTCACCAGTCAAATCGAAGCCGGCGCGCGCGAATACGTAGCTCGTATCGATGCTTTGGGCGGCACGCTCGCAGCTATCGAAAAAGGCTATGTGCAGGGCGAAATTCAAAACGCCGCCTACCAGTATCAGAGAGCGGTTGAAGAAGGCCGGCAGATTGTGGTCGGCGTGAACAAGTTTCAGAGCGAGCCGACGGAAGCGCCAAAGACTTTTCAAATCGACCCGCAACTGGAGAAGCAGCAAGTGGAGCGCGTGCGGG
>DASYAX010000182.1:0-7070 GCA_036501045.1 Bryobacteraceae bacterium
GTCTGGCAGCTCGGCGTCCTCGAGGAGCGCTGGCGGAAGCGCTTTGGCAGCCACGCCATCCTCGCCCTCCGCAACTCGCTGAGCGGTTAGTCCCGTTCTCCGGCTGCGAGCCCTATCCCGACGGCTGGCGAGCATCGGCCCCGAAGCCTGCTACCCTGCCGCATTATCCGATGGTGCTGCATCGCGGCGGATTTCCCGATGGCAGTTAGCCACTCTTTCGGCGCGAGCCGGACCCAAAATTGGCTTCGAATCGCGCCAATCTGTTGGGATTGTGCATGACCGGCGGCTTGGTCTTAAACGCCCATTGAGGCGAGTTCGCGCGATTCTCCCCAGATTTCGGCCACTCAGAAGCGACGCCTAATTTCCTTGAATCTGAGTTTCGGTTGACTTCTGGATCGAAGAATTTCCTCGTTTAGGTTCGTCAGTCCGAACGGATGCAATTCGAAAGATACCAACGCCCTTGACGACTCCATCTTTGTCCTTCTCAGCTCGCTCCAGGGCGCAAAACGCGATCCGATTTCTCACCGAGGACCTGGTTCGAATCTCGGATCTTACAAAGTGAATTCATCCTTCCTTTTATCCCGAGGATAAGTAATAATGTGCTGGAGCGTTCTTAACGCTACAAGCTTTCTAAAGAGTAAAGATCCTGACCTATCGGATTAAGAGAAGTTAATGAAGTTACCATGGCTGTTTGCGGTAATCCTTGCATCCGCATTGGTAGCCCATGCGGCACCGGTGACCTATGAGTTAGCATTCATTGGCGGACTGAATCTGAACAGTGGTTTCGTCCCCTTTGCCCCATCTGGTGGTTCCTTCACCTACGACACAACCAACGGGTTCTCGGAGTTCGACGTCTCGTTCAACGGCGAGATCTTTGACTTCACGTCGTCTGCCAACACACCATCCATCTGCCCGCAACCCGGCCAATGCACGCCCGGCGATGCGTCCCAGACTTTTGCGGCGTTCACGTCCGGGCAGGACATCTGGACGGCAACCGGAAACAGCTTCTTCGCTCCGTTCCACGCTACACTCAACTTAATCAGTGGGGACGTTGGCGTTTCGTCGACTGCCGGACCCTTTATAAGCTTCGATCCGACCGTACCGATCACGGGATCCTTTACTGCGACTCCTGCTGCCGTACCGGAACCCTCGTCGGCCGCCCTCCTGCTCGGAGTTGCCCTCATCTGTGCCGCCGCTCTGCCCATACGCCGTCTCAAGCAAGCTCCACGCTAGGCGAATCGAACACACCACCCGGTATTGGTTTGAGTCTGGCAGGAGGTGAAAGCCCGTGGGTCACGTGCTATGGGCGCTGTTCCGCCTACCTGTGCTGGTCTCTGGTTCGGACCGTGAATGAAGTTCTTTCCAAACAAGTAATCGGCGCGGAGGGGTTCACACGTCAAAGGCTGCTACTCAAGAAATAGCGAGCCGCGTCTCAGATAGAGAAGCGACTCCACCGCCGTTGACATCCACATTTACGCTGCTATACCTCCCATAGATTGTCATAGGAGCTGACGGACCGCGTGGGAAAAAGTCAAAATCTTCTGCAAGGCACTCTGGATCTTTTGATCCTGCATGCTCTCCGTGGCAATGAGATGCATGGGTACGCTATTGCCCAGACCATCCATTTACTCTCGGACGAGGTTTTGGTCGTCGAGGAAGGCTCCCTTTATCCCGCCTTGTCAAGGCTTGAACTCGATGGCTGCATTTCGTCCACCTGGGGCCTTTCGGAAAATAATCGAAAAGCTAAGTATTACAAGATCACAACGCGTGGAAAGAAGGCGTTGACGAGCGAACAGCAAAGTTGGCATCGGTTATCAGCGGCGGTTCAACAGGTACTGGCGAGATGAGATCAGTTAGACGCGGAATCCGAAAGCTCATACTCAGACGCCGACTCCACGAGGAACTGGAAGCTGAACTGGCGCACCATCGCGAATTGTCGAAACAAAATGAGAATTCGATTGGCTTGGGCAATCCTGCCATCGTCACCGAACGCATCCTTGACGAGCGGAGGTTCAACTTACTCGAAAATGCATGGCGAGATGGGTTGGTGGCACTTCGTAGATTACGCAAAAACCCTGCGTACGCTCTCACGGCCACAGGTTCAATCGCTTTGGGAATTGGTGTCTGCACCGCGATGTTCACCATTCTGAACGCGGTATCACTGCGTCCATTACCGTACGCAAACTCCGACAAGCTTGTTTGGATCACGCAAGTGTTGAAGGCAAACAGCACCGATGAGGTCACGTTTACACCTGACTTCCTCGATTGGCGTTCAAGCAACCGTACTTTCGAGAGCTTGGCGGCGTACAACGAATACACTCGCAGTCTGACCGGAGTGGCCGAACCGATGCAGGTCCACACGGTAAAAGCATCCGCTGCGCTGTTGCCGACCCTCCGAGTTCAGCCTTTCTTGGGGCGCAATTTGTCAGCATCGGCCGACACCGCCGGCCACGAGAAGGTAGCTCTTCTTTCCTATCGCATTTGGCGCAGACGTTTTGCCTCAGATCGATCCATCGTGGGAAAGCCAGTTCTCCTCGACGGGGAACAATACATGGTGACAGGTGTCTTGCCCGAGTCGTTCCAATTTCCGGGCCCGCAGCCGATCGACATCATCACAGGTCTGGGAAAGAACGAGGCCGGAGAATTGGCTCGTGACGGCAAGGTGTTCACGATAGTTCGTAACATCATTGGCCGTCTGAAACCTGGAGTTACGAACGAACGAGCGCGCCAGGATCTGATGGCAATTCAAGCTCACCTGCCACTACCGCCCTGGAGCCCTACGATCACGATCAAACTGATCCCTTTGCGGGATCATTTATTTGGAAATGCAAAGATCGTGACCTTGGTCCTGGTATCTGGCTCGCTGTTGTTTTTGCTGATCGCAAGCACCAATGTCGGCAGTCTTTCTCTAGTCCAGCTCATGCAGCGTGACCGTGAAGTCGCGATCCGTCGTGTCCTTGGCGCCACACGCCGCCGTGTCCTCTGGCAGATCAGTATTGAGGGTTGGGCGCTTGTCTGTCTAGCGATTCCTCCGGCGCTGCTTGTGACCGTCGGGATTCGGGGTTTGCTAGTGGCGTTCGGTCCATACCGTACGGGTATTTATGGTCATCTTCCGATCGACCTACGTGTTACAGCATTCGCAGCCATACTTTTGGTTGCGACGATTTTGATACTCGGGACTCTGCCCGCTCTGCGGATCAGCGATTTTCATTTGGGCGCAGTGATCGCGGGCGGCCAAACCTCAATCGCCGGCAAACGGCAAAATCTCAGGCTCCTTTCGCTCGTGGGCGCTTTGGAGATCGCCGTTGTGGTTGCGCTTTCAAGCAGCGCCGCACTCATGCTGAAGAGCTTTTGGAACATGCGTTATAAGGATCTAGGCTTCGAATCGCAGCACGCGATTGCGGCAACCATTAACCTTGGCGGTTCCCGCTACGACGACAGGACTCAGGAGTTCACCTTCGTTCGGCAGCTTCTTGAGATGACCGCGGCTATCCCGGGCGTCGAGATGGTCGCCCCAACGATTGCGGGAGAAATTCCGCCGGGTGGGGGGCCGGCTTCCAATACTGTTCGAATCGAAGGCAGGCCATTACCGGTGAACAGCCGGCACAAAGCGCTGGCAAAGCCGCAAGAAACAAATGGCGATTATTTCAAAATTCTGAAGATCCCCCTCCTTGAAGGTCGGTTATTAAGAGAGTCAGACCGCGCGCAGACCGCTCCAGTCGTCGTCGTCAACGAGCAGTTCGCCCGGCGTTATTTCCCCGGCGAAAACGCGCTGGGTCACAGACTGCAAACAGGGGGGATGGAAAATGCCTGGTACACCCTTGTCGGCGTTGTCGGTGATGTGAAAACCTCGGGTCTCGCAGCATTTCCCGAGCCGACCGTATACACACCATACGAGCAGAGCGGTGGAGGCGGGATTCGCGATTTAGGCATCCTCATACGTTCTGCGCTACCCGTTAGCGCGATCGCATCCGCATTCCGGAAGATTGTCCATGACCTAGATCCCGAACAACCGATAACGAGCATAGATACGCTCGATGAGCGGTTGAACGCATCGGTCTCGCGGCCACGATTCGCAGCCGACGTCTTATCCACCTTCTCTTGTTTCGGCGTGCTGCTGGCGATCATTGGTGTCTACGGTGTCCTGGCCTGCCGCACCCGTGCACAGATTAGAGAAATTGCCGTGCGTCAAGCGCTTGGTGCAAAACGTGGTGACATCATGGCGAACGTTCTCGGTCACGCGGTCCGTCTTGTTTTGCCCGGATTGCTAGGCGGTATTGGTTTGGCGATGCTCGGCGATCAATTGCTGGCCAGCCTGTTGTTTGAGGTGAAACCGACTGATCTGTCCCTGTTTGTCGCTTCGTTCTTACCCGCGTTCCGCGCATCACGACTTGACCCCCTCGTTTCCTTGCGCGAAGACTAATCGCGGGCCTCAGGGGCTATTGCCAGGCTAAGTGTAAGCTCAAGCGCTTAGACAGATTCCGTGGCCTCTCCGTGACTGCGGCGGCAGTTCCGAATATCGTACTGTTTTAGAACGGTTTTCGGGTGCCATCGCTTTTCCCATCGCGCTGGGAATTCTGAGGTGCTTGAAAGAGTCCCGCCTGAAGTGTGGGGTTATCGGACAAGTGCTCGGCGAAATGCTTGTCTGATTGTGTCCGGATTACTTCCAGAGTTGTCGGCTATCCAGAGTCCGCCGGGATGAACCGGCATGTTGTTGGGAATGAAAGAGTCCTACAAAAAGGAGAAAGCGACTCTATCTTGGCCTTGAGTCTTGCTGCGAGCATCGCGAGGTGCTAGTCGAAACGTAGACGAGGTATCGGTGGGCCGGGCTATTGAGCTTCGAAAAGCCGATGTATTAAGAAGCCGACTCCGTTCCTTAGAGAAGGAAAGCAACACGGCTTTGCCGCCCTCGACGGCCGGCCGAAAATGGTCGGCGTCACGCCGCTGGGCCGGGAAGCGCAAAAAGCCTACGTCTGGCAGCTCGGCGTCCTCGAGGAGCGCTGGCGGAAGCGCTTTGGCAGCCACGCCATCCTCGGCCTCCGCAACTCGCTTGAGCGGTTAGTCCCGTTCTCCGGGTGGGAGCCCTATCCCGACGACTGGCGAGCATCGGTCCCGAAGCCCGCTACCCTGCCGCATTATCCGATGGTGCTGCATCGCGGCGGATTTCCCGATGGCAGTTAGCCACGCTTTCGGCGCGAGCCGGATCCAAAATTGGCTTCGAATCGCAAAATCGCCGCCCACGTACAATAGCTACACCTCATGAGCACCCCGGCCCGGCCCTTCAAACCCTTCGTCCCGGAGCATCTCCAGATGCCTGAGCTGACCCTGCGCGCCATCCTGTTGGGATTGTGCATGACGGTCATATTAGGAGCTGCCAACGCTTACCTCGGCCTGCGCGCCGGTGTCACCATAGCCGCAACGTACCCCGCGGCCGTGATCAGCATGGCGGTGCTCAGAGGCTGGAAAGGCTCACTGCTCGAAGAAAACATCGCGCGCACCAGTGGCTCCATCGGGGAGGGCGTGGCCGCCGGCGCCATTTTCACCATCCCCGCGTTCCTGATCTCCCACGCCTGGTCTTCCTTCGGTTTCAGCGCCGCCTATTGGAAAACTTCGGTGCTGATTCTGGTGGGCAGCGTCCTGGGCGTGCTGTTCATTTCTTTGGTTCGCCGCGTCATGGTCGAGGATCCCGAACTGCCCTTTCCCGAGTCGGTAGCGGCATCGGAAATTCACAAAGCCGGCCAGCGCGGCGCCCAGGCCGCCAAATTCCTGTTCTGGAATATCGGCATTGGCGGTCTCGTTTTTCTTCTGGGCAGGTTCGGCTTCTTTGCCGCGGACTCCGAATTTCCCGTACGCATCGGGCAGCTCGGCGCAAGCCGCGTGCGCCTCGGCGGAGCCGGCACGGCCAACATCCTCGAAACCGGCGGTATCACGAGTTTCGCGGCGCCCAGCGTAAGCCCCGCCTATCTAGGCGTGGGCTACATCATTGGCGTGCGTCTCGCAGCCATACAGTTCTCCGGCGGCGTGCTCGCCTGGGGCGTGATCGTTCCGCTGCTGATTTACTTCCTCGGTCCGCGCCTCCACGCGTTTCTTCCAGCTTCTGCCCCGCAGGATTCCTGGAGCACGCTCGCGGGCGCGGTCTGGCGATACGTGGTTCGTCCCATCGCGGTCGGCAGCATGCTGGTGGGCGCAGGATATACCTTGTTTCGCATGCGAGCGAGTCTGGTCGCAGCCCTCAAACGGACCATCGGAGACATGCGCCTCACCGCCGAACACACGGCAGCATTGAGCCGTACCGAACGTTACATGAGCTCTAAGGTTGTATTTGCCTTGATTGGCGCCGTGTTCGCGGCCATGATCGGCCTCTATATATACTTCTCCGGTCAAGTCAGCGCAGGCATAACGGCGGCGGTGGTCATGCTGATTTTGGGATTCTTCTTCGCTACCGTCTCGGGAAACTTGTGCGGCATTATCGGTTCGTCCAATAATCCTGTCTCCGGGTTGACGCTCTCTACCTTATTGGTCGCAGCCTTGCTGATGGTATCTCTTGGCATGTCGGGAATGGGAGGCGTGGCCGCCGTGTTAGGAGTGGCGGCGGTAGTATGCGTTTCCTCCTCGGTCGCCGGCGAGCTGTTGCAGGATTTCAAAGTTGGCTACATTCTAGGCGGAACGCCGCGCAACATCCAGATCGCCGAGCTCATCGCAGTAGTTGTCGCGAGCCTCGTCATGTATTTCCCACTCGTGCTCCTCCACGAAGGCAACATCCGCGCCGGCGGCACGGGGTTTGGCGACCGGCAGCTCCCCGCCCCCCAAGCCGGCTTGATGGCGCTGCTCGCGCAAGGCATCGTCGGCGGAGATATGCCGTGGCCGCTGGTGCTGGTCGGAATCTTGTTGGGATTCGCCTTCATCGCCATGAACGTGAAGAGCCCCATGCTGGTGGCGGTCGGTATGTATCTGCCCTTCGAGACCACCTCTGCCATCTTCGTCGGCGGCGTCATCCGCTGGGCTGGCGACCTTCTGGCGCAGCGCCGCGGCTACAACGAAGCGCAGCGCGCGCGCGTTGATAATGCCGG
>DASYAX010000183.1:0-7657 GCA_036501045.1 Bryobacteraceae bacterium
GCGGCGATAAATATCTGCTCTGGCGTCATAGAGACTTGGGTCCTTCCGTGCAACTCTGCCACCGATTTAGCAATGGAGTAACGTTCAGGTGGCTAAGACGGCCGGTGACCGCCCAAAAGTGCCAGTGGCAGATCCTGACTAAGATCGTCGCCGGTTAGCGGCCCACCGGTTTGCTGATGGTCATAATGGCGTTCGTACACCACGCGGGAGTCAGCCCACCTTCGAAGGGTGCACCAGGCTAGGTTGCATGTCCTGCCTGACACCCCGATCAGATCCACTGACCAGGCCGAATGTGTTTCACCTGCGGTGTCTCCATGAATTGCGCTCTCTCGAATGCATATAGACAACCCACTAATTTCAACCATCGCATGAAGCGGGGCCAGGAAGTTGAATAGGAGGCCCCGAATGCACTCTTTGCCGCGTATCGGGCCTGTCTCCGTATCGGCGGTCACCTCGACATCATCGGCGTAGAATGCGTCAAAAATCTCAAGATGTTCTTCCCAGCCTTGGCTGATATCCGCAGCGAGGATGGCAGAATTCAGGACCCGCTCCCTCGCGTATAGATCTCGATCCGCTTGACCGCCAAAGGCTAAATGATGTTGAGCACTCATTTTACATTCTCCTAACCTAGCGGGAGCTCAGGCCCTCTTATTCAGCCATTTCACAATGTCGTCAACAGTATCCTGATAGAAGGTTCTGTGAATCACCTCGATGCCGCACTTCGTCGCCGCTACGTCGATCGATCCATTTCGGAGCCCGTTGAGGCGATCAGTTAGATTTGCGCTCTGCCCCCATCAACGAACAGTTCAGTACCCGTGACAAAACTTGAGTCATCCGACGCCAGATACAACCCTGCTTTCGCAACTTCGTCGGGTTCTCCCATGCGTCCCATCGGCACGGTGGACACAATCCTCGCAATTACGTCCGCAGACTGTCGGAGCGTCAGCGGCGTCCTGATTGGACCCGGGCTAACAACATTTGATCTGATATGACGGTCTTTGAGATCCGTGGTCCAGGTGCGCACGAAAGAGCGAATCGCAGCCTTGCTGGCCGCATAAACGCCAAAGGCCGCAGTGCCTTTTATGCTCGCGACAGAGCCCGTGAGAATGATGGAGCCGTGATCATTCAAAAGGGGTAAGCCCTTTTGCACCGTGAAAAATGCGCCCTTTACATTGATGTTGAATAGCTTGTCAAAATGCTCTTCGGAGATTTTACCGAAGGGAACAAATTCACCAATGCCGGCGTTGGCGAAAATGATATCGATTCGCCCCTTCACCTTGCCGACTGTCTCGTAGAGACGATCAAGATCGGTCAGTTTGGCGACATCTCCCTGAACGCCTGTCACATTGCTGCCGATTGCCGTCACGGCCTCGTCGAGTTCCTTCCGGCGGCGGCCCGTGATGAAGACATATGCGCCCTCTTTGACGAAGAGCTGAGCTGTAGCTAACCCTATCCCTTCGGTGCCGCCGGTGATAACAGCAATTTTCCCCGATAACTTGCCCATGACATTTCTCCTCTTGCTCTTACTTGATCTTGCTGAGAGACGGATTACTCCGCACATCCCAGCCGCCGCCCAAAGCGCGGAAGGTGCCTACAGCAGCACGAGCCGCGTCCGCGCGCGTGCCTTCCACCTCGTTGCGGGCAACGAGAAGTTGCCTGTCCGCGTCCAGAACATCCGTTAGCGTGATCGCTCCCGCCTTGTAGGCTCGTTGCGAAAGGTCGCGCGCTCGCGTGAGGGACGCAACTTCGTCTTCCAACGCCTCAAGCCTCGCTTGTGCCTGCGCGAGCTCCATCATCGCGTTCTCGATGTCTTCCGTAGCTTTCAAGGCGGCCTGCCGGTACACGGCCAGTGCTTCCGCGTAAGCACCGCGTGCCTGGGCGATTTCTGCTTTCACCTTGCCAAAATCAAACAGGCGCCATCGCAATGCACCCCCACCAACAGCCTGAAACGCTTTCCCATTAAAGACAGTGCCGGCGTTTATGCTGTCGAAGCCGAGCGCGCCGGAAAGGGAGATCTTGGGGTAGTAGTCCGAGATCGCCACACCAATCCGCTCATTCGAAGCGGCAAGCCTGCGCTCGGCGGCGATAATATCTGGCCTGCGGCGCAAGACGTCCAGCGGCTGATCGGCATCACCGATTGCCGGGGCTCCGGAAATCTGGCCGGGCTTCATGAGCTCTTTCGCATACGTTCCGGGCTGGACGCCCATCAGAACGTCAAGCCGGTTCAACTGAGCTTCGAGCCCCACGCGTAAAGGCGGCACCGTTGTTTTTGCCTGCTTCAGAAGAGCTTCCGCTTGCGCGACCTCTCGGCCGTCTGCGGCACCTGCGCGCCGTCGTGCCTCCACCAACCTCAGCAGGTCTGCGTCAGTATCGATGAGCTGCTGGGCCACTGTGAGCCGCGCTTGAAATTCCCGCACCTGGACGTAGGAGTCGGCGGCTTCCGCCGCGACCGTGATTCGGGTCCCCACCTAGTCGGCTTCCGCTGCCTGCAATTCATCCAGAGCGGCGGCTTTCCCGCGGCGCAGCCCACCCGCGAGGTCAATCTCCCAGCTCGCCGCGGGGCCAATCGTATATTCCCGTAGATTTCTACCGTAGCCGGGAAAGCCGCTGGCAACGGCACCGAGCTCATTGGCAGCAGTTTGACGTTGGGCGGTCACCGACGCTCCCAGATCGGCGGTCGGCAGAAGTTGAGCACCAGCCTCGGCCGCAGCGGCGCGTGCTTGCGTGACACGTTCAAAGGCAGCGGCCAGGTCCAGATTCTGTTCCAGTGCGCGCTGAACGACGGTCACAAGCATGGGATCGTCGAAACCCGTCCACCAGGTATCGAGTTTCGGCGGGGGCAGTTCCGTCTTCACCGCCTTGGCAGTATCAAGATTGTGGAACGGAGCCGCATTAATCGTTGGCCTCGCGTAGTTTGGCCCTACTGGATGCCTCCCCATGACGCAACCGGCCAGGGTCAGACTTAGCGCGAGGGCCAAGGCCATGTGCACATTCTTCATGCGTGTTTCCTTCGGGCCAAATTGCGGACAAAAGAGTAAAGAGCCGGCGTGAAGAGAAGGCCGAAGCAGGTCACGCCGAGCATGCCGAACAATACCGCCGTTCCAAGGGACCGCCGCATTTCGGCGCCGGCCCCAGTCGCAACCGCCAGCGGCGCCACGCCCAGGATGAACGCGAAGGATGTCATCAAGATGGGGCGAAGCCGGGTACGCGCCGCATGCACCGCGCCTTCAAGTGGAGTAGCACCTTCGTCCTCCTTCTGACGTGCAAACTCGACAATCAAAATCGCGTTCTTTGCGGCCAAGCCGACAAGCACAACAAACCCAATCTGAGCCAGGATGTCGATCGGCATGCCCCGCGCGAGCAGGCCGGTAACCGAGGCTAGAAGGCACATAGGGACAATCAGTATGATTGCCAGCGGCAGCGTCCAACTCTCGTATTGCGCGACGAGCACAAGAAACACAAAGAGCGCCGCCGCGCCAAAAACGACCAGCGTCGGAGTTCCGTGCTGCTGCTCTTGGAAGGATAGGTCGGTCCATTCGAACCCTATGCCGTGTGGAAGAACTTGATGCGCAAGCTCCTCCATGCGTTGAAGTGCCGAGCCGGAGGCGACGCCCGGAGCAGCCACGCCTTGCACCTCTGCAGCCGGGAACAGGTTGTAGCGCGGTACTCGATACGGAATCGTGTTGTCCCTCATCTGAGCCACCGTTCCAATCGGCACCATCTCGCCAGACGAATTACGAACCTTCAGCCGCGAGATGTCGCCGTGATCTCTCCTGAACTCCCCATCGGCCTGAACCACCACTTCGAAGGTTCTGCCGAGAAGATTGAAATCGTTCACATATTGAGAGCCCAGATACACCTGCAGCGTGGAAAACACGTCGGTTGGCGTCAGACCGACCTTCTCGGCCTTCACGCGATCGATGTCAGCGTAAACAGAGGGCGCTCCCGCGTTGAACAGCGTGAACACGCCGGCGAAATGCGGGTCTTTGTTGGCAGCGGCCGCCAGATCGTTTGCCGCCTGCACAATTGCTTCTGAACCAAGACCGGCACGGTCTTCGAGCATCATCTTGAAACCGCCCGCGCTGCCGATGCCTTGCACAGGCGGAGGCGGAATTGTCAAGATGCGAGCATCCTTGATGACCGACAGCCGAGCGGTCAGGTCGGCCAAAACCGTGTTCGCGGTTACGCCGGGAATTTCATGATTATAAAGAGACGGCAGGCCTGTGAAAACCGTGCCGGCGTTAGAAGCCACAGTGGAAGTTATGGCATCGAGCCCCGCAAAGGGCGCGGCGTGCTCGATGCCGCGCGTGTTCAAGGCAATGTCGGCGGCCTGTTCCAACACCAGTTCTGTACGCGCCAGCGACGCGCCCGGCGGCAGCTGCACCAGGCTGATGAGATAGCCCTGGTCCTGCTCGGGGATGAAGCCTGTCTGCGAGCGCGAGAACTCCAATCCAGCGAGGCCAATCAGCCCGACATAGACCACCAGAACGAGCGCCGTACCCCGAACCAGCCGGCGCGTTGCATTTCCATATCCGTGGGACAAGCTCTCAAAGCCGCGATTAAACCGGTCAAAAGCCCCATGAAGCACCCGTTGCACGAAATTGCGCGAGGAAGCGTGGTGTGGATTGTGGTCCTTGAACAGGACTGCGCATAGAGCTGGGCTCAGAGTTATCGAAACAAAACAGGAGATAACTGTGGAGGCCGCGATCGTGACGGCGAATTGCTTGAAGAATAATCCGGAGATACCCGAAAGAAAAGCGGAGGGGACGAAAACGGCGCACAAGGTAAGCGCGATCGAGATCAGCGCGCTACCTACCTCGTCCATCGTCTTGTGAGCTGCCTCCAAAGCAGACATGCCGGAGCGCATGTTGCGCTCCACGTTTTCGACGACAACGATCGCATCATCGACAACAATTCCCACCGCCAGAACGAGGCCAAAAAGCGAGAGATTGTTGAGAGAGATGCCGAGCACATAGAGAATGGCGAACGTTCCCACCAGAGATACCGGAATCGCAATGACCGGGATAATGGAGGCTCTCCAGTTCTGGAGAAAGAGAAATACGACCCCGAGCACCAAAAGGATTGCGACGAAAATCGTGATTACCACCTCGTGGACCGATTTGGAGATAAAGATCGTCGGATCGTAGATGATCTGGTAATCGACGCCGGCCGGAAAGTCTTTCGCGAGCTGTTTCATAGCGCCAAGGACTGCGTGTTCCACGGCAAGTGAGTTGGCGCCCGGCTGCGCGTAAATCAATAGGACCGTGGAGTCGTAGCGGTCCTTATACGCTGTGGAACCGTAATCCGTCGCGCCGACTGCCACCCGGCCAAGATCGCGGATGCGCGTTACCCTTCCTTGCGGGTCCGACTTGACAACGATGTTGCCGAACTGTTCCGGTGTAGAGAGCCTCCCGAGAGTCTCTACATTGACCTGGTAAGCCGCGTTCCCGGGCACGGGCGGCTGATTCAGAATGCCCGCGGAGACCTGCAAGTTTTGTGCGCGGAGCGCCGCCAGTACTTCACTGCCATCGAGATTGTTTGCCGCAACCTTGTCCGGTTCCAACCAGATGCGCATTGCGTATTCCCGCGCACCCTGGAACTGCACGTCTCCCACGCCTTGCAAACGGGCGAGGGTGTCCTTGATGTGCAAGGTCGTGTAATTGGAGAGGTAGAGCATGCCTCGCGAGCTGTCTGGTGAGTAGATGTGAACAGCTAGCAGAATGCTGGGCGTCGCCTTCCTCACTTGCACGCCGAGCCGTTGTACGTCGTCCGGTAATCGCGGCAAGGCATCTTGAACACGGTTCTGGGTGAGCATCTGCGCTACGTTCAAATCCGTGCCTATCCGGAAGGTGATTGTGATCGTGAGCTTGCCGTCCCCGGTCGATCGGCTGCTCATATAGATCATGTTTTCGACGCCGTTAATCTGCTGCTCAAGCGGAGTCGCCACCGTGCGTGCCACAGTGTCGGCGGATGCTCCGGGATAAACAGTGGTGATTTGTACAGTGGGGTGGAACGATCTCGGGATACTGTGCAACGGGGAGGACCACGAGAGCGCCAAGCCCAAGAAGCGTTACGAACATGCTTAGGACAATCGCGAAACGCGGGCGCTCGATGAAAAAGTGTGCCAGGCGCATGTTCTTTACTTCTTCCTGTCCTGTCCGTCCGCAGGAGTGATCGTGCCGTCTTGAGTCGTGACTTTGGCTCCTCGCCCTGCGTAGAGCAGTCCGCCGATGATCACGCGGTCGTTCACTGCGAGTCCTGCCCGGATCACTCTCAAACCGCCTTGAATGTCCCCGACTTCCACTTGTTTCGGTACTACTGACCCATCCGCGGAAACCGTTAGGACGGCATGTTGGGATTGGTCCGGCTGCACAACCGCATCCGGCACCAGGAGCGTTGGTGAAGGAGGCGCGACCACCAGTTGCACACGAGCGAACTCGCCCGGCGTTAACGCAAAATTGGAATTGGCAACCGTTGCGCGAGCGTGGATCGTGCCGCTCGACCGGTCGAGGACGTTGTCGAGGAAATCGAATGTTCCTTTCTGTATGTAGCCACTGTCATCGCCGACCGCAAGCGCGACGTGCTGGATATGCGAACCCTTCATCCGCTCACGGTATTTGGAAAACAGCAGAAAATCGGCTTCGCTCATATCAAAGTCGAAATAGATTGGGTCGAGCGATACCAAAGTCGCGAGCAGCGTCGTCGGACCGTTGGCGGTACGACTGCCGCCGATCAAATTGCCCACGGACACCAGGTGCTTGCCAATCCGACCCGTGAGCGGCGAGGTGATGCGACAGTGATCAAGGTCAAACCGCGCGTCGCGGATGCGTGCTTTGGCCTCCTCTACCGAAGCCAGTGCTGCGCGCTGATCGGAGGTGCGTTGGTCAACGTTCTCAACCGTTCCCGCATCGCTTTGTTCCAAATCGTTGGCACGGGCAAGTTGCCGCTCAGCCAGTTCGAGATGTGCCGTCGCAACACCAAGTTGGGCCGTCGCCTGGGCCAGGGTGATCTCGTAGGGTTGCGGATCGATGGTGAAGAGGAGATCTCCTTGTTGAACGATGTCACCGTCTTTGAAGAATATGCCGGTGAGCGTGCCGCCGACTTGGGCGCGCAACTCAACTTGCGAAACGGCCGAAAATTGGCCGAGAAAGCTTAGACGGGTATCGAGCTTCTCGACTAGCGGCTTACTAACCACGACCCGCGGCAGTGAAACCGCCAGCGCATCCGCGGCCCTTACGCCCCTATGAGGCGAATACTTAAGCCATGCGGCCACAAGCGCGATCAGGGCCAAGCCGGTTGCAAGCCACGGCTTGGCGGATACGCGGCGGTTCGGTCCCGGCTTGTTCTCCGCCAGCTCCCCTGACTCTAATAATTCCGTTCCCGTAACCATCCTGTTCGTTCTCCCGATCATGCAAAACCTGGCTCGTATTGAACCAGATGGTTCAAAATCGAGAAGGATTCTAAAAATCGTGTAATCAACATGCAATACAACACAGGCTAGGACGCGCGGCGATCAAGCGTTACGCTCCAAGCACCGGCGCGTCTCGTGAGGTCTGCCCGACAAGCCTGAAGCGGCAGTCGAGGGCGGCGGCGCGAAGATCCAGGAGCGCTTGATAGGCCGGTGAATGATACCAAGCCAAAGCAGTCTCCCTGTCCG
>DASYAX010000184.1:0-3582 GCA_036501045.1 Bryobacteraceae bacterium
GGCATTCCTTGAAAACTTCCGCGTCCTGAAGCCGGGCGGCCGGATGTATCTGGCGGTCTACAAGCCCTCAGGGCGATATCCGCTGCTCTACAAATTTCCCGGCGGCTGGATTCGTGCGGGCCTCCGTCACAGCTGGTCGCAGCCTTTCGTCGTCTTGTTTTTCCGGGTACCATACTTCGTCGTTCATTTGGTTCGTTCGAAAGGCGTCCGCACTTGGGCGGCGGCGCGAAATCTTTTCTATGATTATTTTGTCACGCCGCAGGTCGCGTTTCTGTCGCGCCAGACGATTGAAGCTTGGTGCGCTGAGCAAAGGGCTCGCATCCTGCACTATCAGGAAAATCGCGGCCAGAACGTTCACTCGTTCCTCTTGTTGAAAGGAGCCGCCCGCCCCGAGGACCATTCAACTTCCGCTCGAGGTTCGGAAGCGCTGACGATCTCCGAGAAACCGGAAACCGCATGAGCGACGAAAACGTCCTTAAATCGGCTAATACCAGCGTGTCCAGCGATCAACCCACCGCTTCCGTGCTGCGGACCTCCGCCAGTTGGGAGAGTTCCGTGAATCCGCAGTCCTCGGCTTCTCACAAACTCTTTCAAGCGGCGTGGTATGCCGTAAACGCTTTGCTCGTTGTCGCCATCGTTGCCTCGTTGTATGCGATAGGCTGGGAATACTCCACGCGCCGGTACTTGAAGGGATTCTCGGACGCGATTGTTCCCGCTACCGCACCGGGAGACGAAAAAGTGGAAGCGATCCTTTCCTGGATGGCGCATGGCCCCGCCCGTCTGCCGTACGGTCCTTCGCCCGCCGTGCCCGATCGTGATCCCACCGACACGCTGAACTACGACGCATTGCTCCAGGTCTGCGGCACCGCCACCAACGCTTTCATCAATCTCACTAGCACCGGGCGTCTCCCCGTCCGCCGCCTGCTTCTCGTTGATTCGAGCATGATGACCAAACATGTCGTGGCCGAAGTACTCGTAGATGGCCGCTGGATCATTGTCGACCCTGCCTACCGCCTCGTGCTGCGCGATGCCCAGGGCCGCACGCTGACTCGCGAAGATCTCACCGATCAGAAGATCTTTACCGAGGCCACCCGGAACATTACTGCTTACGATCCCACTTACACTTTTGACCGCACCATCCATGTGCGCATTGGGCGCATCCACTTTTTCGGAGTTCCGCTGCGCAGAATCGCCGACCGCGTCTATCCCGGATGGGATGAATCCACCGCTATGACTCTCCTCGTCGAACGCGAATCTTTTGCCGCCACTGTCGCTTCGATCCTCCTGGTTATTTTTCTTGTCATGCTCCGGATTATGCTGCGCTGGTTTGGTGAAAGGCGCCTCGGAGTGCGCCGGGTGCGGTTCCGCGAACAATTGCTTCGCGCCGGAGATGCTTTTTTGCATTCCGCGGGTTGACGCTGAAAGTGAACCTGCCAATTCGGTTTGATCCGATTGCACGCTCTTTGTTAGGCTACTGCGGCAATTTTGTCCGGTCTTCGTAACTTCAGGAGGGGTGCAATTCAATGACGAAAAAGAAATCGCGGACGTACTTTTGCCTCTTGACGCTTGCGCTCTTGGGTGGCTGCGCGTCTGGGCACTCCGGCTCTTCATCCACCGCATCCATTTCGCCCAGCGCCGTCGCACTTTCGCCCGGCCAGTCAGTGCAGTTTCGAGCGATGCTTCCCGGTGGTAGCAAGACCATAGCGTGGTCCGTTAACGAGGTCGCCGGTGGGAACGGGACGGTGGGCACCATTGACGCGAACGGAAATTATACGGCTCCGACTGATGCGCAAAGCGTCGCCGTGACCATCGCCGCCGCCTCCGGCGCTTCATCCTCTTCCTCTGCCTCGGCTCAGGCATACATCGTTGCGCCAGGTGTCGTCGCCCCCACCCAAAATCCTCAAGTCGCGCTCTATACCATCACCCCGCCGGCCGCCGCCAACGTCACCGTCCAATTCGGCCCAACCACCAGCTACGGGCGCTCCACTTGGATGCAAGACTCTCCCTCCGGCGGAGGACCGGTGAATACCTTCGTTGCTGGAATGCTCGCCAGTACCGCTTACCACATGCAAGCCACTCTGCAGTTTGGCCCCGGCGTGTCATTTACCGACGCCGATCACGTCTTCACCACCGGAACTCTTCCCGCGACCGCACTTCCCAAGCTCACCGCCACAACGACCACAGGATTGACGCCTCAAAGCGGCGTGGAGCTGTTGGATTTGATATCCATCCCGGCTACGGCCCAGGTGGGCGTTGCCGTGTCCGACTTGAGTGGCAATGTTTTGTGGGGATACGCTCCAGGTGCTGCGGTGCCTGCGGCGGACGTTGCCGGCCCGATCAAATTGATGCCCAACGGCCATTTCCTCATCAATTACGGCGGGGCGCTGGCCGACGGCCTCGATTCCGTTATACAAGAGGTGGATCTGAGCGGCGCTGTAATTTGGCAATTGACCGCCGCGCAACTAAACCAGGATCTCACCGCGGCGACTTGCACAGGGTGTAACATCACGGTCGTCGGCACACACCACGATTTCGCGATCCTGCCTAACGGCCATTTGATTGTGATTGCCGCCACGCAGCAGGTAGTGTCCGGCGTAACCGTAACCGGAGACGTACTGATTGATCTCGATCAGAATCGCAAACCTGTTTGGCTCTGGAATGGATTTGATCATCTGGATATCACCCGCCGCCCTTACATGTACCCGGACTGGATGCACACCAACGCCGTAATCTATTCGGCTGACGACGGCAATCTTATTATTTCGATGCGCCACCAGAATTGGCTCATCAAAATAGACTACGCAAACGGAACCGGTTCCGGAGACATCCTCTGGCACCTCGGCTATCAAGGCGATTTCACGTTATTGAATGCCGACGGTTCCACCGCCGATCCCACGAACTGGTTCTTCGCCCAGCACGGCCCTTCTTTTACCACTCCGAACACCACCGGAAAATACGGCCTGACTCTCTTCGACGACGGAGACGACCGCGGTGTCGTAGTAAAGCCCGGGGGAACTTGCGGGGTAACGGGGCAGCCGGCCTGTTACACAGCCGTTCCCGTCATGAATATAGACGAGACG
This sequence comes from Bryobacteraceae bacterium, assembly GCA_036501045.1. Taxonomy (GTDB): domain Bacteria; phylum Acidobacteriota; class Terriglobia; order Bryobacterales; family Bryobacteraceae; genus Bog-105. The sequence goes on from DASYAX010000184.1 coordinate 3,081, forward strand.
GCCATGACCGCGACCCTGGCCTTTGATCCCATGGCGCCGGCATATTCTTTCTTCGGAGGTAACGCCGAGGTCCTCAAAAACGGCAACCTGGAATACGGCCTATGCGCCACCACCGCGCTTCCCAAAAATAATGGAGCTGTTCTGGAGGTCACCCAAGCTTCGCCCTCGCAGACCGTGTGGGAGCTGCAGATTGCCGGACAATTCGTATACCGCGGAATGCGCATTCCCAGTATGTATCCCGGCGTGCAATGGTAGCCTTCGCCCCCAAGGTCAGTGCTTGCGAAAGATGCGCTTTGATTATGTGGCTTGTAATCTCTTAAATAGCTAGCAGCTCGAGCGAATGCCTGGAGCCGCTGTGCCATCGGATTTGACTCTAAGGAAAACCTCGAGGCGCACGCTCGCTGGCATCGTTCATCGCGCCCGGGGTTCTCCGCCGGTCTTGCTGAAGTTGTGGTCGACGGCCGCTGGACTATCGTGGATCCCGCGCATCGGCTCGCGGCAT
>DASYAX010000185.1:0-14780 GCA_036501045.1 Bryobacteraceae bacterium
AGAATCGCCACCAGCGGCGTATCCTTCCCGGTGGCGGCCGCAACCGCGCAATCGCCGCAAAATAAGGTGAGCAACTCTGCCGTATCGCCCACCGGAACGCTTTTCCAATAGTAAGAGGACTGGTGGCCGATTTCGGGCAGGGCCGGCTGCAATCGGCTGGTCACGTCCGCTCCCCAGGCTACGGGAAGGGCCATACAGACCGCCAGAAGAAGTACCCAGGAGCTCGTTATACGCAGTATCTTCGCCACAATATAACTTCCCAAATACCTACGAGCAATTGATGCACCAAAAAGCGTTCGCGATGCAAGCATGTGCTCCGTGCCAGTCAAAAAGGGCGTGCTACGGTAAAAAGGACCGTGCATTTCGACACCACGCTGAACTTGGTTTGGCTCACCGTTGGCACAATTGCGTTGGCAAGTATCGTACGTGTCTCGTTTCGCCGAAGAAAAATTCAAAAAGATACACGCGCTTGGCTTCACATCATCGGTGTTGGGCTGATTGTGGCCGCTTTGTTCCCTTACATCTCGGCCACCGATGATGTAGTACGCGTAGAGCAATTCAGCGGCCAGCACGGGCACCCGTTTTCCGGCAAGCGCGGTCCAAATGACGAACTGATCCGTCTCTACCAGACTTTGGATACGCCCCTGGTGTCTTCCACTTGTCAGGTCTCGTTGACACTCTTCTTCATTCTTCTGGTGGTCGTGCTCGTCACCAGGCAAATCGACCGCAGCGCTCCTTTTGAGAGCGGACGTTCCCCGCCGCGGTTGCTGGCTGTCTAAATCCGGTAAATAAGTAGCAGATTATTTAGGAGGACAGAGTGTATCGCCACCATGGGCGCATGTCTGCCGGTCTCCTGCTGACAGTAAGCGCCGCCTGTCTGGCACAGAATGTAACTGCGCCGCACGCGCTCACCTGGCAGGAAACGCAGGCCAGATTCAGGGCGAATAATCCTTCGCTTTTAGCGGGCCGCGTCACCATCGATGAGGCGCGCGCCGACGAGATCACGGCCTTCTTGCGGCCGAATCCCAACCTGACGTTGAGCTGGGATCAGTTCACCCCGTTCAACGACAACCCCTATCGTCCGATCGCGCAATCGTATGTTTTCTGGACCATCGACTATTTGCATGAGCGCGAGCATAAGCGCGAACTGCGCCTCGAAAGCGCCCAGAAAGCAACCGCCATTACCGTCTCCACGCAAGACGACCTCGAACGCAATCTTCTCTTCAATTTGCGTGATGCCTTCGTGCGCGTCCTGCTGGCCAAGGCGGTAGTAGGCGTGACGAAAGAGAATCTCGACTACTACGACAAAGTCCTCGCCATCAATAACGACCGCTTCAAGGCCGGCGCTATTGCCCAGGTCGACTTTCAACGGCTTCAATTGCAGCGCGTGCAATTCGTTTCCGACCTGGCCACCGCCCAAGTCAATCTGCGCACCGCCAAAATCGACTTGCAGGCCTTGCTTCGCGACCACACACCGGTGGCGGAATTCGATGTATCAGAGAAATTCGAGTACACCGAGCCCGTCATCACGCTCGACGAGTTACATGCCGCGGCGTTGAGCACCCGGCCCGACTTGAAAGAGGCGCAGCAATCGGTGGCGAAAGCGAAAACCGACCATCAACTGGCAATCGCCAATGGATCGAGCGACCCTACCTTCGCCTTCGACGCCTCGCATCAGCCCTCGCCGCTCAACACCTACGTCGGCTTCAGCGTAAATTTCCCCCTGCGCATTTTTGACAAAAATCAGGGCGAAAAACTTCGCACCTCGCTCGACATCGGCCGTAACGAAAAATTGCGGGATGAGGCCGAGCTCACGGTGCTGCACGACGTAGACTCCGCCTGGGCAACGCTCCAAAGCACGCTCGAGCTGCTGCGTCCTTATCGCTCCGAATACTTGAAAGAAGCCGCGGACGTGCGCTCCACCATCTCGTTTTCCTACCAGCATGGCGCCGCCTCGTTGCTTGATTTTCTAGATGCGCAAAAGGAATACCGGGATACCGAATTGAGCTACCTAAATCTCGTGGGCGCCAGTTTTTCAGCGGCCAATCAAGTGAATTTCGCCATCGGCCAACAGATTCTGCCATGAGGTTCTACGCAATGACATACAGACGTCCCGTACTGGCTGGCGTGGCGCTGCTGGCGAATCTGCTTTTTGGGGGCTGCGGTGCGAAGGAAAAAATAGATGAAGCCGCCGCCGCTCCGCCCAAGACGCAAGTGATCGAGCAGCAGCCCGATCTGAATCTCATCAAAGTGGATCAGCCCGAGCGCTTCAGGCTGGTGGCGGCCAGCGAGCGCGAGGAATTGCCACAGATCCACGCCACCGGCGCGGTAAGCCCCGATATCGAAAAATCGTTCCCGGTGGTTTCGCTCGCCTCGGGGCGCGTGGTCGGCATTTACGCCAAGCTCGGGGACGATGTGAAAAAAGGCCAACTGCTGTTGAAAATCTTGAGCAACGACATCACCACGGCCTTTCAGAACTATGCCCAAACCAAAGCCGACGAACAACTGGCCCGCACGCAATTGGAACGCGCCAACCTGTTGTACGGCAAGGGGGCCATTTCTTTGAACGAACAGCAAGTGGCCGAAGATACCGAACAAAAGGCCAAAGTCGCACTCAATGCGGCGGCGCAGCAGATTCGCACGCTCGGCGCCGACATCGATCACGAAGATCCGGTGATCAGCGTATACGCGCCCGACGCCGGAACCATCGTCGAACAGAACGTGGTGAATGCTTCGAACGTGCACACGCCCGATAACCAGGCGAATCTATTCACTATCGCCGACCTTTCCAGAGTATGGGTGATTTGTGACGTATATGAAAACGACTTGCCCATGGTTCGCTTGGGCGACCGTGCCGACATTCAGTTGAACGCCTACCCGGACCGCACCTTCCGCGGAACCGTCAGCAACATCGGAAAAATTCTCGATCCAGGCCTGCGTACCGCCAAGGTGCGTATCGAGTTTTCCAATCCGGGCATCATGCGCGCGGGCATGTTCGTCACCGCAACCTTCTATGGACAGCATGGACACGAGCAGGCTGTGTTACCAAGCAGCGCCGTCTTGCATCTCCACGATCGCGACTGGGTATTCGTCCCCGCGCAGAATGGTCAATTTCGCCGGATGGAGATTACCAGCGGCAGGATCGACGACCGTACCCAAGTTGTACTGGCGGGTCTTTCGCCCGGCCAGCAGGTGGTCGAAAACGCCCTCGCGCTGAATGCCGAAAGCCAGCAATAACGGGTCGCCATGATTCGCGCATTTGTCAATTATTCGCTCGGCAACAAGCTGCTGGTCCTGGTAGTGGGCGCTGTCCTGATCGGTTGGGGCGCCATCGCCTTCAAAAATCTGCCGGTCGAAGCCTATCCCGATGTGGCGAACAACTACGTTCAGATCATTACGCAGTGGCCCGGGCGCGCCGGCGAAGAGGTGGAGCAGCAGGTAACCATTCCCATCGAAGTGCAGATGGCCGGTATACCGCGCCTCACCAGCGTCCGGTCTATTTCGGAGTTCGGCTTGTCGGTCGTGACCATGAGCTTCGACGACGGCTCGGTGAATGACTGGAACCGCCAGAAGGTCCTGGAGCGGCTCTCCATGGTCACGCTGCCCGCCGGTCTGCAGCCGTCCATCGGGCCAGACTACAGTCCGGTGGGCCAGCTTTATTGGTACACGCTGACGAGCACCAATCCGCAATACGATTTGATGGAGCTCAAGTCACTGCAGGATTGGGTCGTCTCGAAGGAGCTGAAATCGGTTCCGGATGTAGTCGACGTATCGAGCTTCGGCGGCATCACCCGCGAGTATCAGGTTCAACTCGATCCTGACCGCTTGATTTCCTACGGGCTGGGGCTCGGCCAGGTGGAGCAAGCCCTCAGCAACAACAATGTCAATGCCGGCGGCAGCTTCATACAGACCGGCGAGCAGCAGGTGAATGTTCGCGAAGTAGGTTTGTTTCGCGATTTGAAAGATATCGGCGAGACGGTTCTCAAGAATCAAAACGGCACGCCGATTCTGGTGCGCGATATCTCCCGCATCACCCAGGGGCCCAAAATTCGGTTGGGCCAAATCGGCAAGGCGGTACACCGCAAAGATGGAGTGGTGGTTGACGATCCGGATGCGATCGAGGGCATGGTGCTGCTTCGCAAAGGCGCCAACGGCGACGCCATGCTGACCGCGCTGCATGAAAAAGTCGCGTACTTAAACGATCATTTTCTGCCACCCGGCGTAAAGATCGTGCCGTTTCTCGACCGCAGCGACCTGGTTCATTTCACGACCCACACGGTCATGCACAATCTCGCCGAAGGAATCTTCCTCGTCTCCGTCATCCTGTTTCTCTTCCTCGGCAACCTCAGGTCGGCATTCATTGTGGTGTTGACCATTCCATTTGCGCTGCTCTTTGCTTCGATTTGTCTCGACCTGAATAACGTCCCGGCGAACTTGCTCTCGCTCGGAGCGCTCGATTTCGGCATGGTGGTGGACGGCTCTGTGGTGGTGGTCGAAAATGTTCTGCGGCACATCGGCAGCCGGCACGGTGAGCTAACGGTGACCGAGCTAATCCGCGAAGCGGTGCAGGAAGTACAGCGCCCGGTATTTTTCGCGCGCGCCATTATCATCACTGCGTATCTGCCGATTTTCACTTTGCAGCATGTGGAAGGGCGGCTCTTCCGGCCCATGGCGTTAACCGTGGCGTTCGCGCTCTTGGGCGCGCTCCTTTTTTCGCTTTCCATCCTGCCGGTATTGGCGCTGCTGCTCTTCGGTCCGAACACCAAGGAGTGGAATAATCCGATCCTCGCGGCGATCATCAAGGGCTACCGTCATTCGCTCGAATGGTTCATGAGCTCTCTCGGCCGCCGCCTGCTGGTCATCTCGACTGCTTTGGGATTGCTGGCCGTTTCGGTCGGGCTCATGGTAGGCGGCGCAATCGGCTCGGAGTTTCTGCCCCACCTTGACGAAGGCGCCATCTGGGCGCGCGGCACGCTTGCGCCCAGCACCGGTCCCGCCGCCGGTGAGCGCGTGATGAAAGAAGCGCGTCTGATGTTCGCAAGTTTTCCTGAAGTCACCAAGGTGGTGAGCCAGGTGGGCCGCCCGGACGATGGCACCGACGCCGCCCTGTTCTCGAATACCGAATACTTTGTCGACCTGAAACCAAAGGATCAGTGGCGGCCCATATTCCGCCAAAACAAAGAGGAGCTCATTCGCGCCATGGATCGCCAAGTCGACCAGATTCCGGGCGCCCTTTGGAATTTTTCGCAGCCCATCGCCGACAACATGGAAGAAGCCGTCAGCGGTGTGAAGGGTGAGCTGGCGATCAAGGTCTTCGGCACGGATTTAAAAGAGCTCGAAGGCAAAGGCGATGAGATCGTCCGCGTGATGGAGACCATCAAGGGCGTCCAGGATCTGGGACTCTTTCGCGTCATCGGCCAACCCAATTTGAACGTAACGGTCGATCGCGCCAAGGCCAGCCGCTATGGCTTGAACGTCAGCGATGTTCAAGATGCCATTCAGACGGCCGTCGGCGGTAACGCCGTGAGCCAGGTACTCCAGGGCGAGCAGCGCTATGACCTGGTCGTCCGCTATCAGCCGGAATATCGCACTACAATCGACGCGATTCGTGACATTCGCTTACTCGCGCCTACCGGCGAGCGGGTTTCGCTGGGCCAGGTCGCGACCATCGCCATGCGCGATGGCGCTTCGCAAATCTACCGCGAAAACAACACCCGCTACGTCGCCATCAAGTACAGCGTGCGCGGGCGCGATCTGGGCAGCACCGTGGAAGAGGCCATACGGACCGTGGGCCAAAAGGTGAAGCTGCCGCCCGGCTATCATCTCGAGTGGGCCGGTGAATATGCCAGCGCCAAACGCGCCAATGCCCGGCTGGCGCTCATCGTTCCGGTTACCGTGGCAGGCATATTCTTCCTGCTGTACTCGATGTTCAAATCGTTCAAATGGGCGGCGCTGGCCATGGTGAGCCTGGCGCTTTCTCCCATTGGCGCTTTGTTTGCGCTCTACTTCACCGGCACGCACTTCAGCGTTTCCTCGGGAATCGGAACGCTGGCGCTATTCGGCGTAGCGGTAGAAACGGGCGTCATCATGATTGAATACATCAACCAATTGCGCGCGCGCGGCTATGGCGTTCACGAAGCGGCTGTGGAAGGCGCGGTTTTGCGGCTGCGGCCCATCATGATGACCATGTTGGTAGCCACTCTCGGCTTGCTGCCCGCCGCGATTTCGACCGGCATCGGCTCCGATTCGCAAAAACCCTTCGCCATCGTAATCGTAGGCGGGCTAAGCGCCACGCTGCTGCTGAGCGTCTATGTGCTGCCCACGATTTACACTTGGATTGCGCGCGACGATGATGTGCTGCCGGCCTACCAGCCGAGCCTCAACGAGCCGCATTAATCAACGCGTCTCAATCGCCGCCGCGCTGATTTCCATGAACGCGCTGATCTCGGGCGCCACGTCGCCGCCGCCGTTCGTGAGCTGCATCATGATCACGCCCGTCAAGTCTTTCTTCGGGTCCACCCATTCATACGTACGGTAAGCGCCGCCCTTGACGTAGCTGCCCAGCGAGTTATAGCGGAACATGCCTTCGGCATCGCGAACCACCTCGTAGCCGAAGCCGTGTCCCACGCCCGGAGCCCATCCCGCCTGCATGTCGCCGGTGTGCGAGATCGTCATCAGATCCGCGGCCGCGCTCGATAAGACGCGGTGGCCATCGAGCGTTCCTTTGTTACGCATCATCTCGTTGAAGCGCAGCATGTCGCTGGCGGTAGAGACCAGGCCGCCCGCGGGCACTGGAATCTTGCTCGCCGTGCCCCACTCCGCGTTCACGCGTTTCAGCTTGCCGTCCGTGTAAGTGTAGAGCGACGCCATCCGGTCCCGCTTCGCTTCGGGGACAAAGAAGAACGTGTCGTTCATCGCCAGCGGCTCGAAGATCCTCTCGCGCAAGAACCGGTCGAAAGGCTCCTTGGCGACGACTTCGACAATCCGTCCGAGTATGTCGATCCCGATGTTACTGTAATTCCACTGCGTGCCCGGTTCAAAGAGTAACTGGCTCTTAGCGCCCCGCGCCACTAACTCCGCGAGCGTTTGCGGAGCGGCCCCCGGGCCGGAACTCACCGAGCTCGGCAATCCCGAAGTATGCGTCATCAGGTCTTCGAGGTTGATCGGCCGCGACGGCATAACCGCCTGGCAGTCATAGCCGGAACGGGCGCCGCACGGATTCAGCTTCAGCCCGGCATACTCCGGCAGATATTTTTCCACCGGATCTACCAGTGCCACCCGGCCCTCGTCCACCAGGATCATGATGGCCGCGCAAGTAACCGGCTTGGTCAAAGACGCGATGCGGAACAGTACGTCCTTGCGCATCGGTTTCTTGCTTTCCAGATCCTGATAGCCCACCGCCTCGAAGCTTGCCACGTGCCCGCGTCTCGCCACAATCGTCACCACGCCGGCGGTCTTGCCCTCTTCGACGAATTCCTTCATCCGGGAGGGAATCATCGCTAGCCGTTCGGCGCTCATCCCCGCCGCAGCAGCATCCACCGCGCCCGTATCGAAGCGGTCCGCGGCTCCACAGACGAGCGAGCAGCCCATTAGAAAGAGAGGTATCGTTCTCATCGCGTTCTCCTCCCCTGGAGTCTATCGGTTCGCGAGCGATCAGAATCGCAGCTTTGCCGATACTTGGACTTCGCGGGAGTAGCCGTTGATGTTGGTGATCTGGCCGAAGCCGCCGCTGGTGACCGTGAGGTTCGGATCGGTAAAGTTAGCGTGATTCAAAGCGTTGAAAGCGTCGCCGCGCAGCACCAGGTTCAGCCGCTCGTGGATCGGGAAGCTCTTCGAGACCGACATGTTGACTTGCACAATGCCGGGACCACGCACTCCGGCAAAGCGTAGCGGAAACGTTCGCACATTATCGGCAAGCTGCGCCGAGGAACTGGTTACAAAGCCCGCGCTGGTGTTAAACCACCGGCTCACGGAGCGCTCCGATCCGGAGAGATTGATGTCGTTAATGTTGCCGTTGAAAATAATATTGCCCCAGGTCAGCGGATCGCCGCTTTGACTGACTATGCTCCCCGCGAGTTCCCATCCACCGACCGCCGCGTTCGCCCAGGCGGGTAATGTGGAGGCCAAGGCGTGGCCCTTGCCGAACGGTAATTCCCACACGCCGTCAATGGTCAGAATGTTGGGACGATCGTAGGTGCTGATCCCATACCAGGGATTTAAATCGCCTGAGTTCAGGAACGCCGTCGCATCCATAAGTTTCGAAAAGGTGTACGATCCCTTGAGCAAATAACCTTGGGTAAATCGCTTGGTCACCTGCACCTGTAGCGATTCATAGTTTGAGTACCCCAGCGATTCCGTCTCGCCGATAGTGCCGAATTCCGGAAACGGCTCGAGCAGCGTGGCGCGGCTGATGGTGGAAGTATACGTGCTGTTAATGCCGGCGAAGGGGCTCGGGAAGGCTGCCGTCAGATAGTTGATCGTGGCTTGATCGCGAACATTGCTCGTGCTAAGGAAGGCGTTCGGCGTGGCGTTGAGCTGCCGCACAATCGGCAGCCGCACCGAGTGATTCCCTACATAGGAAAGGTCGACCAGAAACGCTCCCGGTAGTTGTTGCTCCAGGTCGAAGGACCAACGCTGGGCGTAGGGTTGAAGACGATTTTTGGGATAGACGGTCAGATTTTGGCCGAGCGCCGTGGCGAGGCCCAAGCTGCTCCCGGTGGGCGAAATCAGGCCGTTCGGAAACGGATTCGCCATGGTCGCCGAATAATCGAGTCCGTTATTGTAGGTTGTGACGAGCGGCGTAGCGGCCGTAAAGCCGGTTTGAATGGCCGGCGAGCGATTGGTGCCCAAGGTGTCATAAAAAATGCCATAGCCCGCGCGAATTACGGTCTTCGGCGCCACCTGATACGCCAAGCCGATGCGCGGCAAGTATTCCATCGCTTGACCCGACCATAGATCGCGCCCATTTGCGCCGCCCACGAAATTCAACCCGCCCAAGACTTGAAACGCACTGAGCGGAATGCCGGAAACCGGGTGAGCGGCGTAATTCGCCAGCGCCGTCGCGGCGATAGGATTCGTCGCCGTTCCCTCGAAGCCTTGGATCGCGCGATTGAATCGCTCCGTAATCGGCGTCTCGTGCTCGATGCGCATGCCCAGGTTCAGCGTCAGTTTCGAATTGACTTTCCAATCGTCCTGGAAGAAGGCCGCGAAGAACAATTCCTGGTCCGCATAGCTGGCCGTCCGCTGCATGCTGCCTCCCGTGGGGATGCCGTAGAGGAAGGAAGCGAGATCCTGCCCGATTGGCGCGGTGGTAGCGTTGCTAGCGGCGTTCGTATAGGAGCCATTGAAGGTCAAAACGGGCGATACATCGTAGGGATAGCGGTTCTGGAACGCGCGATAGTTTCGAAAATCGCCGCCAAATCGCAGGCTGTGAGCGCCATGCAGCGAAGAGACCGTTCCGTTTACATCGTGAACGAGACCCGTGTTGGTGCCGTCGCCCGTTTCCCAGTTTCCGAAGCCGGAAAAGGACGTAAAACTCATATAGGGGAACGTGGCGAGTGCAGGATTCGAAACCAATGACGTCAGGCTCGGTGAATAGCCGAGCGACGAGAGATCGAAACCCGCGCTGCGGCGGTTTTCCGGAAATTCCTGCTGCGTGAGGCCATAGCGCAGATCCAGGATGGACGACGCCGACATCACAAAGACGTTATCGAGCGCCAATCCGCGATTGATACGGTGCAAATACAGCCCGGTAGATAGGTTGTTGTACTCCCAGCTATCGGCCTTGCTCTCCTGCCACCAATCCTGGTCGATTCGCAGGAAGGCCCGGTCCCGATCGCTGAAATAGTGGTCGATGCGCAGGAAGTTCACGTGGTAGTTTTCGCTGCTTGCCGTCGTCAGCACATCGTTATTGGTGCCGTCGGCGCGGCCCGGGAGCGTTGGGTTCGCCCAATAATTGGCGATGTTCAGTGAAACCGGGTTCAGCTTGCTGGCGGGAATAATGTTTCCCGGAACGGGTGTTCGGACGTATTGGCCGTTCCCGGCCGCGACTGTCGAGTAGGGATCGTAAATCTGATACTGAGAGCCCAGCTTCATCAGCGCGGAGAGGTCGCCCGTGCGCTCGGCCGCGGTCGGCACAGTCATCGTCAGGATGTAGGGAACGCCCCATTTATTCCCTTCATACACGTAGGAAAAAAATGTCTTGTTGCGTCCATCGTAGACCTTGGGGATGTAAACCGGGCCGCTGATTGCGCCGCCATAACGGTTATCCCGCCATACGGTTTTCTTCTGACCCGACAGGTTGCTGAAAAAATCGTTCGCGTTGAGCGCGCTCGCACCGAAATATTCGTGCAATTCGCCGTGAAACTGGTTGGTGCCGCTCGTCGTCGTCACGTTGATGATGGCGCCTGGCGTGTGTCCCATGGCCGCGTCGTAGAACGTGGTCATTACTTTAAACTCGCTGATGGCCGATTGCGGCGCCGAAAACGCGATGCGGGGCGCGGTTCCCGAGGCGAACGTATTGGGCACGCCGTCAATAGCAAACTCGTTCGATTGCGAAGTATTGCCATTCACCATGAACGACGAAGTGCCGGAATTGAAGGCCGCTTTGTGTACCGCGATGCTGAGGTTGGTGACGCCCGGCGTCAAAGTAACGAATTCGGCCGGGTTGCCGGAGGGGTTCGGCAGTTCCACCATCTGGTGCGAATCCACGACTTGGCCTAGCGAAGAGTCGGCGGTTTGCAGCAGCGGCGCGGCGCCCGTGACCTCTACGCTCTGCGCCACATCGCCCAGCACCATGGGCAGATTGAGCGCCACCGTGTCATCCACCTGAAGCTGGACGTTGTTGCGCGTCAGCTTTTTGAATCCGGGGTGCTCCACCGAAACGTTATAGGTCCCGGGAACCAGGAACGGCACGGTAAACAGACCCGCGTCGTTGGTTTTGGCGTGGAATTCGGTCTGAGTCTGCGTGTTGACGATCAGCACTGCGGCATCGGGAAGCCCGGCGCCCGTCACGTCGCTGACGTGGCCGGTGATCGTTCCGCGCGATTCCTGGCCCAAACCACTTGCCGCCACGATGAGCAGCACTACACAAAGCAGGCGCAAACGATGCGCCGAAGAACAAAAGGGGATCATTCGGAGTCCTGAAACGAAATGTACCGTCGATTTGCCAGTATCGAACTGAAAGCGCATCCGCATCCAGTGAATTCACAAAAAATTATCAAATCGTTAACGCTTCTCTAAGTCATTGAAGCACGTTACCATCGCGCGGGCGAATGATAAAATCGCCGCTTAGGAGGGCTCGACGCTCTGGGGGCAAAAATCTTGGCAACCGAACCGGTCAAGCCGGCCGGCTCAGCGGAGATACTCACCGGCGATCCCCGCTGGCAGCTCGCCAAGCGTGTTGCCTCGAGCGTAAAGCTGCGCCGCTCGCGGCGTCTGCAACGGCTCCTGCTCTTTACCACCGAATGGGCGCTGCTCCACCCGCAAGACACCCTCCACGAGCAGGAAATCGGCGCGGCCGTTTTTGAACGGTCCAACGAATACGACACGAGCGAGGACACCATCGTTCGCGTTCACATGTTTCAACTGCGCAAGCGGCTGAAGGAATACTTCGAGACCGAAGGCGCGGGCGAGCCGATGGTGCTGGAGATTCCGCGAGGAGCCTACACACCCGAATTCACGGTTCGTACCACAAGCGAGCCGGTGGCCGTGCCGATTGCCGCGGAACCCGCCGCGCCGGCGAAGCCTTGGCTATCGCCTGTTCGCCGCTGGATCGCGGCCCTGACAATTCTTGTGGCGGGCATCGGTTTGGGCTGGCTGATGCGCTCCCGCGCGGCCGAAGCCCGCCCGAACCCGGTGGATTCCTTCTGGATTCAAATGTTCCGCAATCGCTTGCCGACCGAAGTGGTGGTGGCCGACAGCAGTCTCTCGCTCTATCAGGAGATGCTGGAGCGCAATATCACGCTCCCCGAATACCAGGCGCGTCAATGGTCGCTGCTCGCGCAGCCCATCGCCGACCCGGCCCGCCGGTCCATGGCCCAAATGGCGATGGTGCATCACTACACCAGCTTTAGCGAGACGTTGGCGGCGCACAACATCGGCGTGATCGCCGCCCGCGACAACATCGGTCTCAACCTGGTGTTCGCCCGCGACTTCGAGGCGCGCGATCTCGAGAACAAGAACATCATCCTCGGCGGCAACATGCGAGCCGACCCTTGGATGCGCTTCTTTGAAGACCGGCTCAACTTTCAATACGGCTACGACGACGAGCATCACTTCGGTTACTTCCGCAACATGAAACCGCGCCCGGGCGAAGAGGCGCTTTATCGCGTGCAATGGGACCGGCGAGGCTATTGCCGCGTCGCCTATGTTCCCAACCTGAACAATATCGGTTCGGTTCTAATCCTCGAAGGCACCGATCTCTCCTCGGCGGAAGCCGGCCAGGAATTGGTGACCTCGAACGAATGGATTTCCCAATTGCGCGACCGCTTATCGCTCGCCAAAGGCGCTCGGATTCCCTACTTTGAGCTGTTTCTAAAGACCGACCTGGCCGTCGATTCCGCGCCCCGCTTCGAAATCGTCGCGGTACGAATTCACGGCAAAGGATAACGCAGCATCCGGACGGGCACGATAATTTTCATCCGGGATAACCAGGAGGGCGGCGGTATTATGGAACCGAGGATTGTATCCCTCCGCCGGCGACGATCGGCGGGGGGCCTCCCGGGGGAAGCGCAGGGGCCGGTGCGGGAGCTAGCAGTGGAGGTGGGGGAACGACAGCGAGTACTCCACCGAGTGCGCCCCCAAAGAACGGGATTCTCGCAAAGACGAAGAATCTGTTCTGCTCTGCCATACCGGATGCAAGAACTATCACTGTGAGTGGCGGTCTAGGCGCGATTGGTTCTACACAAGGTTCACTTCAGACATCGCTCGACTATAAGACGGGACTGACAAGTTTCTCGGCTAGCGGCGGATTTCAGCTTAGATGGAATGGTGTTGCATCTGCTCAAATCTCCACGGGTTTTGTCTATGGATCAAGCAATAGCAATCGATCTGTGAGTTACTCGGGTGGAACAGCGATATCCGGCTACGTCTCAACAAGCGGCAACGCGAGGGAGTACGGAATTGGTGCTGGCATTAGTTTGACCGAGGGAATTGGCGGCGGCTATCCTGGCTGCGTAGCGGAGGGAACAGAGGGCTGCATACCTCCGCCGGTGACGATTGGCGGCGGGCCGCCCGGGGGCCAACCCGGCAATAGTGATGGAGGCGAAGGAGGTGGACAGCAACAGAATCCACAGCAACCCCCAAAGACCGGGAACCCGATTGCCATTGTTCCATTCTCGACGCAACGCTCATGCTCCGACATCGCAAATGACATAAACGATGTCCGGAATGAGCTCGCTCGTCGCTTCCAAGAGTACGGCGAGAATGCCCAACCTTTACCCTTGTTCGGGCCGTTCTCTCGAGCAGGGCACGTCCAGCAGATTACAAATAGGCGAACTAATTTGCAGAATCTGCTAAACGAATTCAACACGAACGGGTGCGGCGGCACGCCCGGAGTTCCGGGTGACGCTTGGCATTTCGCAACTCGGCAAGCGCCAGCGATTACGCCTAGTCGTCCGTGGGTGAAGTACGCGGCTGTCGGTGCCGGTGTGATTATCGTCGGCGGGACGGCGATACTTGCGCCAGAGCTGCTGCCCTTAGAGTTCGCCCTCGTCCCGTAAGACGCTCATGACAATAGAAACCGCTCTAGAATGGAGCCGCCTTTGGTGGCTCCTCAGCTTGGACTTGACCGCCGAATTTCGGAGTGAGCTCTGGCTCGATCAGCTCAGCCGGAGTTCCCTTGACTACATTCGCTCGGGCATCGATCCCATCGCGGACTTGCCAACCTACGGTTCGGACCCGCGCCCGAAAGTTTACGCGAGACTGCGTGGCTACGAGGACAGGTTTGGACGCCAAGCGCTCGATCATCTCCTATGGTGGAAACGGTCGGTTTTCATAGGTGGCGGAAGCGACAGGGCATCTGAGTTTCTCTGGAGGATGGCCGTGTACTCTCCGGCGGGTTCGACGGTAGATACCGCGATCGGATCGGCTCTTGAATCCGTGAGGCAAGAGTGCTCAGGACATGACCGACGAAGTGAAGAGAAGGCGCGAACGCTGCGGGTTTCGAACTGGGATGAGCAGGCGATCGCGGCTGAGCAATCGTCTCGCGATGAAGTAGTGGGTTTCATCAAGTCAATTGCGAGGACAAACGCGTTTGCCCGTACTTGGCATTCACATGTGACCGCCAAGGGAGTCGATTTTCTGGGCGAACTGTTTGGGGTTGTGTCGGGTTTGCCAACTTCTGCAGAGCTGCAGTTTGATCCCGAAACTATTCCATTCCCATCCTCGTGGGAATTTGATCTTCATCTTGAGAAAGCGCTCTAGGCGAGGCGACAGCCCGGACGGTGCTACGCACCGGCTTCGTAGTGACACGTCACCTCCATTCAGGATAGGAATGGTCCCCGGGCGATGGCTTGAATTATCGGACCGTCTTTGGCTACGATTCGCTGCGGAGAACCACCAGCGTGACGACGCCCGATCAGGCAACGGTCACCACCAGTTACCTAGGTAATGCGACGACGGTCACCGATGCGGCGCTACACGCGCGGCGGAGCTATACGGGTGCGCTGGGCAACTTGATGGAAGTGGATGAAGATCCAGGCGGGCTGAATTACCAGACACTGTATACGCAAAGTGTTTTGGGGGATTTGCGGAAGGTGATGCAGGGCTCGCAGATCCGG